>NZ_NPJZ01000001.1:3123611-3455833 GCF_002245895.1 Rhodococcus sp. OK302
ATCAATCGGTAGTCATGTCGACCCAACCCGAGATGGTCGATGCGCGTCGTATCTACGACCGCAACGGCTTTGTCCACGACCCGGAGCGGGACTGGGAACCGGTCAAGGGCATGGAACTGACTGTGCTGGTACGCGAACTGGTCTGAACGGGCTGGAACGGTTCAGCCCAGGACGGTTGCGATGATCCCGGCGAGATAGCCCAGTCGCGCAATTTCCGACGGCCGGAATTCCGGCCCGCCCGGGCGTCCGAGCATCAGAACTCGTCCGCCGCTGCCTAAAGGTGCAGCGGCGAGAGTGGTGTCCATGGTGCGCCAGACCTCGGGTACCCAGTCGGCTTGGCCGTCGAGTGCGGTGGGCTTCTCCAAGGGCATCCACGGGATGTCGGTGGCATGAGTTTCCGGTGCACCCGAGCTTCCGACCACACGATAAGCACCTTGCGGACCGAGGTCAGCAACGACGCACCAGCCCACCCGAAGTACGCGCGGGGCGCCGTCGACCAGAACTTGGAGTCGGTCGTCCTTGGCGGTGGCCACGGAGTCGATCAGTTCGAGTTCGCGGTGTGTGTCGAGAATTCCGGCATACGGACGAATCGAATCGACCGTCACATTCGGCAGGTGCTCGGCCGCAGTGATCAGAGTGTCGGGGAGTGCCCCTGGTTCGACGTCGACAACAAGGTCGTCGATCGCGAAACCGTCGCCTCGCTCCACGACATCGAGGGAGAGGATGTCGGCTCCGACGGAACCCAGCGCGACGGCGAGTGCGCCGAGGCTACCGGGACGGTCGGGCAGACTGACGCGGAGCAGGTACGACACGTTCGTCCCTTTCGCTTTCGGTTCACGCCCGAGCCGTGACGGCCCGCGCAATAGTCATCTTTGCACTTGTCACACGCACTGTGGTGAGCGCCGTGGCCCTGTCACACCAGCAGTACACGGTTGTGACACGCCCGAAACAATTCGCCTGATTCCTTGCGTGGCGGGGGACACCCTGGGCGCGACTACAGGTCTGCGGGGCCGAGGAACTAGGCTGGACCGGCAATGTTTACGTCCTCTTCCGAAAGGGGCCCCGCGGTGCCTGCCATCTCCCGTGACGAGGTCGCGCACCTCGCGCGGCTGTCCAGACTCGCCCTGTCCGACGCCGAACTCGATGAGTTCGCCGGCCAGTTGGATTCGATTCTCAACCACGTCAAGGTGGTCACCGAGGTTGCCGCCGACGATGTTCCGCCCATGGCGAACCCCAACGCCGTCACCAACGTCACCCGTCCGGACGTCATCGTGCCGGGCTTGACCCCCGAGCAGGCGTTGTCGGGTGCACCCGCAGTCGAACAGGATCGCTTCGCGGTTCCGCAGATCCTTGGAGAAGGCGAATGACCGACCTGACCACGCTGGACGCCTCAGTTCTGGCCGAGAAGATCCATTCGCGTGAGGTGTCCTCGGTAGAGGTCACTCAGGCGCACCTCGATCGCATCAGTGCCGTCGACTCCGAGTACCACGCCTTCCTGCACGTTGCGGGCGAGCAGGCACTCGAAGCTGCTGCAGCTGTCGACACCTCGTTGGCCGCCGGAAACGCACCCGCGTCGGCGCTCGCCGGTGTCCCGATCGCTCTCAAGGACATCTTCACCACGACGGATATGCCGACGACCTGTGCGTCCAAGATCCTCGAAGGCTGGGTAGCGCCGTACGACGCGACCCTGACGACCAAGCTTCGCGCCGCGGGAATTCCGATCCTCGGCAAGACCAACCTCGACGAGTTCGCGATGGGTTCGTCCACCGAGAACTCCGCGTACGGTCCGACGCGTAACCCGTGGGACGTCACGCGTATCCCTGGCGGCTCGGGCGGCGGCAGCGCTGCAGCACTCGCATCGCGTCAGGCTCCGCTGGCCATCGGCACCGATACCGGCGGATCCATCCGTCAGCCGGCAGCTGTCACCGCAACCGTGGGTACCAAGCCGACGTACGGAACCGTTTCACGGTTCGGCCTCATCGCCTGCGCTTCGTCGCTGGATCAGGGCGGCCCCTGTGGCCGTACGGTTCTCGATACCGCGCTGCTGCACGAGGTCATCGCCGGACACGATCCCCGTGACTCCACGTCCATCGATGCACCCGTGCGCCCGGTTGTCGCTGCAGCCCGTGAAGGCGCTCACGGCGACCTGCGCGGCGTGAAGGTCGGCGTCGTCAAGGAACTGCACTCCGACAGCTACCAGCCCGGCGTCATCGCATCCTTCGATGCCGCAGTCGAGCAGCTCAAGGCTCTCGGCGCCGAGGTTGTCGAGGTCTCGTGCCCCAGCTTCGAGTACGCGCTCGCGTCGTACTACCTGGTGCTGCCCAGTGAGGTTTCTTCCAACCTCGCTCGCTTCGATGCCATGCGTTACGGCATGCGCGTCGACGACGGCAACATGAGCGCCGACCAGGTCATGGCAGCCACCCGTGCGGCCGGCTTCGGTCCAGAGGTCAAGCGTCGCATCATGATCGGCACCTACGCACTGTCTTCGGGCTACTACGACGCCTACTATGGCTCGGCTCTGAAGGTTCGTACGTTGATTGCCCGCGATTTCGACAAGGCTTACGAGCAGGTCGACGTTCTGGTCTCGCCGACCAGCCCGTTCACCCCGTGGAAGCTGGGGGAGAAGGTCAACGATCCGTTGGCGATGTACCTTTCCGACCTCTGCACCCTGCCGACCAACCTGGCCGGGCATTGCGCGATGTCGGTTCCTTCGGGACTCTCGGCTGACGACAACCTGCCGGTGGGCTTGCAGATCATGGCTCCGGCCATGGCTGACGAGCGTCTGTACCGCGTCGGTGCGGCGTACGAAGCAGCTCGCGGCCTGATCGGTACCGCAGTCTGATTTTTGTTGTGCGCCTTTATTAACCCCCCGCGGTTAATAAAGGCGCACAGCAGTTTCAGGAGCAGGATGCCAATTCGGTACCTTGCTGTGTTCCGTAGCGGTGGCCGTGTCCGGCCGGGACATCGAGCGAGACGAGCATGTCGATGCTTGTTTGCAGGAAGCTGACCACCGGAATCCATGGCGGGGTTGGAGCGTCCGCAGCCGCTCGACTGAGGTCGGGGCGCTGCGTGACAAGGTCAGGTGACCACCACACCACCGGGTCGGAAGTATTTGCGAGAACGGTCACACCGTCCAATGCCGTTGCGCCGGCCGGTGGTCCGGCCCAGAGAACATCGCAGGGTTTAGTTGGATTCGCGGCCGCGAGAGCGGCACTGCCGCCCACTGCGCCGAGGCTCTGTCCGTAGAGAAAAAGATCTGGTCGCTCGGTGACCGGCATCGCGGCAATGTGTGTGCCGACGGCAGTGAACAGCGCCCGAGCAGATTCCTCGGCGTCGCTGCGCTGGAACAGAAATGCTGCCCAACTGGGTGCGGCGGAGTACTGCTGGCCGACTATCGCGACGTTGCCCCCGAACCGCTGCTCGATGCCGTCGACAGCGTGGGTGTCGATCCACCCGGAGCCGGTGGGAATGGCCACCACTACTGCCTCGCGATGGAATCCGCCGACCCGATCGAGTTCGTCGACTGCGAGAGTCGCACGTGACGAGGCGTCCGGTGCAGAATCCAAGTCGGCATACACACGTACCGAGTCAGTTCCGGACGCAAGAAACTTTTGCCCTTCGGACATCGGCGACTGAGATGCTGCGGTGTGGACAGCTCCTGCAGGACTGATGCTCCCGACGGCAAGATGGAGTCCGAAGACGAACAGTGCCGCAGTCGTGACGGCTCGGGCAAAACCCAGACGGTGCAGTACTTTTCGCACTACCGATACCGCCAGGCCGAGAATCAATACGGTGAGTGCAGCAACACATCCGGCTTCGGCCCAGTACAGGATTCCGATCGGCGGGACGCTCATCGCTGCCCGAAGTGAGTTCTGCCAACCGGCAGCGGCAAGGGTCGCGACGGCGGTTGCGGCTGCTCCCACACCGAATGCACCTAGGCGCCAGGATCGTTCGTCGAATCGGGCCTGGACTCGTTCTGGCGTCACCTTGCGTGAGATGGCCGAAAATGCCCACATCACAAGGAGTCCCACTGCGACGAGCAGTCCGCTGAACACCCCTTGAAGTAGTGCCGATCTCGGGAGTAGTCCGGGGGCAAGTGACACGACGGACATCGAAGCCACCGCTAGCGAAGTCGAGACGCGGGGTACTGCCAGCGAGGAGATTCGGGTGAGGGCAGAAGACTGTGATGCATTCAGAACGCTCATGCTGCAACCGCTTTCGTCGGCAGGAAGAAGCTGTCGGACGGATCCACCCGCCGTGAACGCAGGACACTGAAAGCGAATACTGATGCGCCCAGAACGCCAGCAGTGCCGTATTCGAACCCGGATTCCGTCACCGGTGTCAGATAGTTCTGACGCCACGAGTTCCCGTTGACCGCAGTAGCTGCAATATCGGCCATCGAGAAGCAATAGGACCGGGAGGCGGGAGAAACCCGACCGTCGCAGGCGTCGTGCATCCGGCGATCGAGTTGGCCGTCGAGGGCCTGACGCGCCCACGGGCCCAGTTCGGCGCCGCGAGAATGTGCGTAGCGCAAGAGGTCGTAGCCGAGATCGTGTGCTTTGCAGGCCGAATCGAACTCGTCGGGTAGCGGGATCGGTGACGAGCAATCGCCGTTCGGATTGGCGAGGTACCCGTCGACGACGACGGGGGAGTAGCCGGAGAACTCGGCAAAGTCCGACGGCACGGTGGCCACACCGTCCGTTGTCACGGCCGCAACAGCTTGCGCCGCAGCGTGGTTCTCTTGATGGGTAGCCCGCGCGATAGTCGATCCCGCCGTCAACGTCATGGTTGCAGCTGCTGCCAGCGCCAGTGCTGCTCGTGTGATCCGCATGCTGACTGACGCTATGAGCGGGCAGTCCGCGCCGACATCGCTCCGCAGTGTGGTTTATCCGAAGACATCGGAGTGAGAAACCCGTGCACTCTGATACTTCGGAGGTAGTGGTATCTCACTCTGAGGTATGACGACTTTCGGCGCGACACTTCCTAGGCTTGACGGGTGATCACGGTCAGAAGGAACAGAGCGAGCCAGACCTCCAAGCGCGTCGCGGCGGCAACCAGAAAGATGACGCGCGATCAGTTCTGGAATGTGGGAATCATCGTGGTGACGCTCATTCTTTTTACCATCGCGTGGCCAACCCTGCACCTCACGCATGTGGTTGCGCCGCCGATTCAGCCGTTCATTGCTGCATTGGCCGCGTTTCCGTTTGTGTTGATCCGTTTGAATCCTGCTCTGGGGTGGGCAATCTCAGCAGTATCTGCGTTGGTCATTCCGCACGTGTTCGACCTGCAGGTCGGCTACGAGTATCCCTGGCAGGTTGTGCACATCCTCGTCATTCTGGCGCTGCTCACGGCGGTGAGCCTGACCGCGCCGTTGCAGGTTGTCGCGGTGGCCGCCATATCGACTGCCCTCCTGTTCTTCGCGGAGACACCCGGAAGTGACGGTGCCGGTTGGGCGGTCGGTCTGACCGCGCTCGTTGTCTTCTGCCTGCTGATTCGCCGACTCGTTGCATCGCGTCGACAGTTGGCCGAGCAGGAAGAGGTCAGTGAACTCGAACGCACACGCCGAACGGTGTTGGAGGAAAAGGCTCGCATCGCTCGGGACCTGCACGACATCGTCGCCCACCACATGTCGATGGTGGTGGTGCAAGCGCAAAGTGCGCCTTACCGTCTTGCCGACGTGACTCCGGAGATTCGGGCAGAGTTCGATTCGATCGGTGAGACCGGGCGAGCTGCACTCAACGAGATCCGCGGATTGTTGGGCGTCCTCCGTAGTGACGGTGAAACCGCGCAGACGGCGCCGCAACCAGGTGTCGATCAGCTCGACGAGCTTGTGGCGGGAAGCTCCCGTGCCGGTATTCCGTTGTCGTGGAACATCAACGGGGACCGCTCGAGAGTGTCGGAGTCGACGGGGCTGGTGGTGTACCGAATTCTTCAGGAGTCGATCACCAATGCCGCGCGGCACGCACCAGGTGCGCAAATCGACGTGGCGGTGTCCTTCGGTCCTACCTCGGTGAGTATTCGGGTGGACAACGAAAATACGGCCGAGAAGGCTCCGGTAGTGCAGGAAACCAGCGGCGGCAACGGAATCCGGGGAATGCGCGAGCGCGCCGCGGCCGTCGGCGGCACGCTCTTGACACACGAGCGAGACGACGGAGGGTTCGAGGTCCGAGCCGAGTTGCCGGTCACCCCGGCCTAGGCTGTCGGAGTGCCCATCACAGTGTTCATTGCCGACGACCAAGCGATGGTTCGACAAGGGTTCGGAGCCCTCCTCTCCGCACAACCGGATATCAGCGTGATCGGTGACGCACCGAACGGCAAGGTAGCCGTAGCCGAGGTCGCGAGGTTGCGCCCGGATGTGGTGCTGATGGACGTTCGCATGCCGGAGATGAACGGACTCGAGGCCGCGCGTCTCATCCTTGCCGCCGGTGGGGAACCGCCGGTTCGAGTTCTCATGCTCACCACGTTCGACATCGACGATTACGTCTACGAAGCCCTCAGCCTCGGTGCAAGCGGTTTTATGCTCAAGGACGCACCGGCGGAGGAACTCATCCGGGCGGTCCGGGTGGTCGCCGACGGCCAGGCCCTGTTGGCGCCGACGGTCACCCGCAGGCTCATCGCCGACGTGACAAGCCGTCGTGCGACGCCTCGAACGCGTCCAGCGGCACTGGATGCCTTGACTCCACGCGAACGCGAAGTGCTCGAATTGATCGCTCGCGGATTGTCCAACACGGAGATCGCGGAAAAGTTGTTCGTTGCGGAACAGACGGTCAAAACGCATGTCGGCAAGGTCCTTTCGAAACTCGATCTGAGAGATCGCGCCCAGGCTGTCGTGCTGGCCTACGAAAGTGGCCTCGTTACGCCGCGATAGCCTGCAGCGACGTGGCCGCTGGGGGAAGATGGAACCGCACGGGTTTCACAATCAGTCAATGCGAGAGGTGCAGTCACAATGCGAATCGGAGTACTCACAGGTGGCGGTGACTGCCCGGGCCTGAACGCAGTGATCCGGGCTGTCGTGCGGACGTCAGCGGGTCGGTACGGGAGTTCGGTTGTCGGATTCCGTGACGGTTGGCGGGGACTTCTCGAAGATCGCAAGGTTCCACTGGCCGCGGACGATCGCATCGACCGGATCCTGACGCGCGGCGGAACCATTCTCGGCACCGCACGCGTCAATCCCGATAAATTGCGTGCCGGGCTCGATCAGATCAAGCAGACCCTCGACGACAACGGGATCGATGTCCTGATCCCCATCGGCGGCGAGGGAACCCTGACGGCGGCAAGTTGGCTGTCGGACAGCGGAGTGCCAGTCATCGGTGTTCCCAAGACAATCGACAACGACATCGACTGCACCGACGTCACTTTCGGCTTCGACACCGCGCTGGCTGTGGCTACCGACGCCATCGACCGACTTCACACCACGGCGGAGTCGCATCAGCGCGTCATGCTCGTCGAGGTCATGGGCCGCCACGCCGGTTGGATCGCTCTGCAGGCCGGCTTGGCTTCCGGTGCACACCTGACATTGGTTCCCGAGCAGCCGTTCGACGTCGACGAAGTGTGCGCGATGGTCAAGAAGCGTTTCCAACGCGGCGATTCGCACTTCATCTGCGTCGTAGCGGAGGGTGCGATGCCCGATCCGGCATCGATGACTCTGCGTGAAGGTGGCATCGACGAGTTCGGGCACAAGATTTTCACCGGCGTCGCTCAGCAGTTGGGCAACGAGATCGAGCGTCGGATCGGTAAGGAAGTTCGGACGACGGTTCTCGGCCATATTCAGCGCGGCGGCACCCCGACACCGCACGATCGCATCCTCGCGACACGCTTCGGAGTCCATGCCACCGACGCCGCTCATCGTGGTGATTTCGGGAATATGGTGGCCCTGCACGGCACGTCGATCGACCTGGTTCCGCTCGAGGAGGCGACCCGCCGACTCAAGACCGTGCCCAAGGAGCGATACGAGGAGGCAGCCGCATTCTTCGGCTGAGCGTCCGGCGCATAAACTAGTAGCCATGACTGCTGTCGATGCGCCCGACATCCTCGATTACGACGAAGTGCTGACCAAGTACGAGCCTGTGATGGGTATGGAGGTGCACGTAGAACTCGGCACCGCTACCAAGATGTTCTGCCCGTGCCCCACCGAGTTCGGTGCCGAACCCAACACCCAGGTTTGCCCCGTCTGCCTGGGCCTGCCCGGATCCATGCCGGTGGTCAACGCCGCCGCCGTGGAGTCCGCCATCCGGATCGGCCTTGCGCTCAACTGCTCGATCACCCCGTGGGGTCGATTCGCGCGCAAGAACTACTTCTACCCGGATCAGCCCAAGAACTACCAGATCTCGCAGTACGACGAGCCGATCGCCACCGAGGGCTACCTCGACGTTCTGCTCGACGACGGCACCACGTGGCGCGTCGACATCGAGCGCGCCCACATGGAAGAGGACACCGGTAAGTCCCTCCACGTGGGTGGCGCGACCGGCCGCATCCACGGTGCCAGCCATTCGCTGCTCGACTACAACCGTGCCGGTGTTCCGTTGGTGGAAATCGTCACCAAGACCATCCACGGCGCCGGAGAGCGCGCTCCCGAAGTTGCCCGCGCCTACGTCACCGCGCTGCGCGATCTGCTGAAGTCCCTCGACGTCTCCGACGTTCGCATGGACCAGGGTTCGATGCGTTGCGACGCCAACATTTCGCTGATGCCGATCGGCGCCACCGAATTGGGAACTCGCACCGAGACCAAGAACGTCAACTCGCTCAAGAGCGTCGAGGTCGCGGTTCGCTACGAGATGCGTCGTCAGGCGGCGGTACTCGACGCCGGCGGCGAGATCATTCAGGAAACCCGCCACTTCCAGGAAGCTGACGGAACCACCTCGGCCGGCCGCCGCAAGGAGACCGCTGAGGACTACCGCTACTTCCCCGAGCCGGACCTCGAGCCTGTTGCGCCCAGCGCAGAGTGGGTCGAAGAACTGCGCGGAACCCTGCCCGAGCTTCCGTGGATCCGCCGTGCGCGTATCCAGAAGGACTGGGGAATCTCCGACGAGGTCATGCGTGACCTCGTCAACGCCGGTGCAATCGATCTGGTGATTGCCACCACCGAAGCCGGCGCGTCGCCTGAAGCTGCGCGCTCCTGGTGGCTGTCGTACCTGTCCCAGCAGGCCAACGCCCGCGGCGTCGAACTCGGCGCACTGCCGATCACGCCGACGCAGGTCGCTCAGGTCGTGGCACTGATCGACAGTGGCAAGCTCAACAACAAGGTTGCCCGCCAGGTTGTCGATCACGTCCTCGACGGAGAGGGCGATCCGGAGCAGGTTGTTGCCGCGCATCCGGAACTGGTTGTCGAGCGCGACGAAACCAAGCTCAAGGCTGCCGTCGACGAGGCCCTGGCCGCCAACCCCGATATCGCGGACAAGATCCGTAGCGGGAAGGTTCAGGCTGCCGGAAAGATCGTCGGCGACGTCATGAAGGCCACCCGCGGACAGGCCGACGCAGCGCGCGTCAAGGAACTTGTCATCGAGGCTTGCAGCTAGTCCCGCATACGTAGTGCTGATGCCCGGCCGATTCAATTCGGCCGGGCATCAGTGCTTTTCAGTCGATCCCGCCGCCTCCGCTCGGCATGGGAATCTTCACTACCCTGTCGTCATTGGGGCCAGGTTCGCCCGCGGTCTTGTTGATGGTGCTCACCCACAGCAACCCGTCTGATCCGACGGCCAGGCCGCCGAGTTGACCGTACGTATCCTTCGCGACCGTCCCCGGGGCAGCGGTGATTGCTCCCGTGCCGGGATCGGAGGCGAGAGACGAGACAGCTTTGCCGGCGCCCAATGCCACCGCCACCACGCCTCGAGAAGCAACACAGCCGCCCACTCCGGGGCGATCCGGCCACGTCCAAGCCGGCGTCGTAACGATTCCGTCGGCGCCCACACGTTGGAGACGGTCTTCGAGTGCGGTGCGATCGGTGACCCACGTTGCGATGCCGGGATCGACACAGACGCCTCCGCCGTTGCCGATTCCCGACAACACGACCTCAGGGCGCGGCGGGGTCGGCGACGGACTCAACGACCGCACCCGAAGCAGCTTTCCGGCCAGAGATCCGGGATCTGTTGCGACGCCAGGGTTTCCGGTATCTCCCGTCAATACCATCAATTGATCGGGTGCCGCGAATTCGAGTGATCCGCCGTTGCCGTTGGCGCCGCGGGGAATTCCGCCGAGCACTTCCTTGGCAGTGTCTCCCGGGGCGATTCGGACCACCCGATTGTCGGTGCCCGTCGTGACGTACGCGTAGATCAGGTTGTCTTCGACGAAGGTTGGGGAGAGTGCGATGTCGAGAAGCCCTCCGTCGCCACTACCGTCGACGTCGATCTTGGCCACCTCGACGGGTGTCTGCCCCGGGGCGACCTGCATGATTCGGCCGGTCCGGCGTTCGGCGACCAGACCTGAGTTTCCGTCGGGCAGGGTCAGGAGCCCGCCGGTGGTGTCGAGACACGTCGCGATGACGGATGGGTCGGGATCCTGGCACGGACCAAGGGGGCCAGACGGAGGTTTTGGCGTCTCGGTTGTCGACGGCGGTGGATTTTGTGGTTGGACGTCGACTACGGATTGCTGGACAGGTTCCGGGGTGAACGGGGTTGTGGTCGACTCGTCGAAATGCGCACAACCACCCAGAAGGAGGGTGGTCATTGTCACGGCACATGCAATCGACGTTCTGCGCCCACCCGTAGTCATGGGGAAGACGTTACGTAACAGATGGCATGTCCCGCCACGCCGGAGTAGCTTCCCCGACGAGTTCGCGAAACGGACTTAGGCTCACCAACGTGACTGACGAGCGGAAAGATCCCAGCGAAGTGCCTGAAACGGACACGGTGTTGGGCAGAGTATCGAGTCCTTACGATCTCCCCACCGAAAAATTTCCGACGGTGAGTGCCAAGAATCCCTTGCCGCGTACCGACGACGAATTGGATTTCGGCTCCGCGAATGCAAATTCCGTGACCGAACAGCTTCCGACCTATCGTGCCCCGGGGGCCGACAAGCAGACCGAGGTGCTGAGTCGCGATCCCGCCTACGAGATATCGGCTGATCCGGTTCCGGCCGCTGATCCGGTGCCGGTGGTCAGCGACTCGTCGGACTTGTCGACCGGACGTGGAACGCTCGATCTGGGCCTGCTGGTGCTCCGTCTGGCGGTCGGTGGGACGGCATTGGTGCACGGATTGCAGAAGCTGACCGGTATCTGGAACGGTCCGGGTCTGGGCGGCTTTGAAACGATGTTGGCCGACGCCGGGTTCGAGCAGGCAAAATTGCTCGCGATCCTCGGTGGGGTCGGCGAGGTGGCTGGCGGCGCGCTGCTCATCTTGGGCCTGCTGACTCCGGTAGCGGCCGCGTCAATTCTGGCCGTGATGATCAATGCCTGGGCCTTGCGTCAGGCGAGTGCGCCCGGACTCGAGTATTTTGCACCGGAAGGCACCGAATATGAGATGCTGCTGGGTATCTGTGCTGGTGTCATCATCTTGACCGGTCCCGGCCTTCTGTCCTTGGACGGACGCCGTGGGTGGGCAAGGAGGCCGTACGTCGGGTCGCTGGTGGTCCTCATTCTCGGCATTGCGGCGGGTGTGTGCACGTGGATCTTCCTGAACGGTGCCAATCCGCTGATCTGATCGTGTGACTGGTTCACAACAGAACCGCCGCCCTCCATCAAGGAAGGCGGCGGTTCTTTTGTCAGCGGGCAGTGTCAGTCTTTGACAAGCACTGGTGCGGCATTCGCGGACGGGATAGCAGTTCCGTCCTTGATCTTGCGTCCGAGTACCGACTTGCGGTGTCCGTACAAGAAGTAGACGACAACGCCAATGGCCATCCAGACCACAAATCGGATCCAGGTCTCGACCGAGAGATTGAGCATCAGCCAACCGCAGGCGAGAACGGCCAGAATCGGAACGAACGGCACCCACGGCACGCGGAATCCACGCGGCAGATCGGGGCGAGTGCGACGCAGGACGATGACGCCGATGCAGACGAGTACGAATGCGAACAGTGTGCCGATGTTCACCATTTCTTCGAGCGTTCCCATGGGGAAGAACGCTGCAAGCACAGCGACGATGCCGCCGACGATGAGAGTAATGCGGACCGGGACGCCCTTGTCGTTGGTCTTTGCCAGCTTGCGAGGCATGAGGCCGTCACGCGACATCGCGAACAGCACTCGCGTTTGACCGAGCATCATCACCATGACGACGGTGGTCAGACCGGCCAGGCCGCCGAAGTTGATGGCAGTTTGGGCCCAACCGATCCCGTTGGCCTCGAAGGCAGTGGCCAGTGTGGCACTGGAATCGCCGACCAGCGGGCTGCCGTCCTTCAATTCCGTGTACTTGACCATTCCGGTGAGTACCAGGGTCACCGCGACGTACAGGACGGTCACAATCGCGAGAGATCCGAAGATTCCGCGGGGCAGGGCCTTCTGGGGATCCTTTGTCTCTTCGGCGGTGGTTGCGACGACGTCGAACCCGATGAAGGCAAAGAACACCAGGCTGGCCGCGGCCAGCAGGCCGTAGGCGCCGTAGCTACTGCCACCGGCACCGGTGAGCCAGGAGAACAGGGTCTGATGGATTCCACTTGCCGAGCTGTCAGCACCTTCGGCCGGCGGGATGAAGGGAGAGTAGTTCTCCTTCTTGATGTAGAACGAGCCGACGATGATGACCAGGAGCACAACGGCAATCTTGATCGCGGTGATGACTGCGGAGACGCGGGAGGAAACCTTGGTTCCGATGGCGAGGATCGTTGTGATGGCCGCGATGATGAGCAGTGCGCCCCAGTCGAAACTGATCGGCCCGAGGTGGGCGGTGGTACTGCCACTTGCTCCGATGACATTGCCTAGATAGAGCGACCAACCCTTGCCGACAACTGCCGCGGCGAGCGCGAATTCGAGGATGAGGTCCCAGCCGATAATCCAGGCCGCGAACTCCCCGAAGGTTGCGTACGAAAATGTGTACGCACTACCGGCGACGGGAACGGTCGACGCGAACTCGGCGTAACAGAGGGCTGCGAGCGCGCAGGCGATGGCAGCGAGGACAAACGCGAGCGAGATGGACGGGCCGGCAACGTTGCCTGCGGTTCTGGCGGTGAGCGTGAAGATACCTGCGCCGATGACGACGGCGACACCGAAGACCGTCAGGTCTTTCGCAGTCAGTTCCTTTTTGAGCTTTGTCTCAGGCTCGTCGGTGTCCGCGATCGATTGCTCGACGGATTTGGTGCGCCATATGCCGACTCCGGGCATGTATTGCTCCTTGGTTGATTCCCGGCGACCTTGTGGGGGCCGGGAGGTGGCTGACTGTTGTCGAATGTGATGTGGGTCTCAACGACCTGCTGAGGGAACCATTGGTGAGCGCAGTGCGCAAGTCGAGACGACTGAACTGACTGAAATGATCACTTTTCGTTCTGCGGGACTCCAATAGGTATCTGATTTGCTCAGCTGCGTCGTGCACACTACGGCAGGGTGAGTCCACTCACCTATTTCACCTTTGGGGGTGTCTGAAATGTCCGACGTGCCAGGCGGTTTCACTGAAGCGAGCCTCGTTGGGGTGCTGAATTTTTCGTACCTGTCGGTCGGTCCTGCTGTCAACGGGTAATCAAACGCGATGTGAGCGTCGCCTCGGCCAGAAGGAGATTTTGATGATCGTCACCCACCTCGGCACACTGCACGGTCGTCCGGCATTCGATTTCCCCAACCCGGCAGCATCGGGCGGCGTGTTGCCTGACGCCGACGCCGTAGCCTGGCGAATCTCGGTGGAACCGTATGCCGATGACGCGGAGGAATTCACCGATGCCTGGACGAGGTTCGTGGCGACGGTGGACCTGTCGGCAGTTCAGGCGTTGATCATCGGTGAGTGGGGCGAATCGTACGAGTTCGACTCGTCGTTGATCGTGGAACTGATTGTCGGACAACAAGAACGGTTGACGTCACTGCGTGCGCTGTTTCTTGCCGACATCACGCAAGAGCAGCAGGAGATCTCCTGGATCCAGCAATCCGACGTCACCCCGATTCTTGCGGCGTTTCCGAGGTTGGTCGAATTGGGGATTCGCGGCGGGACCGAATTGCAGTTCCCCCCAACCGGACATGCTTGTCTGCGCCGTTTAACCATTGAATCGGGTGGCCTGCCGCTCGACGTAGTCCGCGGAATATCCTCCAGCGAATTCCCGGCCCTCGAGTCTCTGGAACTCTGGCTCGGCGACGACGGATACGGCGGCGACGCCACCGCCGAGGATCTCTCTGTCCTCCTCAGCGGTGAATCCTTGCCGTCGTTGAAGCATCTCGGCTTGCGGAACAGCGAGATTCAGGACGCTGTTGTGCATGCGGTAGTCGCAGCCCCGCTCCTTGCCCGGTTGCGCACCCTGGATCTGTCGTTGGGCGTTCTCACCGACGACGGTGCTGCGGCGCTCCTCGCCAGCCGTCGGTTCGCCCATCTCGACTCACTTGATCTGCACCACCACTTTCTTTCCGATGCCGTAGTCGCGGACCTGACGCAGCACTGCGCCGAATTAGCGGTTCACGTCGACTTGTCGGAGCTGATGTCGCCGGACGCGTGCGACGGCGAGGTGTGGCGGTGTATTGCCGTCACCGAGTAGATAGTTCAGGTTTGTGGTTCGAAGACAAAAGGTCCCCAGCCGCATGCGGCTGGGGACCTTTTCGAGTGCTGCTACTTACGGGACGTAACGAACCGCGCCCTTGTCAGCTGACGTCGCCAACGCTGCGTACGCACGCAGGGCAGTGGTGACGGCGCGCTGACGATCAACCGGGTGCCACGGACGCTCGGAGGCTTCCATCTTGGCGCGACGATCAGCGAGGACGTCGTCGTCGACAAGGATCTCGAGGGTGCGGGTGGCAACGTCGATACGGACCTGATCGCCGTTCTGCACCAGGCCGATGACTCCGCCGGCGGCAGCCTCAGGGGAGATGTGGCCGATGGACAGTCCGGACGTTCCGCCGGAGAAGCGGCCGTCGGTGATCAACGCGCACTGCTTGCCGAGTCCTGCGCCCTTGAGGAAAGCGGTGGGGTGCAGCATTTCCTGCATGCCCGGGCCGCCCTTGGGTCCCTCGTAGCGAACGACGAGGACATCGCCCGGCTTGATCTTCTTCTGCAGGATCGCCGAGACGGCTTCTTCCTGAGATTCGACGACCAGCGCGGGCCCCTGGAAGGAAAAGAGGTCTTCGTCGATGCCCGCGGTCTTGAGGATCGCGCCGTCGACGGCGACGTTGCCGCGCAGCACGACCAGTCCACCCTCGACTGTGTAAGCGTGTTCGACGTCGCGGATGCATCCGCCGGCCGCGTCGGTATCGAGTGAGCTCCAACGGTTTTCGGTCGAGAAGGGCTCGATCGTGCGCACTCCGCCGGGAGCGGCGTGGAACAGTTCGATTGCTTCGTCGGTCGCCTTGCCGGAGCGGATGTCCCAGTCGTCGAGCCACTGGTCGAAGCTCTTGGTGTGCACAGTCGAGACGTCGGTCTCGAGGAGTCCGCCGCGACGCAATTCACCGAGCAGTGCGGGGATTCCGCCGGCACGGTGGACGTCTTCCATGTGGTAGTCGGAGTTGGGGGAGACCTTGGACAGGCACGGCACCTTGCGGCTGATGGCGTCGATGGTTTCGAGGTCGAAGTCGACCTCACCCTCCTGCGCGGCGGCCAGAATATGCAGAACGGTGTTTGTCGAGCCACCCATGGTGACGTCCAGAGCCATGGCGTTACGGAACGCAGCCGGGGTTGCGATATTGCGCGGCAGCACCGACTCGTCGCCGTCGCGGTAGTACTTGAGGGCAGCTTCGACGACGGTGGTGCCGGCGCGAGAGAAGAGCGCGTGACGAGCCTTGTGGGTCGCCAGGGTTGAACCGTTGCCCGGCAACGCGAGGCCCAGAGCCTCGGTGAGGCAGTTCATGGAGTTGGCCGTGAACATTCCTGAGCAAGAACCGCACGTCGGGCAGGCGCTGCGCTCGACCTCGTCGAGTCCCTCGTCGGAGACGGCGTCGTTGGCGGACGCCGAGATGGCGGTGATGAGGTCGGTGGGGGCCTGCGCCACGCCGCCGACGACCACTGCCTTACCGGCCTCCATCGGTCCGCCGGAGACGAAGACGGTCGGGATGTTCAGGCGCATCGCGGCATTGAGCATGCCGGGCGTGATCTTGTCGCAGTTGGAGATGCACACCAAGGCGTCGGCGGTGTGCGCGTTGGCCATGTATTCGACGGAGTCGGCGATGATCTCGCGGCTGGGCAGCGAGTAGAGCATTCCGCCGTGACCCATGGCGATGCCGTCATCGACGGCGATGGTGTGGAACTCGCGCGCGACGCCGCCGGCTGCCGCGATTGCCTCGGCAACAATTTCGCCCACGTTCTTGAGATGCACGTGGCCGGGTACGAACTGGGTGTACGAGTTCGCGACGGCGACAATCGGCTTACCGAAGTCGGAATCCGTCATTCCTGTGGCGCGCCACAGGGATCGGGCTCCGGCAGCATTACGTCCGACGGTGGTGGTGCGTGACCTCAACGGGGGCATGGGCGTATTCCTTATGTGATCGTTGCTGATCTACTTCTTTGCCGCGCGAAAGTCCGGTGCAGTGCACCGCGCGGCGAAAAGAATTGAAGCGAGGGCGATTCAACGCTACTCGGGCGTTACTTTTGTTCTTCTTCGGGCTGGTTATCCGAGTCGGTTGCCGGCTGTTCGGCCTGGGCTGCTTGTTCGGCCTGCTCGGCCTGCTCGGCCTGCTCGGCCTGCTCGGCCTGCTCGGCCTGCTCGGCCTGCTCGGCTCGTTCAGCATCGAAGGCTGCTGCTGCAGATGCGTAGGGGTCGGTGATGCGGCCACCGCTGGCGATGGCGATCTCGGGTAGGCGGTGGAAGCTGACTGCGGGCAGGGGCACCTCGGTTCCGTCGACGAGTTCGGCGCGGGCCCAGTTGCGCTTCGGAAAGCGGAAGCCCTTGACTTCGTCCCAGGAGAGGGTGCGCGTCGAGAACAACGAACGGACCTCGAGGCCGTCGTTGCTGACGGTGGTACGTAGGCGGGCAACCACATATACGGCGAAGATCGGGAGGATTACCAACCAGCCGAAGGCGACCGGCCACCCGAAGATGGGGAAGCTGACGGCGAAGAGGAGAAACGCGCACGCCATGTAGGCGAGCTGCGAAATGCGGATGACGTGCCGAAGTGGTTTCGGCGTGTGGGATGATTGAGCCGGTGGCACGGGCTGCTGCGAAGTTGACACCTCTACATCTTCGCATTGCAGCTGATGTATCTCAGATTCTGGGACGGTTGACTCACCAAGTTTGCCGTTCGCGACTAGCGCCTCTACTGTCGAGTGCGTGAAACAGAATGAGTTGCTCGTAATCGACCGGCGCGTCGTCGCTTGAGTCGATAATTTTCAACTCACCAGATAACGACGCGCCACCCTCGCTCAGCAGACGCTGACGGGGGTTTTTTGTTGCCCGGATCCAGAATCAGAGGATTTCCAAGTGAGCGCACCAACAGCACGGCCTCAACCCTCGCCGCGAAAGTCAGGGACATCGAGCCCGACAACCGCGGCTGCCGCAACGTCGACGGTCAGCCGTCGCCAGCTCCCGCCTGAGCGGGTAACGGGCGCGCAGTCTGTCGTTCGAGCCCTCGAAGAACTCGAGGTGGAAACGGTATTCGGTATTCCCGGTGGAGCCGTCTTGCCGCTCTACGATCCGCTCTTCGATTCGGTCAAGGTGCGTCACGTTCTCGTTCGCCACGAGCAAGGTGCAGGTCACGCTGCCACGGGCTACGCCCAGGCCACTGGCAAGGTTGGCGTCTGCATCGCTACATCGGGTCCTGGTGCCACCAACCTGGTGACCCCTCTCGCCGACGCACAGATGGATTCCGTGCCCGTCGTTGCGATCACCGGACAGGTCGCCCGCAGCCTCATCGGTACCGACGGCTTCCAGGAAGCCGATATCTCCGGCATCACGATGCCGATCACCAAGCACAACTTCCTGATCACCGACGCTATCGACATCCCGCGGATCATCGCGGAAGCGTTCTACCTCGCGTCCAGCGGTCGCCCCGGCGCCGTGCTGGTCGATATCCCCAAGGACATCCTGCAGGCGCAGACCACGTTCTCGTGGCCGCCGGAGATGCGTCTGCCCGGGTACCGTCCGGTCACGAAGCCGCACGGCAAGCAGGTTCGCGAAGCCGCACGTCTGATCGCCGACGCCAAGGCGCCGGTCCTCTACGTCGGTGGCGGCGTCATCAAGTCCGACTCCTCACCCGAACTGCTCGAACTGGCCGAACTGACCGGAATCCCCGTCGTCACCACGCTGATGGCCCGCGGCGCATTCCCGGACAGTCACGACCTCAACTGCGGCATGCCTGGCATGCATGGCACGGTTGCCGCTGTCGCAGCACTGCAGCGTAGTGACCTGCTGATCACCCTTGGTGCGCGTTTCGACGACCGCGTCACCGGTCAGCTGAGTTCCTTTGCCACCGGCGCCAAGGTCATCCACGCCGACATCGACCCGGCCGAGATCGGTAAGAACCGCTACGCAGACGTCCCGATCGTGGGCGACTGCAAAGAGGTCATCACCGAGCTGATCGAGGCGATCCGTGCCGACATGGCGACGGGCACCTCATTAGATCTCGCCGAATGGTGGGCGTACCTGAACGACATCCGTCGTACCTACCCGCTGAGCTACGACCGTCCCACCGACGGCAAGTTGAGCCCCGAGTTCGTCATTCAGTCCGTCGGCAAGCTCGCCGGACCGGATGCCATCTACTGCGCCGGCGTCGGCCAGCATCAGATGTGGGCTGCGCAGTTCGTCAGCTATGAGAAGCCCCGCACGTGGCTCAACTCGGGCGGACTCGGCACCATGGGTTACGCGGTTCCCGCGGCCATGGGCGCCAAGATGGGTATGCCCGACACCGAGGTGTGGGCCATCGACGGCGACGGTTGCTTCCAGATGACCAATCAGGAACTTGCCACCTGCGCGCTCGAAGGTATCCCGATCAAGGTTGCCCTCATCAACAACGGCAACCTCGGCATGGTTCGTCAGTGGCAGACGCTCTTCTACGATGAGCGTTACTCCAACACCAACCTCGGAACGCACGGTGCGGTCCGCATCCCGGACTTCGTGAAGCTCGCAGAAGCATTGGGCTGCCACGGAATTCGCGTCGAGCGTGAAGAAGACGTCGAGGCTGCAATCCGTGAGGCGCAGTCGATCAACGACAAGCCTGTCGTGATCGACTTCATCGTCACCGCCGACGCCCAGGTGTGGCCGATGGTCGCCGCCGGAACGAGCAATGACGAAATCATGGCGGCCCGGGGCATCCGGCCGCTGTTCGACGACGACGAGGCAGTAGCCGAACCCGCCGTCATCCATGAAGCCATGACGCGCGAGCAGGCCGGACCCGCCGCGGGCGCAGGGGAGGATCAGAAGTGAGCACCAGTCACACCCTCAGTGTTCTCGTCGAGGACAAGCCAGGCGTGCTGGCTCGCGTCTCCGCACTGTTCTCCCGCCGCGGATTCAATATCGAATCCCTCGCGGTGGGCGGCACCGAGATCCCCGAGATCTCACGTATGACTATCGTCGTCACCGTCGACGAGTTCCCCCTCGAGCAGGTGACGAAGCAGCTCAACAAGCTGATCAACGTCATCAAGATCGTCGAGCAGGACGGCGAAGCCTCCGTCGCTCGCGAGCTCGTGCTCATCAAGGTGCGCGCAGATGCAAGCGTGCGCACCCAGGTCATCGAAACGGTGAACCTGTTCCGCGCCAAGGTGATCGACGTCTCTCCGGAGTCCGTCACCATCGAGGCGACCGGTACTCGGTCCAAGCTGGATGCACTGCTGCGGATGCTTGATCCGTACGGTATCCGGGAGATCGTTCAGTCCGGGGTCGTGGCAGTCGGTCGAGGGCCGAAGTCGATCACGGCCACCCGCTAAGTACTTTTAGACACGTAATAATCCAAGGAGAGGTTGAGAACTGTGGCAGTCGAGATGTTCTACGACGACGATGCCGATCTGTCGATCATTCAGGGCCGCAAGGTTGCTGTGATCGGCTACGGAAGCCAGGGCCATGCGCATTCGCTGAGCCTGCGTGACTCGGGTGTCGATGTTCGCATCGGCCTCAAGGACGGCTCCAAGTCCCGCGCCAAGGCAGAAGAAGCCGGCCTCACGGTCGGCACGCCGGCCGAGGTTTCCGCATGGGCAGACGTCATCATGGTGCTCGCACCGGACACCGCTCAGGCGAGCATTTTCACCAATGACATCGAGCCCAACCTGAAGGACGGCGACGCGCTGTTCTTCGGCCACGGCCTGAACATTCACTTCGACCTGATCAAGGCTCCGGAGTTCGTCACCGTCGGCATGGTTGCCCCCAAGGGCCCCGGCCACCTGGTTCGTCGCCAGTTCGTCGACGGCAAGGGCGTTCCCGCGCTCATCGCCATCGATCAGGACCCGAAGGGTGAGGGCCAGGCCCTCGCACTGTCCTACGCGAAGGGCATCGGCGGAACGCGCGCCGGCGTCATCAAGACCACGTTCAAGGAAGAGACCGAGACGGACCTCTTCGGCGAGCAGGCTGTTCTCTGCGGCGGCACCGAAGAACTGGTCAAGATCGGTTTCGAGGTCATGGTCGAGGCCGGCTATGCACCCGAGATGGCGTACTTCGAGGTTCTGCACGAGCTCAAGCTCATCGTCGACCTCATGTACGAAGGCGGCATCGCCCGCATGAACTACTCGGTGTCCGACACCGCTGAGTTCGGCGGATACCTCTCCGGACCGCGCGTCATCGACGCCGGCACCAAGGAGCGCATGAAGGCGATCCTGGCCGACATCCAGTCCGGCGAGTTCACCCGTCGTCTGGTTGCCAACGTCGAGAACGGCAACACCGAGCTCGAAGGCCTGCGCAAGGCTAACGCCGAGCACCCCATCGAGGTCACCGGCAAGAAGCTGCGCGACCTGATGAGCTGGGTCGATCGTCCGATCACCGAAACCGCGTAATAACGCTGTTTCAGCTTGTCATTGACTCCGGCCCGATGGTGCGCTGGTCCAATTGTCTTGGACCGGCGCGGCATTGGGCCGGAGTTGTTTTTCGGGTCCACCGGATCCCGCACAATTCTCGCCTACGAATTCGCCCGCGAAAGTGTCCACTATGTGGTATTGCCTACCGAGTTGTGGATACCGAGTCGGCGCGCACTAAACTACGGGGGGTTAAACCACCCCCACACCCACCTAATCAGGGAGTTTGCACGTGAGCCAGCCTGGCCGCCCCGTTGTTCTGATCGCCGACAAACTCGCGCCGTCCACAGTTGAGGCACTGGGCGACGGTGTGGAGGTGCGTTGGGTCGACGGACCCGACCGCGCTGCTCTGCTCGCAGCTGTGCCCGAGGCCGACGCGATTCTCGTACGTTCCGCCACCACCGTCGACGCCGAGGTTCTGGCCGCCGGCACCAAGCTGAAGATCATCGGCCGCGCCGGTGTCGGCCTGGACAACGTCGAGATCCCCGCTGCCACCGCGCGCGGCGTCATGGTCGTCAACGCACCGACATCCAACATTCACTCTGCTGCCGAGCATGCAGTTGCACTGCTCATGGCGACGGCTCGCCAGATTCCCGCCGCAGACAAGACCCTGCGTGAGAACACCTGGAAGCGAAGCAAGTTCAACGGCGTCGAGATCCGCGACAAGGTTGTCGGCGTCGTCGGCCTCGGCCGCATCGGCCAGCTGTTCGCTCAGCGTCTCGCCGCTTTCGAGACCACGATCATCGCGTACGACCCCTACTTGCCCGCAGCGCGCGCAGCGCAGCTCGGCATCGAACTGGTCACCATCGACGAGCTGGTCGAGCGCGCGGACTTCATCTCCGTGCACCTCCCTAAGACGAAGGAAACAGCCGGCCTGATCAACGCCGAGCGTCTTTCCCGCGCCAAGGACGGCGTCATCATCGTCAACGCCGCTCGTGGTGGCTTGATCGACGAAGACGCACTGTACGACGCACTGGTTTCCGGCAAGGTCGGCGGCGCCGGCCTCGACGTGTTCAACACCGAGCCGTGCACCGATTCCAAGCTCTTCGAGCTCGACAACGTTGTTGTCACCCCGCACCTCGGCGCTTCGACGTCCGAAGCTCAGGACCGCGCGGGCATCGACGTCGCCAAGAGCGTCCTCCTGGCACTCGCCGGTGAATTCGTTCCCGAGGCCGTCAACGTCTCCGGTGGTCCGGTTGGCGAAGAAGTAGCTCCGTGGCTCGAACTGGTCCGCAAGCTCGGTCTGCTCGCGGCGACGCTTTCTCCCGAGGCAGTCCAGACGGTTCAGGTTGTCGCCACCGGCGAGCTGTCCGCAGAAACCGTCGACATTCTCGGTCTCGCAGCTCTCCGCGGTGTCTTCTCCGCGAGCAGCGACGAAGCAGTCACGTTCGTCAACGCACCGGCTCTGGCCGAGCAGCGCGGCGTGACCGTGTCGGTCGAAAAGCACTCCGAGGCACTCGCTCACCGCAGCGCTGTCGAGGTTCGCGCGGTTGCCGCTGACGGCACCGTCACCTCCGTCACGGGTGCACTCACCGGCCTTCACCAGGTCGAGAAGATCGTCAACATCAACGGCCGCAGCTTCGATCTGCGCGCCGAGGGCCACAACATCATCGCGCACTACAGCGATCGTCCGGGTGTCCTCGGAATCCTCGGCACCGTTCTCGGCAACGCCGGCATCGATATCCTGGCTGCAGCACTGAGCCAGGACGCCGAAGGCGAAGGCGCAACGGTCATCCTCCGCGTCGACAAGGTAGTTGCCGATGCCGAGGTCGAGGCAATCATTTCGCAGCTCGATGCGCGTGTGGCTCAGGTAGACCTTTCCTGATTGTTGTTTCTCACTGTGCGCCTTTATTAACCGCCGGCGGTTAATAAAGGCGCACAGTTCTACAGATATGAGGATTCAATGAAGCTTGCGGTCATTCCCGGTGACGGAATCGGTGTCGAGGTCACAGCTGAAGCGCTCAAGGTGCTCGGCAAGTTGGTCCCCGATCTGGAGACCACCGAATACGATCTTGGTGCTCAGCGCTATAACGCCACCGGTGAACTGCTGCCGGCAGACGAGCTCGATCAGATTCGTCAGCACGACGCGATCCTGTTGGGCGCCATCGGCGATCCGCGGATCGTCGCGCCGGGCATCCTCGAGCGTGGACTGCTGCTCAACATGCGTTTCCAGCTCGATCATCACGTGAATCTCCGTCCGGCACAGCAGTACCCGGGATCCACGTCGCCGCTCGCTGCGCAGCCGGAGATCAACTTCGTCGTGGTTCGTGAAGGCACCGAAGGCCCGTACACCGGCAACGGTGGAGCGATCCGCGTCGGCACCGATCACGAAATCGCCACCGAGGTCTCGATCAACACGTGGTTCGGCGCCGAACGCGTCGTGCGTTACGCATTTGCGTTGGCGCAGACTCGGTCCAAGCACCTCACGCTGATCCACAAGACCAACGTGCTCTCCAACGCCGGAGCTATCTGGACCCGTGCAATGGAGACCGTCGGCGCGGAGTACCCGGATGTCGAGACCGCGTACTGCCACATCGACGCCGCCACCATCTACATGGTCACCGACCCGTCGCGCTTCGACGTCATCGTCACGGACAACCTGTTCGGTGACATCATCACCGACCTCGCCGGCGCTGTGACCGGTGGAATCGGTTTGGCCGCAAGCGGAAACATCGACGCGTCGGGCACCAATCCGTCGATGTTCGAGCCTGTGCACGGCAGTGCTCCGGACATCGCCGGCAAGGGAATTGCAGATCCGACGGCAGCGATCCTGTCGGCTGCACTCCTTCTGCGTCATCTAGGCCGCGAGGCCGACGCTGCTCGGGTCGAGGCTGTTGTTGCCGCTGACCTGGCTTCGCGCGGGGACGGTCCCATCTCCACGACGGAGATCGGCGACCGGATCACCGCAGCACTGTAGAGATTCGTTGTACGACTCTTCACGCGCGCAGGCCTTACGGCTTGTGCGCGTGAAGTCGTTTGCGCGGTCCCGATAGACTTGCACCCATGCGTCTTGGTCGAATTGCCAGTCCCGATGGTGTTGCGTTTGTCAGTATCGAAGGTGACGAGGATGCCCTCGTTGCCAAGGAAATTGCCGAGCACCCCTTCGGGAATCCCACCTTTACAGGCCGTAGTTGGCCACTAGCCGATGTGCGTCTTCTCGCGCCGATCCTTGCCAGCAAGGTGATCTGTATCGGCAAGAATTATGCGGATCATGTTGCCGAGATGGGCGGCGAGGCACCGGCCGATCCGGTGATCTTCCTCAAGCCGAATACCTCCATCGTGGGTCCGGGTGCGCCAATTGTATTGCCGCCCAGCTCAACCGAAGTGCATTACGAGGGTGAGCTCGCCATCGTCATCGGTCAGCCGTGCAAGGATGTTCCGGCTGCCAAGGCATTGAGCGTCGTCCTCGGTTACACCGTTGCCAATGACGTGTCGGCGCGCGATCACCAGCGTCATGACGGTCAGTGGACCCGAGCGAAGGGGCATGACACGTTCTGCCCGCTCGGTCCGTGGATCGAGACGGCGCTCGATCCGTCGGACCTCGATATCAAGACCGAGGTGAACGGTCAGGTGAAGCAGGACAGCAGCACTGCATTTTTGCTGCACGACATTCCCAAGATCATCGAATGGGTGTCTGCAGTGATGACACTGCTGCCGGGTGATGTCATTCTCACCGGTACTCCGGCAGGCGTCGGTCCGATCGTCGACGGTGACTCCGTCTCGGTGACCGTCTCCGGTATCGGCACGTTGACCAACCCGGTTATCGCCAAGCGCTGACGGCGCACGTTCAGAACGCTCGACCGGGGGATTCCCGGTCGAGCGTTTGTCGTATCAGGGTGGTTTGTGTTCGCTAGTTCGGATAGCTGAAAAGTCGCTCGAGTCCGAATTGGCTACTCTTTCTTGATGTAGCACGCATCACATCTTTGGTGGACGTTATTGAAATTTTAGATACCGACAAGGTGAGATAGTCACTTTACCTGCATCTTTAGGTTTAGTGATCTTCATATTGGTGACGAGTCGGGCAATTTAACTGTTCGGTAACATGACTTCCAATTCTGTAACGTCTGCCCGTAGTCTGACCGATAGCTGGATTGATACCGGTGGGGTATTCGTGAAGTTTCGGAAATGGAGGCGGTGGCCAATGGGTGCCTTTGCATCTGATCATCGAACTCGGTCACCGCGCCCGGCCAAGGCTGACGCGCCCGTGTGGCGGGATAAAAAGCGCTATTTGTGGCCACTGGGTCTACTGGTGCCGTTGAGTCCGTTCGCGGCCTGGTTCCTCGTGGAGAAGTTGAGCCTGGGCTTGTTCTGGGCCGTCGGGGCGTGGTTGATCGTCATCGTCATTCCGCTCATCGACTTGCTGGCCGGCGAGGACGGAAACAGTCCGCCGGACGACAAGATTCCCGAGTTGCAAGAGGATCGCTTCTACCGCTGGTGCACGTACCTGTTCCTTCCGCTGCAGTTCATCGGGCTCGTGTTCGCGTGCTGGTGCTGGGTGAACTCGCCGATGGCAGCGGGGGAGAAGTTCGCCCTCGCCATGACCGTCGGAGTTGTTGCCGGCGTCGGCATCAACGCGGCACATGAGATGGGTCACAAGAGTCAGAAGCTCGAGAAGTGGCTCGCAAAGATCGCGCTGGCCCAGTCCTTCTACGGGCATTTCTACGTCGAGCACAATCACGGGCATCACGTCCGGGTGGCAACCCCCGAAGACCCCGCGAGTTCGAGATACCGCGAGAATTTCTGGTTCTTCCTGCCGCGGAGCGTTTTCGGCGGTCTGCGCTCGGGTTGGCGGATCGAACGTGCCCGCCTCGAACGGCAGGGTCTGCGGACCTGGACGTACAAGAACAACATCCTCAATGCCTGGGCGATGAGCGTGGTGCTGTTCGGCAGTCTCATCGCAGTCTTCGGCTGGGAGATCGCACCGTGGCTTGCCGTGCAGGCGGTCGCCGGATTCACCTTCCTCGAAACCGCGAACTATCTCGAGCACTACGGTCTGCTGCGCGGCAAACGCGACGACGGTTCCTACGTTCGATGCTCGCCGGAAGACAGTTGGAACAGCGATCATGTGGTGAGCAACCTGTTCCTCTATCAGCTGCAGCGGCACAGTGATCACCACGCGAATCCGCGTCTGCGCTATCAAAGCCTGCGCAGCGCCCCGGATGCGCCGCAGTTGCCCGCCGGATATGCCGTCATGATCGTCTGTGCCTGGGTGCCGCCGCTGTGGCGCATGATCATGGACAAGCGACTCCTTGCGTACTACGACGGCGACACGAGCCGTATGAACACCCTTCCCGGGAGGGCTCGAGGCGGCCGCGAATCGAGATAGGTCGATCGGCGATCATCCAACTCGGGTGGTGCCAACGGCCGGTGTCACATCGAAGATCTGGGTATGGCCCACACCAATTCGGTATCTGACGCGTCCTACGAATTCATCGGCGGTTATCCGAGCTCTGCGACTACCGATCAAGCTCGCGACGACGCCTATCTGGCGCGTGCCCTTGTTGCCTATCGCTTCTGGTACCCGACCGTGTCGATCGAGGGAATCTTCAACGGCAACCGCGAAATTGGTTTCGACGACAACAAGGTGATGGGAATAGCTGCGACGACACCGCGGCAGGTGGGATTTACTCTCAACTCCGACACCCCTTACGGGGCTGCGGCGTTGGATCTTTCCGAAGGGCCGATGGTTGTCGAACTGCCGGCCGGTCCGTATATCGGTCTCGTCGACGACCATAACCATCGATGGATCACCGATCTGGGCATACCCGGACCTGACCACGGTGCCGGAGGTAAATATGCAATTCTCCCGCCTGACTACTCCGCGCCGGCGCCGATCGATCACCATGTCAGCCAGTCGAATTCCTACAAAGTGCTGCTAGCTGTCCGTGCTTTGCCGATCGGTGGAGACCTCGACGCGGCCATCGCAGCCCTGAGCAGAGTGAAGATCTATCGACTCGGCACCGACAAGCTGGCCGATGTGGTCGACACCAGCACCCGATCGATGGACAGCTCCTGCCTGCGATGGGAAGACAACCTCGAATTCTGGCGGGTACTCCACGGGATCCTCGAGGAAGAACCCGTTGTCGAGGAGTTCCGGCCCATGCATGGTTTGCTCACGACGCTCGGTATCGGAAAACGAACCTCGTTCGCACCCGGAGAACACGAAGCCGCCCTGCTGGCGAGTGCCGCTCGACAAGGGCGCGATCAAATGCTGGTGACGGCGTTTGCCGGTACCCGCGCCGATCAAGTGGCCTGGAACGATCGGCATTGGGAATGGGTGGGCCTGGTCCCCGACAATGCAGACTTCGAGACACCGGCGGGTATTGATCTCGAAGCTCGCGACCGGTGGTTCGTGCAGGCGATCGTGGCGTCTCCGGCGATGTTCAGGCGTGTCGAAGGCAGCGGATCGCTGTATTGGCTCGCTGCGCGCGACAACAGTGGAACCTATCTGGACGGCGGCCGGGACTACACGCTCACCGTCCCGTTGCCGGTGCCGGCCAAACTGTTCTGGTCCGTGACAATTTACGACGCACAGACGCGTTCACAAGTGCAGACATCGCAGAACAAGGGAGCGCTCAGATCTCTGTTCGAGCTGTCCTCGGAGCAGAACTCCACGGACGAGATCACTCTGCATTTCGGTCCGAACAAGCCGATGAACTCGGCGGATACCTGGTTGGAAACTGTTCCCGGTCGTGGATGGTTCGCGTATGTCCGTATCTACGGACCCGAAACGGCGGCATTCGACGGTAGCTGGCGCCCCGGAGACTTCACGCCGGCGCAATGAACCTTCCGGTCGCGAACGTTTGCGTAAGTCTTCGGGAAAACAAATGGCTGTCGGGACTAATCTGTACTACGACCATCCATCATCGCCGAGCCAAGTGAGCCATGACCAACAGCGAAGTACGCGTCCGTTTCTGTCCGTCACCTACCGGAACCCCGCATGTGGGTCTGGTGCGCACTGCCCTGTTCAACTGGGCGTTCGCACGACACCACGGTGGAGCCTTCGTGTTCCGCATCGAAGACACCGATGCCCAGCGAGACAGCGAAGAGTCCTATCAGGCAATCCTCGATGCCTTGCGTTGGCTCGGTCTGACCTGGGACGAGGGCCCGGAGGTCGGTGGGCCTCACGCTCCGTACCGCCAGTCGGAGCGTCGTGATCTGCATCTCGACGTCGTCGCAAAGCTGCGTGCAGCCGGTGAGGCCTACGAGTCGTTCTCGACCAACGAAGAGGTGGAAGCGCGGCACAAGGCGGCCGGACGCGACCCCAAACTCGGTTACGACAACTTCGATCGGGATCTCACCGACGAGCAGCGCGCGGCCTACATTGCCGAGGGTCGCCAGCCGGTAGTCCGTTTGCGAATGCCTGACCATGACCTGACGTGGAACGACCTGGTTCGCGGCGAGACCACGTTCAAGGCCGGAACCGTGCCGGACTTCGCGTTGACGCGCGGCAACGGCATTCCCCTCTACACACTGGTCAATCCTGTCGACGACGCATTGATGAAGATCACGCACGTTCTGCGCGGCGAAGACCTCCTCTCGTCGACTCCGCGTCAGTTGGCTCTGTACGAGGCGATGATCCGGATCGGTGTCGCGGACTTCACCCCGTCCTTCGGTCACCTTCCCTTCGTCATGGGCCAGGGCAACAAGAAGCTCTCCAAGCGTGACCCCGAGTCCAACCTGTTCATTCATCGTGACCGCGGGTTCATTCCCGAGGGCTTGCTCAATTACCTGGCATTGCTGGGCTGGAGCATTGCCGATGACCACGACGTCTTCTCGATCGACGAGATGGTGGCGGCGTTCGACATCTCCAAGGTCAACTCCAATCCGGCTCGGTTCGACCAGAAGAAGGCCGACGCGATCAACGCCGAGCACATCCGGTTGCTCGAGCCGGCTGACTTCGCGGCCCGTCTGAAGTCGTTCCTGGTCGACCAGGGTCACATCGGCGACGACGTGAACGAAGCAACGTTCACGGTCGCCGCAGACCTCGTCCAGACCCGCATCGTGGTTCTGTCCGACGCGTGGGATCTGCTCAAGTTCCTGTTCGTCGACGAAGCGTCGTTCGAACTCGATCCGGCCGCGGCAGCAAAGAACTTGAAGGAAGATGCGGGTCCGGTCTTGGATGCGTCTATTGCCGCGCTCGAGGCGATCGAGTCGTGGACGACAGCTGCTGTCGAGGAAGCACTCAAGAAGGCGCTCATCGAGGATCTGGAGCTCAAACCGCGCAAGGCGTTCGCGCCGGTGCGGGTGGCGATCACCGGCTCTCACATCAGCCCTCCGCTCTACGAGTCGATGGAACTGCTCGGTCGTGACGTGTCTATCGCCCGTTTGCGCGCCGGTAGGGCAGCGGTAACCGCCTAATTTGGGTGGTCTCCGGCCGAAAAAGGGTGAAAAAGTGGCTCTGACCATACGATTTGGTGTTTGGGGCAGGGGTACTGGTAATCTTCTTTTCGGCCGGAGACGAGCCGCCGAGCACAACAGCGAAGCGGAGCGAGCAAGGCCAAGCAAGACTGCAAGGCAGTAAGACAATGAAGTAATTCATTGGGGTATGGTGTAATTGGCAACACAGCGGTTTCTGGTACCGCCATTCTAGGTTCGAGTCCTGGTACCCCAGCGAAAATCCGGTCGATTTTGCAGCCGGACTCAAGCAAGCTAGGCTTGCTGAGCTTCCACAGAACAGCCCGCAAGGTTGCTCTTGAAGTGCAAAGAATAAAGCATGCGTAAAGCGTGTCCTGGCCCCGTCGTCTAGCGGCCTAGGACGCCGCCCTCTCAAGGCGGTAGCGCGGGTTCGAATCCCGTCGGGGCTACAAAAGAAAGACCCTCCAATCATTGATTGGAGGGTCTTTCTTATTGATACTGAAATCGAGTAAAAACAATCACCCCAGCCGAATCCGGCTGGGGTGATTGTCATCTCATACGTGTTTGTTCATCTCAGACGTATGGGGTGTGCGGCTTATCCGCTCTTGCGGCGGAATTCGCGCTTGTGGTCGGCGGAGCCGTGAGTGTTGTGGACTTTGGACTGACCGTCACGATGATCGGCCGACGTCGCATTGCCGTGGTTCTTGCGATCGAGTGCTTCGCGGAACTTGCGCTTGTTGGCCTCCGCTGGTGTTTCCGACTCCGGCGGGGTGCTGCTGTCCTGCTCGCTCATCTGTGTACTCCTTCGTTGCGGCCTGTTGGTGAAGCTTGGGGCCTGATGGTCAAGCTACGCCCTCATGGGCGGGAGCTGTAGACCCGGACAGCGGCATGGCCGGCATGCCGAGCTTGCGGTGATCCCACGACCGAGTGCGCGCGGGCACGAATCGCACCGCCACACGCTTGTGGAGCATGGCGTCGACAGCGGGGCGGAGATCCTCGGAATAGGGTCCGGTGTATCGCTCCCAGACACTGATACCCACGGCAAAAAGCGCCTCGGGGTCGTCGACGATTTCTCCGACGCCTTCCATCGAGACTCCGCGGAGGGTGTCGTAGGTGAGGCCGTCCTCGATCAGTATCGACATTCGGGAGTCGCGGCGAAGGTTTACAGCTTTCTGGGACTTCGCTTTTGTCTCGAACCAGATTTCGCCGTCCACGATCGCGAACCACATAGCGATGAGGTGAGGCATGCCGTCTGCGCTCAGCGTGGCCATCGTTGCGGTGCGGTTCTTTTCGACGAACTCCGAAATTTCGGAGTCTGTCATCGTGATCTGACTGCGCTGTTTCCCTGTCATAACGGCGTAGCTCTCCTCGATCGTCGTTGGGAGGTGCGGTTCCTGAAGTCCTTACTGTGGCACGGATTACATGATTACGTGTCCGATTACAGGCGCTTGTGCAGTGCTTCTGCCGCCGCGAGAAGATCGGCTGCCCATCGCGCACCCGGGCGTCGACCCATCCGGTCGATCGGTCCGGAAACCGAAATTGCCGCTACCACTGTGCCGGCCGAGTCCCGTACGGGCGCTGCCACGCTGGCGACTCCGGGTTCGCGTTCGGCTGCGCTCTGCGCCCAACCGCGCCGGCGGACTTCGAGAAGAACTCGCTCGCCGAAGGTTGCGTCGGCGAGAACAGTGCGCTGAGTCTGCGGATCTGCCCACGCGAGAAGGACCTTGGCGCCCGATCCGGCATTCATCGGCAGTCGTGCGCCGACCAGGACGGTGTCACGCAGACCGGTCGGTGGTTCCATCGACGCGACGCAGACGCGCTGCGTACCTTCGCGTCGATACAGTTGGACACTCTCGCCGGTGATCTCGCGTAACCGGGGGAGAATGAGACCCGCAGCGGCAATCAGAGGATCATTGGCAGTGGCAGCCAATTCGGCGAGTCCGGGACCGGGGCACCACAGGCCGTCGGAATCGCGGGCGAGGAGTCGATGGACTTCGAGGCCGACGGCGAGGCGGTGAGCCGTTGCCCTGGGTAGTCCTGTGCGCGCGCAGAGTTCGGTGAGGCTGCACGGTTCTTCGGCTACTGCATGAAGCACGCCCATTGCTTTGTCCAGCACGCCGATGCCGCTATGCTGTCTCATAGGTCGATACCAGTTTCTCGCATAGTGGGATAGTAGCGCATGATCTCCTACAGGTCACCAGCTTCCACTTCCGAGGATTAATGCGCAGCATGAAAAGTGTTGGGCTGTCGGACTTATCTTCACGCGCGGCGGGCCAGCCCGTAGTTCGTCGACGCGAGGCTACGTACAGAGGTGGAAGACATGGCACAGAAAGCACGCACTCTCGCCGAGAAGGTGTGGGACGACCACGTTGTCGTGAAGGGCGAAGGTCAGGCTCCCGACCTGATCTACATCGACCTTCACCTCGTCCATGAAGTGACGAGCCCGCAGGCATTCGACGGACTGAGGTTGGCGGGACGGAAGTTGCGTCGCCCCGACCTGACGATCGCCACCGAGGATCACAACGTCCCGACCGTCGACATCGACAAGCCGATTGCCGATCCCGTCTCCAAGACTCAGGTCGACACGCTGCGCCGAAATTGTGAGGAATTCGGAGTTCGCTTGCACCGCATGGGCGATCTGGATCAGGGGATCGTGCATGTCGTCGGACCGCAGCTCGGTCTGACGCAGCCGGGAACGACTGTCGTCTGTGGCGACTCGCACACCTCGACCCATGGCGCTTTCGGTGCTCTTGCAATGGGAATCGGCACCAGCGAGGTCGAGCATGTGATGGCGACACAGACACTGTCGTTGCGCCCCTTCAAGACAATGGCGATCACGGTTGACGGGGAACTGCAGCCCGGTGTCACGAGCAAGGACCTGATCCTCGCCGTCATCGCCAAGATCGGCACCGGCGGCGGGCAGGGATACGTTCTGGAATACCGCGGCGAAGCGATCCGCACATTGTCGATGGAAGCGCGTATGACCATCTGCAACATGTCGATCGAGGCCGGTGCCCGCGCCGGCATGATCGCACCGGACGAGATCACCTACGAGTTCATCAAGGGCCGCCCGCACGCGCCGACAGGCGCGGACTGGGATGCCGCAGTGACAGCGTGGGAGCAGTTGAAGACCGACGACGGAGCGGTATTCGACAACGAGGTTCGCATCGACGCGAGTTCGCTGACACCGTTCGTCACGTGGGGAACCAACCCGGGACAGGGTGCGCCGCTGGGTGATCGTGTGCCGAATCCGGAAGAGATCGTCGACGAGAACGAACGTCAGGCAGCCGAGAAGGCGCTCACCTACATGGGTCTCGACGCCGGAATGCCGTTGCGCGATATTTCCGTCGACACCGTTTTTGTCGGGTCGTGCACCAACGGACGAATCGAAGACCTCCGCGAGGTTGCGGGGGTTCTCGAGGGTCGCAGTGTGGCAGAAGGTGTTCGGATGCTGATCGTTCCCGGCTCCATGCGGGTCCGGGCGCAGGCCGAAAGTGAAGGCCTCGGAGACATCTTCGTAGCGGCGGGCGCGGAATGGCGTCAGGCCGGTTGCTCGATGTGCTTGGGCATGAACCCGGATCAGTTGGCGCCGGGCGAGCGTTCGGCATCGACCTCGAACCGGAATTTCGAAGGCCGACAAGGCAAAGGTGGCCGGACCCATCTGGTTTCACCGCTTGTCGCAGCCGCCACCGCAGTCCGTGGAACTTTGTCGGCACCGTCCGATCTGGTCTGACGTACCTACACAATCGAGGAGAATTTTCGATGGAATCCTTTACCACGCACAAGGGTATCGGCGTACCGATGCGACGCTCGAATGTCGATACCGACCAGATCATCCCCGCCGTTTACCTGAAAAGGGTGACGCGCACGGGATTCGAGGACGGACTGTTCGCCGGATGGCGTAGCGATCCGAACTTCATCCTCAATGTCGCGCCTTACGACAAGGGCAGTGTCCTCGTGGCCGGACCCGATTTCGGAACGGGATCCTCCCGGGAGCATGCCGTTTGGGCGCTATCCGACTTCGGTTTTCGGGTCGTGATCGCTTCGCGCTTCGCAGATATTTTTCGCGGAAACGCCGGAAAAGCGGGTCTGCTGGCGGCACAGGTCGAGCAGAGCGACGTCGAATTGCTGTGGAAGTTGCTCGACGAGCAGCCCGGACTCGAATTGGCTGTCGATCTCGAAAATCGGACAGTGACAGCCGGAACAACGGTGGTGCCCTTTACGATTGACGACTACACACGGTGGCGTCTGCTCGAAGGACTCGACGACATCGGGCTGACATTGCGGCAGGTAGAGGCGATTTCCGAGTTCGAAAAGTCAAGGCCTTCATGGAAACCGACTACCCTCCCGGCCCAAATTTCGCAGGGCTGAACGGAAATCGCCGATAGCGGCGAGAGAGAGAAATAGGTCACCATTTCGGTGTTACGTTGATTGAGAATTGGCGTGGCACATAGACTCTTGCCGTTATCAGGTTTACCGTAGTTCTCAGTCGGTCCTACGGTGGACCATTATTTGCGGAGGAATTTCAATGAACAAGGCAGAGCTCATCGATGTTCTGACTGAGAAGCTGGGTTCGGACAGGCGCACAGCAACCGATGCAGTGGAGCATGTCGTGGACACCATCGTCCGCGCCGTCCACCGTGGCGAGAGCGTGACGATCACCGGTTTCGGCGTCTTCGAACAGCGTCGTCGTGCGGCACGTGTCGCACGCAACCCGCGTACCGGCGAGACCGTCAAGGTCAAGCCGACGTCGGTTCCGGCTTTCCGTCCGGGTGCGCAGTTCAAGGCCGTTATCGCTGGCGGCCAGAAGCTTCCGGCCAGTGGCCCGGCAGTCAAGCGTGGCGTAGCCGCGCCGGCTACCAAGGCAGCAGCCAAGAAGGCAGCAGCCAAGAAGGCAGCAGCCAAGAAGACGGTAGCCAAGAAGGCTCCGGCCAAGGTTGCAGCCAAGAAGACGGTTGCCGCTAAGGCTCCCGCTAAGAAGGCTCCGGCCAAGGTTGCAGCCAAGAAGACGGTTGCCGCTAAGGCTCCCGCCAAGAAGACGGTTGCCGCTAAGGCTCCCGCCAAGAAGGCTCCGGCCAAGGTTGCAGCCAAGAAGACGGTTGCCGCTAAGGCTCCCGCCAAGAAGGCTCCGGCCAAGGTTGCAGCCAAGAAGGCTCCGGCCAAGGTTGCAGCCAAGAAGGCTCCGGCCAAGAAGGCTCCGGCCAAGCGCGCTTCCAAGTAGTCGCTTTCGGGTGAAATACCCGATGTAGTAAAAGAAGAGGCGCAGTCGCGATCGAAATCGCGACTGCGCCTCTTCTTTTGTATTCGGGGTTTGTGAATTCTTCTGCCGGTCAATACTTTGCGTAAGTACCTTTACGCGTTGGAGACTTTGGGGAGGGGGCTGTCGAGATGATCGGCTGCAACCAATTGGTCGCCGACGAAGGACAGCACCCAGGTGCTCGCTTTGCGGTTGCGTGCGGAGGGCAGTGTTACACCGGCTGATTGGCTCCACCAAGCCATCAGATCCGGAATGACGCCTCCTTGGCTGCAGATGACCGGTGTGCCGCCTGCAGACGCAATCTCGAGGATTCGCGCCCGGGCGGCCGCTGGATCCGCCTGGTAACCCTCTTCGCTCAGAAGGGGTTCCGCCGTAACCTCGACTCCCAGCGCTTCGGCGAGTGGCAACACTGTATCGATGCATCGTGTTCGGTCGGCGGCATAGACGGAGTCGGCGCCGAAGAGTCGTAGCTGACCTACCAATGCCGCGGCTTGTTCTTTGCCTGTGGCATCGAGAGGCCGAAGAGTGTCATCGCCGTTGTACCGCTTGCGACTTCCAGCCTTCGCATGACGTACCAGCAGGACCGTGCGGGTATCGGTCGGTACCGCGACGAAGCGGCGCAGGATCATCCGATCCATCGGATACGAGAGATGGTCCGGGACTTCATCGACAGGAAGCCAATGCAGTACGTCGACCTCGTTGTTCGCGCCGAACTCTCCGCCGACTGATTCAGCCGCCCAGTATTCGACTCGTTTCAGCTTGCGGTGCCCCGGAATCGGATAAGTGACACCGCCGAGATGACGACCGAGCCGAACATTCATCGACGTTTCTTCCTGAACTTCGCGAACAGCGGCTGTCAGGAAAGTCTCACCCGGATCCAGTTTTCCCTTGGGGAAGGACCAATCATCGTATTTGGGGCGATGAATGACTGCGATCTCGATCGACTGCGGATTATCGGGTGCCTTTCGCCATAACACTGCACCGGCGGCAAAGATATTTGCTTTCACAGGTTTGTCAGTCATGGTGATCGCGACCGTCAAGACCCGATGGAGGTACGACTTCGCATCAACGAATGTTGATGCTCGCGTACGTCCTCGCCGTGTTCGGGAGACGCAACCCAACTTCCGTCGGGATGCAGTACCCAGCAGCGGGTGCGGGGGTCGAGCGAGGAATCGAAGACTTCGCTCAACTGCCTGGCCAACTTCGGATCCTTGACCTGAACCATGACCTCGACGCGCCGATCGAGGTTGCGGTGCATCATGTCTGCGCTGCCGATCCAGAACTCGTCGGCGGCGCGGAAATGGAACATACGTGAATGCTCGAGGAATCGTCCGAGGATGGAACGGACTTCGATGTTGTCGCTGAGTCCCGGGACTCCCGGCTTGAGAGCGCAGATGCCGCGGACCACGATCTGAACCGGCACGCCGGCTTTGGAAGCGCGGTACAGCGCGTCGATTACCTGTTCGTCGACAAGCGCATTCGCCTTCATTCGAATTGCTGCGTCACGTCCGGCGAGTTTGTGCGCGATTTCCGCTTCGATGCGCTCGATGATTCCGCGTCGCACTCCGTAGGGAGCAACCAGAAGGTTCCGGTAGTCGGTCTTACGTGAGTAGCCGGTCAGGGAGTTGAAGAGGTCGGTGAGGTCGGCACCGACCTCCGGTGCGGCTGTGAACAATCCGACGTCCTCGTACAACCGCGCGGTCTTCGGATTGTAGTTTCCGGTTCCGATGTGGCAGTAACGACGGATGGTGGAGCCTTCACGCCGGACTACGAGGCACGTCTTGCAATGCGTCTTGAGTCCGACAAGTCCGTAGACGACATGCACGCCGGCCTGTTCGAGTTTGCGAGCCCACTTGATGTTGGCCTGCTCGTCGAAGCGAGCCTTGATCTCGACGAGAGCGACAACTTGCTTGCCGGCTTCGGCGGCGTCGATGAGTGCGTTGACGATCGGTGAATCACCGGATGTCCGGTAGAGGGTTTGTTTGATCGCGAGAACCTGCGGGTCGGCGGCAGCCTGCTCGATGAATCGCTGAACGCTGGTGGAAAACGAATCGTAAGGGTGGTGGACGAGAACGTCGCCGTCACGCAGTGTGGAGAACACGCTCTTCGGTGTTTCGCGTTCACCGAACGCGGGGTGCGTCGCGGGAACGAACGGTGCGTCCTTGAGGGCCGGTCGGTCGACGGCGTAAACCTGCCAGAGGCAAGACAAGTCGAGTAGACCCGAAACTTCGATGACATCGGCCGGGTCGACATCGAGTTCACGAAGCAACAATTCGAGCATGTGCTCGGTCATGTCGTCAGCCACTTCGAGTCGGACGGGAGATCCGAAACGACGGCGCGCGAGTTCACGCTCCAATGCCTGGAGGAGGTCCTCGTCGCGGTCCTCCTCGACCTCGAAGTCGGCGTTGCGCGTAATCCGGAACGCATGGTGTTCCACGATTTCCATGCCGGGGAACAAGACGTCGAGGTGCGCCGAGATCAGTTCTTCCATCGGAATGAACGAGTCGATCGTCGACGACGACGTCGTGCTCTTCACACGAACGAACCGGCCGACGTTGTCCGGTACCTTCACGCGGGCGAAGTGCTCGCCGCCGGTGACGGAATCCTTCACCGTCACTGCGAGGTTGAGACTGAGGCCACTGATGTAGGGGAACGGGTGCGCGTGGTCAACGGCCAATGGCGTGAGAACGGGGAACACCTGTTCGGTGAAATGAACCGACAGTCGCTCGTGATCGTCCTCGCTGAGATCGGACCACCGGACGATCGAGATTCCTTCTGCCGCTAGAGCCGGGCGGACGGATTCGAGAAAAACATGAGCGTGCTTGTCTGCGAGTTCCTGCGTCCGACGCGCGATCAATGCCAACTGTTCGCGCGGTGAAAGTCCGTCAGCGGAGCGGACGGACAGTCCGGTCTCGTCGCGGCGCTTGAGGCCGGCGACTCGAACCATGAAGAACTCGTCGAGGTTCGACGCGAAAATAGCCAGGAATTTTGCACGTTCCAGGAGGGGGAGCGACTCGTCGGCAGCCAAAGCAAGAACGCGGGCGTTGAAGTCGAGCCAACTCAGTTCACGATTGAGATAACGATCTTCGGGCAATCCTCCGAGGAGTTCGGCCGGAATTGCCTTGGTGGCGGCCGGCGGCGCGCTCGGAATGTGGGTGACTGAACCCGGAATCGGGGGTCGCACATGAACTGACGCAGCAGAAGGCTGATGCCCGTCCCCGGTTTCCGATGCGCCGGTGACAGTTCCGTCCGGGCTGCTGGTGCCTGTGTTGTTTGCGGACTTGCGGTGCTCGAGTGCTTCGCCGTTGCTCACACGTCGATCATCCCCTACAAGCGCGCGCTTCGACAATTGTCGACAAAGAAATTTACCGCGTGTTCGACGCAGTTCGGTTGAGCCGTTTCAAGGAAGCCCGTGTGGCAGGCCCGACGCCCAATGCGCGCACCGTTTCCAAGTCAGTCCCCGTATCGACATCCGTGCGAAGCCCCGGCCAATCTCCGATGAGTCGGCGCGCACCGGAATCTGTATGCCCACGAGCGGATTCGGGACCGAATCGTGGATCGAGAGGCAGATCGGGATCGCAAGAGAACAATGCCGCCGTACCGGTCCCGTGATGATCGACGACTATCGACCGCCCACCCGTTCGGGCGTCGGTGAGGGCTTCGAAAAGTTCGCCGGGCTGCAGCGACGGGAGATCAGCTTGTAATACAACGAGATCCACTCGGCCGGACTCGGCGCGAATGTGGGTTGCCGCCGCGCTGAGAGCGGAATTGAGAGAGCTCTCCTTGCCCCACGCCTGACTCGTTCCGAGCGCCTCACTGCGCTGCGACGCAGTCGGGTCGGCGTACACGTGAACGCCCGCCGCGTAGGCAAGTGCGGCAACCGTCGGATCCGGCGTGACAACAGTTACTCCGTCGATAGCGGCGACGTCGGAGACCGCGGCAAGAGTGTCGTGGAGCATCGCCAGCACCAGATCGGCACGTGCGTCGGCATCGAGCTCGGTGGCCAGCCGGGACTTCGCGGATCGGAGGTCCTTGACCGCGACGATGGCATGCATGGGGCGACGCCCTGACGGGACGGGTAGAGGCCGACTCTCCGATCTCGGCGTGCTCGGCTCTACTGTGCTCATACTGCGATCTTGCCAGTCGCCTCCGGATATGTCTGTCGCCGCCTGCTCCGAGCATGCCTGTCGCTACCTGCCGAGCCGGGGCGTCGACCGCCCTGACCGGGGGACTGGCGATAGTCTGTGCACACGATTTCTTTGCTGGTCGCAACATAACCGGCGTCTTGACGAACGTCACGAGGGGTAGACGAGGTGACTGTGTGAGTAAAGCAGCAGTATTGGGCGCAGGTTCATGGGGAACGGCACTGGCCAAGGTCATGGCCGAGGCAGGCACCGACGTGACGATGTGGGCGCGGCGAGCGGAAGTCGCCGCCCGGATCAACGACGCGCACGAGAACAGTGACTATCTTCCCGGCATCGCCCTACCCGAGTCCATCCGGGCGACGGACCGGCACGAGGACGCGATGGAGGGGGCCGACTTCATAGTTCTGGCCGTGCCGTCGCAGTCTCTCCGAGGAAATTTGGAGGGGTGGAAGGATTCGATCGGGCCGGATGCAACTCTGCTCAGTCTGGCAAAGGGAATCGAAACCGGCACCCTGATGCGGATGAGTCAGGTGATCGTGTCGGTCACCGGTGTCGAGCCCGGTCGTGTCGCCGTGTTGTCGGGACCGAACCTGGCGTTCGAGATCGCCAGTCGGCAGCCCGCTGCTACGGTCATTGCGTGCTCGGATTCATCGCGGGCGTTGGCTCTTCAAAATGCTTGCGCAACAGGATATTTCAGGCCATACACAAATTCCGACGTGATCGGCTGCGAGATCGGCGGGGCCTGCAAGAACGTGATCGCGTTGGCCTGCGGCATGGCTGCCGGTAGTGGATACGGCGACAATACGATTGCCAGCATCATCACCCGCGGTCTGGCTGAGACAATCCGCTTGGGAGTTGCGCTCGGCGCCAAGGCGTCGACTCTCGCCGGTCTCGCGGGAATCGGCGATTTGGTTGCAACCTGTACATCGGACCTCTCACGAAACCGTACTTTCGGTGAACGGCTGGGGCGCGGCGGTTCGATGGAATCGGCGCAGAAAGCAACCAACGGACAGGTTGCCGAAGGCGTGAAATCTTGTACGTCGGTGCGCGCGCTCGCTGCAGGCTACGACGTCGAGATGCCGTTGACCGACGCAGTCCACCGGGTCTGCCACGAAGGCATGGCCGTCAGTGATGCCATCGGTCAGTTGCTCGGGCGTCGGACCAAACCTGAATGACAGCAGCCGACGGCTACGGTGATTCCACCCGGTGCGTGAGCGGGGTCGCCGGTCCACACGCGCCGGGTCAGCCGATGCAGGTCGGTCCGGTATTTGCTGCGCCGTATCAGCTTTCGGCCGACGAGGGCTCCGAAGAAGATACGTATGCGCGGGCCTCCCATCCGGGGTGGCGGGCACTCGAAGCTGTGCTCGCCAACCTCGAAGGTGCCGATCGCGCAGTCGTGACGGGGTCGGGGATGTCCGCCGTCACGATCACGTTGCGAAGCCTGCTGACGTCCGGGGATACCGTCGTCGTGCCTTCGGACGGCTACTACCAGGTGCGTCTGTACGCCGACGAGGCGTTGGCTCCCCTGGGAATCGGTGTCCGCGAGGTGTCGACGCCCGCGATGGGTGATCCGGGTTTCGCGAATCTTCTGGCGTCGCTGCCGGGGCGAGTGGTGGTCGTCGCGGAGACGCCGTCCAACCCCGTGCTCGATGTCGTGGATCTGCGCGCGCTGGGGCAGGTGTGTCATGCGTCGGGTGCAGTTCTGGTGGTGGACAACACCACTGCCACACCGCTTGGTCAGCGTCCATTGGAGTTGGGCGCGGATGTCGTCGTGGCCAGCGGAACGAAGACACTGAGCGGGCACAGTGACCTGTTGATGGGATACGTCGCAACGTCCGATGCCGATATAGCCGCGAAGATCGAACGCGAGCGAACGCTGTCCGGAACCGTGCTCGGTCCGTTCGAGACGTGGCTCGCTCATCGCAGCCTCGGGACGGCCGGCCTTCGGTTCGGTCGACAATGTGAGAACGCGCAAGCACTTGCCGAGATGCTGGCGCAGCATCCGGCTGTGCGGTCGGTGCGCTATCCCGGGTTGGCTAACGACCCTTCCTTCGACATCGCGTCGACCCAGATGAGTCGGTTCGGCGGCCTCGTCAGTATCGAGCTGGAATCTGCGTCGGCGTTCCATGCGTTTGTCGAGGCCAGCAAACTTGTGTCCTCGGCCACCAGTTTCGGTGGCATTCATACGACGGCTGATCGGCGGGCGAGGTGGGGTGATCGTGTCAGTGAGGGGTTTGTCCGGATCTCGTGCGGCATCGAGGACACCGCCGATTTAATCGCTGATGTCGAGCGCGCGCTTACCGGGCGTCCGTTCGGTCCGTAGATTCAGAGCCTCCCGCGCGCATGCCGAACGCTATTCGACGGTACGGTTTGACGCGTGAATAACAGCCGTACCCGCGTAGCCGTGATCTTCGGTGGCCGGAGCAATGAACATTCTGTGTCCTGCGTCTCGGCAGGAAGCGTCCTGCGCCATCTCGATCCGGAGCGGTACGAGGTCGTGCCCATCGGAATCACCACTGACGGTGCCTGGGTCCTGGGCTCGACGGACCCCGAGTCGCTGGCCATCAATGGACGTGAGTTGCCGACCGTCGACAAAAACGGAACCGGCGTCACACTGACCGCTGATCCCACCCGGGCCGGTGCTGTGCTGGCACTCGACGGAGCCGATGCCGGTGCCGTACTGGCAACCGTCGACGTCATCTTCCCGGTACTGCACGGCGCCTACGGCGAAGACGGAACCATTCAGGGGCTGCTGGAAATGGCCGGCATTCCCTACGTCGGACCCGGCGTCCTGGCGAGCGCGGCCGGAATGGACAAGGAATTCACGAAGAAGCTCCTCGCAGCCGAAGGCCTTCCCGTCGGCGTGCAGGTTGTTCTGCGCCCGGGAACAGCAACTCTGACAGCAGAGCAGAAAGAGCAATTGGGCCTACCGGTCTTCGTCAAGCCGGCACGTGGTGGATCATCCATCGGCATTACCCGAGTGACCGGTTGGGACGGACTCGACAACGCTATCGCCCACGCTCGCCTGCACGACCCCAAGGTAATCATCGAAGGCGCGATCGTAGGGCGCGAAGTCGAGTGCGGTGTTCTCGAATTCCCGAATGGCGACGTCAAGGCGAGCGTAGTTGCCGAGATCCGAATGCCGGCCGACGACGCAGACTCCGACGCGTTCTACGACTTCGACACCAAATATCTTGACGACGTCTGCGAGTTCGACGTACCCGCCGTCCTTGACCCCGCCGTCAGCGATCAGATTCGAGAGATGGCTGTTCGGGCGTTCGCCGCACTCGACTGCCAGGGACTCTCGCGAGTGGATTTCTTTGTCACCGAAAACGGCCCGGTGATCAACGAGATCAACACCATGCCCGGATTCACCTCCATCTCGATGTACCCGAAGATGTGGAAGGCGACCGGAATCGATTACGGCACTTTGCTTTCAGCGCTGGTCGATACCGCACTTGCGCGCGGTACCGGCCTGCGCTGAATGGGCCGGACCGGCCTGCGCTGAATGGGCCGGACCGGCCTGCGCTAAGCGCTCTTAGGGCACCGCGATCGGCGCCGGGTCCAGAGGTTGTTGCGGCAGCGTCGCGGAGATGGTGTCCGAGAACTCCTGGATCGGCGTCGGGCCGTTTCCGTCGGGAACGGTGATTCCGATGTACTCACCGCGGTCCACCGCAAACCAGGTGCTGGCGGCCAAACCGATGTCGGTTCCCGAGACCTGGAACCACTGGACACCGTTCACAACCTGCAGTGCTGCGGCCTGATCGAACTCGGCCGGTCGGTCGAGTCCGCAGCGCAGGACGATCGGTTCGCTCTCGCTGCGCTGCCAGGCTGCGGCACCGGCAGGGGATGGTTCTACGAGTTCGGCGCGTTCGAAGTCGCCGATGGTCTCGGGGAGTGCCCCGAGAAGTGATACGCAGGCAGCCGAATCTGCAGTGGGGGCCGGAACCGGGCCCAAGGCCACGGGTTCGAGTTCGGGATTCTTACCGGCGACGACGGCAGCAATCACCAAACCGATGATCAATGCCACCGGAAGCGCGGTAGCGGTGGCGATCAATGCCGGGCTACGACGTTCGACTTCTTCGGCATTCTCTTCGGGGGACGTGTTTTCAGACATGCTCAGTTCTTCGCTCGGTTCCAGGTTCGGATAGGTTTAAGCCACAGCTTTGAAGGTACCGCAGGCCGTTTTCATCGGAACTGCGCCGGCACTTGGGAGAGCCCATCTCGTCATCAGGATCGACCCCGAGCGAACACGCACGAACAGTGGCCGACGTGGGGGAGTTCGGTGTCATCGCACGCTCACTCGAGGGCCGAATTCAGCCGCTCACGACGGAGCTGGGTCCGGGTGACGATGCGGCGATCGTCACTGCTGCCGACGGTCGCGTCGTCATCTCTTCGGACATGCTGGTCGAGGGCAGGCATTTTCGGCTGGATTGGTCCTCGCCTCGAGACGTCGGGCGTAAAGCGGTGGCGCAGAATGCTGCCGACGTTGTCTCGATGGGGGCTCGGGCAACGGCGTTCACGGTATCCATCGGCTGTCCACCGTCGACTCCGATCGACATCGTGGACGGGATCTCTGCCGGAATCTGGGACGCTGCAACAGATCTGGGCGCCGGGGTTGTCGGTGGTGACCTGGTTCAGTCGCAGGAAATTGTGGTGTCGGTGACAGTTCTCGGGGATCTGGGGGGAGGCCAGGCCGTAACTCGCTCGGGAGCGCAGGTCGGTGATCGTGTCGCCGTTTCCGGTCTGTTCGGTTGTTCTGCAGCGGGATTGGCGCTTCTCCTGGCCGAGCGTCGAACCTTTCCGGATCTGTTGGCGAGGCACCGGGTTCCGCAACCGCCCTACCAATCTGCTTGGGCTGCAGCCGGCACGGCCCATGCCATGACGGACATCTCGGACGGACTGATCGCTGATCTTCGTCACCTGGCGACTGCGTCCGGCGTACAGGTCCGAATCGATTCGAGTTCCGTCCCAACGTCTCCGGAAGTGGCCGACGCGGCAGCGACATTGAATGTCGATCCGCTGGAATGGATTCTGTCCGGTGGTGAAGATCACGGATTTGCAGCCACGTTTGCGCCCGACTGTGAACTGGCGACTGGTTGGACTGTGATCGGGGACGTCGTGGCCGGTTCCGGTGTTGTGGTGGACGGCGCCCTTCGGCCCTCGGGCGGCGGCTGGAACAGCTTTTCTGCCACCGGCGCCCCCTCGGTATAGGTTCTCTTCATGGCTGTTTATGCACTAGGAGACAAAGTTCCGGACATTCACCCGGAGGCATACGTGCACCCGGATGCGGTGGTCATCGGGAACGTGAAACTTGCGGCGGGTACATCGATCTGGCCGCAGGCTGTTTTGCGCGGCGACTACGGAACAATTTCCGTCGGTGCCGGATCGAACATTCAGGACGGCACTGTGATTCACTGCACTGCCACTGACCCCACGATCATCGGGGCGGGATGTGTTGTGGGCCATAACGCCCACATCGAAGGCTCCGTCATCGGTGATGGTTGTCTGATCGCATCGGGATCGATCGTCCTCAACCGATCAGTGATCGGAGCGGGTTCGATAGTCGGGGCCGGCGCCGTGATCGCGCGAGGCTTCGAGGTTCCGCCGCGCAGTATGGCTTTGGGCGTACCGGCCAAGATTCGGGAAGGTTACGAGGTTCCCTTGGGGCACCTCGAATCCAACGTGGCGATGTACTCCGCCAATGCTGCGCACTATCGAGACGCATTGCGCAGGATCGACTGATGGTGCCGCTCACAGACCTTATGGATCCCGGGTGGGCCACTGCGCTCGAACCTGTTTCGGAGCAGATCTCGGCGATGGCCGATTTCTTGGATGGCGAGATCGCCGCCGGGCGAGAGTATCTGCCGCGACGTGAGAACGTCCTGCGCGCGTTCACAAATCCGTTCGACGACGTCAAAGTGCTGATTGTCGGCCAAGATCCGTATCCGACCCCCGGTCATGCTGTGGGTCTGAGTTTCTCGGTGGCCCCGGACGTGCAACCCATCCCGCGGAGCCTGACCAATATCTACAAGGAATATCACCAGGATCTATCACTGCCGATTCCTGACAACGGAGACTTGACGCCGTGGTCGAATCAGGGTGTGTTGCTTCTCAATCGAGTGCTCACAGTAGCTCCAGGGTTGGCAGCATCACATCGGAAGAAGGGGTGGGAGCCGGTGACGGAGCAGGCGATTCGCGCACTTGTGGCCCGGACCACACCGATGGTGGCAATTCTGTGGGGTCGCGACGCGGCAACTCTGGCACCGCTACTCGGTGATACACCCATCATCGAATCTGCGCACCCGTCACCGCTTTCGGCGTCGCGAGGGTTTTTCGGATCGCGTCCGTTCAGTCGGGCAAATCAACTGCTGACCGATCGGGGTGCCCAGCCGGTCGACTGGAATCTGGGATCGACCGCAGGCGTGACCGAACCGCTGTGGTGAGAGGGTTCGGTCACGCCAATCGGATCAGGCCTGCTTTGCGGCCACAAAATCGGGGCGACGCTTCTCGACAAACGCGTCGACGCCTTCGCGGCCGATAGGACCGTTGGCGGCACGCGCGATCGAAGCGGCTTCGGCATCGAGTTGCTCGGAGAGCGTGTTGGTGCGTGACGAGCGCAACAGTTCTTTGATGCCGGAGTACGACGAACTCGGTCCGTGCGCGAGGGTACGGGCGAGGCGGAGGGCTTCTTCTTGTACTTCGTCGTCGCCGACAAGACGCGTCAGGATGCCCAGGCGTACCGCTTCGTCGCCGCCGAGGACGGAATCGTTGAGCAGGATCTCGCGGGCGCGTGCTGCACCGACGATGCGGGGGAGCGTCCAGGACATTCCGCCGTCCGGGGTGAACCCGATCGAGGGGTACGCCGGGCGAAGTTTGGTGCTGGTGCCACCGATGGCGACATCGGCGAGGCAGACCAGACTCATACCGGCGCCCGCTGCCCAGCCGTGAACTCCGGCAACAACCGGAGCTGGTGCGGCGTCCAGCGCACGTACGAAGGTGTGGAATGTCCGGGCAACCTGGCCGACGTATTCGCCGCGATCCGGCGCCGACGCGAAGGCTCGAACGTTGCCGCCGGCGCAGAAGTTGGCGCCTTCGCCGACCAGGAGAATGCTGCCGACGTCGTTGCCGAGAGTTTCCAGAGCTCGAGCGCCCTGTTCCATGCCCTCGCCGTCGAGTGAGGTGCCGTTGGCGGCGGTGGAAATGGTGATGCGGAGAACGCCCTCGTCGAGCGTCACTTTGCTGAGGTCATCGATGGAAGTCACCTCAAGCACATTACGGGTGCTGTGCGCGCCTACTCACAGGGGTATCGCCGGGTGAAGCAACCTGCAGAAACAGCTCTGCCCCCGACACTGGAAGTGTCGGGGGCAGAGCTTGCAATTATTGTGCTCGGGCAATCAGCCCCGAGCGACCTTGCCTGCCTTCAGGCAGGAGGTGCACACGTTGACCTTACGGGTGTTACCCGGGGCAACCTCGGTACGAACAGACTGAATGTTCGGGTTCCAGCGACGATTGGTTCGCCGGTGCGAGTGCGAGACCGACTTACCGAAGCCGGGCCCCTTGGCGCATACGTCGCAGACGGCAGCCATAGTCGCGAACTCCTTGTTAGAAATGAATATTGAAGTGGTTACCCTACAGTGCAGGGCGGCCGGAATAACAATTCGAATATACGCTGTCGATGACTGCGATACCGAATCGGTCTTACGTCGCTCATTGTGTAGCTCATTGTGTAGTCGAACGTTGCAACAGTGAACACTGTTGTAGACAATGTGCCAAAAGCGCACGGTTTGCAGCAGTGTTTGGTGTAGCCCGTTCGAGGCAACCGTGTAACAGTAACTGTTGACCGGTGGATTGACCAAACCGGCTGCCGTGACGCCGTCTGCGGTGCCCGCCGGACTACCCTCGACGGCATTCGTCTGGTCTGTACCGAGGGGAGCTGTTCAGTGGGGGAAGTGCAGCGGCTGAGCACCGGTGGGACTGCGGGCGAGAGTGCGGACGGCCTCTTGTTGCGCCGGTGGGCGCGGCGCTCGGTCGATTGCCTGGAGACGCGGCGCGGAGAGATCAACAGCCTCAACGTCTTTCCCATCCCTGATTCCGATACCGGTACAAACCTTCTGTTCACCATGCGTGCTGCGCTCGACTCGGCTGAAGCGTTGGACGGTGACGTCACCAGTGCCGGTCGTATTGCCAACGCGCTTGCCCGGGGAGCGGTGTCGGGGGCGCGCGGCAACTCCGGCGTCATCTTGTCGCAGGTGATGCGTGGGATCGCGGAGACGGTGCGGGGCGACCGCATCGACGGCCACGACCTCGCAGTCTCCCTTCAGACGGCAACCACCCTGGCAACTCGGGCAGTCACGGATCTGGTCGAAGGCACCATCGTGACGGTTCTCCGGGCTTCGGGTGAAGCCGCCGCGGCGTGCGTCGGTGCGGACCTCGGTTCGGTGGCGCTCGTTGCGGCGGATGCGGCGGCGCAGGCGCTGATCAAAACACCGGATCAGCTGGAGGTCCTGGCGTCGGCGGGTGTCGTCGATGCCGGCGGGCTCGGGCTGGTGGTGATTCTGGACGCTCTGGTCGAATCCGTGACCGGACGTGCTCTCGATCGGACGGACCTCGGCGACCTCGGACCCAGCCCCGGGCTCATCGCCGATATCAGCAGGCTGGACCACGATTGGGCCAGGAAATCCGGCCCGGTCGAGTGTGGTGACGATTCGGCTCAGGACTTCGAAGTGATGTATCTCGTCGACGATTCGGACGACGATCGGATGGCAGCTCTGCGCACCAGGTTGGCGGTGATGGGCGATTCCATCGTGATCGTGAGTGACGGTTTCGGAGGTTGGTCGGTTCACGTGCACTGCTGTGATGCGGGTGCTGCGGTCGAGGCAGGCCTCGAAGCCGGACGAGTTCACGGGATTCGAATCAGCAGTTTTCTCGTGGACGAACGTGATCAGTTGGTGGCGCGTCGTGAGACGAAGTTCAGCGGTTACGACGCGCGTGGAGTGCTGGCCGTAGTCGCGGGCGACGGCGCGGCAGCGTTGTTCGAGAGCGAAGGCGCCTCGGTACTGCGGTGTGACGACGCCCCGGTGACCCGCGCTCAGTTGCTGGGCCGCATCCGGACGATGGACCGCAGCGAAGTGCTCGTACTACCGAACGGTGCGTTGAGTGCGCAGGAGTTGGTCGCGGTGAGTGCCGCCGCTCGTGACCCTCTTCACCAGGTGCTCCTGCTGTCGACGTCGTCGATGGTCCAGGGATTGGCTGCGCTCGCAGTGCACGACGGCAGTCGCAATGTCGCCGACGACGGATTCACCATGTCGGAATCGGCGGCGGCCACCCGCTGGGGCTCGCTGCGGATCGCAGTGGAACGGTCGTTGACCTACGTGGGCACGTGCGACCCGGGAGACGCCATCGGTTTGATGGGCCACGAGGTGGTGGTTATCGGACCCGACGTGGTGGCGTCGGCGTCACGATTGATCGATTTGGCCTTGGGGTCCGGCGGAGAATTAGTGACGCTTCTCATGGGCGCCGACGCGACGGACGGTTTGGCGGGGCAGTTGCAGGGGCACGTCGAGGCCACGTATCCCGGCGTTGACGTGCTTGTTTATCAGGGTGATCAGCCCGGAGACCTGTTCCAACTCGGCGTCGAGTGATTTTCTCTGTCGGTGGCAACTGGTAGATGAAGACCTGTGTTTATCGACAACCTGCGGAGGAATTGATGGCGACGCTTGCCGACGGGCTCGATCAGCTGCTCGGAAAGAAGACTGCGGACGCACTGGCCGAGGCCTTCGAGATCCGCACGGTCGAGGACTTGCTGCGCCACTATCCACATCGCTACGCGTCGGCAGGCAAGGGCCTGGCCGACAAGGAACCGCCGGAAGGTGAGCACCTCACGATCATCGCGCGGGTGGCGTCCGCGACGGTAGTGAACATGAAGAACCGGACCGGGCAGATGCTCAAGGTCTCGCTCACGACGGATACGCAGACGGTGGACGTCACCTTCTTCAACCCGTACAAGGTGAAACATGCCATCAAGCCGGGTGTGCGAGCGATGTTCTCGGGCACGGTCAAGTATTTCCGAAATAGTTGGAGCCTGACGCATCCCAGCTATCTGATTCTTCCGGAACCTCGTGCGGGGGAAGAAGATTCGGTTGTCCCGCTGAAGTCGGTCAAGGGTGCCGGCGACCTTGCGGGCCTGGCCCGGGCAAGTTCGGGTCCGGGTGCCGAACTCGACTATTCGATCTTCGAACGTGATTTCATCCCGCTGTATCCGGCAACCCGCGAGGTCGAGAGTTGGACGATCATGCGGTGCGTCCGGCAGATCCTCGATCAACTCGATCCGATTCCGGAACCACTGCCCTCCGACACTCTTGCCGAACACAAGTTCGTCGGTTTGGACGAGGCGCTGCGGACGGTGCATCTGCCGGATACCAAGGAAGACATCGAACGTGCGCGGGAGCGCCTGCGATTCGACGAAGCACTGTCGTTGCAGTTGGTTCTCGCGATGCGCCGACACGACAATTCCGAGCGGGTGGCACCGGCGTGTACGCCTGTCGCCGGCGGTATCGCCGAACAATTCGAGGAGATGCTTCCGTTTACTCTGACGGAGGGGCAGCAAGCGGTCGCGGCGGAAATCTCGGCAGACCTTGCCCGGACGCAGCCGATGAGCAGACTCCTGCAAGGCGAGGTGGGCTCCGGCAAGACAATCGTCGCGCTACGCGCAATGCTCCAGGCCGTCGACGCGGGGTATCAGTGTGCGCTGCTCGCGCCGACGGAGGTGCTGGCCAACCAGCACGCGCGGTCCCTGCGCGCAATGATGGGGCCGCTCGCCACCGGCGGCGAGCTGGGCAGCGCCGAGCACTCCACCCGCATCGCCCTGCTCACCGGCTCACTTCCGGTCGCGGCCAAACGCGCCGCGCTACTCGACGCCGTGACGGGTGACGCGGGAATCGTGATCGGTACGCACGCGCTCATTCAGGACAGCGTCGAGTTCTTCAACCTGGGCATGGTTGTCGTCGACGAGCAGCACAGGTTCGGCGTCGAGCAACGCGATCAACTGCGCTCCCGGGCCCGCGAGGGTCTGAGTCCTCACCTTCTTGTCATGACGGCTACGCCGATCCCACGAACTATCGCGATGACGGTGCTCGGCGACCTCGAGGTGTCGACGCTGCGCGAACTTCCTCGGGGACGGACACCGATCAAGAGCAGTGTGGTGCCGGCAAAACAGAAACCACAATGGGTGGACCGTGCTTGGGAGCGGATTCGTGAGGACGTCGCCGACGGACGTCAGGCATACGTCGTGTGCTCGCGGATCGGCGACGGAGAACAAGCGGTGGGCGAAGATCAGTTCACCGAGGAGAAGCAACCCGAAACCAAGTCTGCGGTGGACGTCTTCGAAGAGTTGTCGAGTGGACCGATGGCCGACCTGCGGGTCGGACTTCTCCACGGACGCCTACCGTCGGACGAGAAGGACGTCGTGATGAGCGCGTTCAACGTCGGCGACATCGACGTGCTGGTCTGCACTACCGTCGTCGAGGTCGGTGTGGACGTCCCCAATGCGACGGTCATGGTGATCGTCGACGCGGAGCGTTTCGGTGTGAGCCAGTTGCATCAGTTGCGTGGTCGAGTCGGGCGCGGAAAGCATCAGGGTTTGTGCATTCTGGTGACGGGAAGCAGCCCCGGCGGGCCGGCCTACGCACGGCTTTCTGCCGTTGCCGCCACCAACGACGGATTCGAGTTGGCGCAACTCGACCTCGCGACACGACGCGAAGGCGACATCCTCGGAGCGGCGCAGTCGGGTACAACGTCGAACCTGCGATTGCTATCGCTGATCGCGCACGGCGACATCCTCGAATCGGCCCGGGAGTTCGCTTCCGGAATCATCGAGCGCGATCCCACACTCGACGCGCACCCCGCACTCGCGTCGATGGTGACGGCGGCTCTGGACTCCGATCGGATCGAGTACCTGGAAAAATCGTGACGGGTATGACGCCAAGCTGAAAACGAATAGCAGCAGGACCACAGGGTTTTGTTTCTCGATTCAGTCCGAAATGTGAGATCCCGCCCGCAGGTGCCAAGTGAAATCAGGGTAGTTTTCTCCAATGTTCTCCAAAGTGCTCGTCGCGAACCGTGGCGAAATTGCGATCCGCGCCTTCCGCGCTGCCTACGAACTAGGTGCCGGAACCGTCGCGGTGTTCCCGTACGAGGATCGGAACTCGATCCACCGTCTCAAGGCGGATGAGAGCTATCAGATCGGGGAGAAGGGGCACCCGGTTCGGGCGTACCTGTCGGTCGAGGAAATCGTGGCCGCGGCACAAAATGCCGGTGCAGACGCCATCTACCCCGGCTACGGATTTCTGTCCGAGAACCCCGACCTGTCGGCAGCCTGTGCGGAGGCGGGCATCAAGTTCGTCGGCCCCTCCTCGGAGATTCTGGAACTGACCGGAAACAAGGCCCGCGCCATCGCTGCGGCGAAGGCGGCCGGCCTGCCGGTGCTCGCATCGTCCGAGCCTTCCTCCGACGTGGACGAACTGCTGGCTGCCGCCGAGAACATGACGTTCCCGATCTTCGTGAAGGCTGTTGCCGGCGGCGGTGGCCGCGGTATGCGCCGCGTCGCGGAACGTTCCCAGCTCAAGGAATCCATCGAAGCCGCTGCGCGCGAAGCGGAGTCGGCGTTCGGTGATTCGACGATGTTCCTCGAGCAGGCGGTCATCGATCCGCGGCACATCGAAGTTCAGATCCTCGCGGACGAGCACGGCAACGTCATTCACCTCTTCGAGCGGGACTGCTCCTTGCAGCGTCGCCACCAGAAGGTGATCGAAATCGCGCCGGCGCCAAACCTTTCCGAGGAACTGCGGGCCAAGATCTGCGCCGACGCCGTGGCGTTCGCGAAGCAGATCGGTTACACGTGCGCGGGCACCGTGGAGTTCCTGCTCGACAAGCGTGGCAATCACGTCTTCATCGAGATGAATCCGCGAATTCAGGTGGAGCACACGGTCACCGAAGAGGTCACCGATGTCGATCTCGTTCAGTCGCAGCTCAAGATCGCATCCGGTTCCACTCTCGAAGAGTTGGGTCTGACGCAGGACAAGATCAAGCTTCGGGGCGCAGCGCTTCAGTGCCGCATCACCACCGAGGATCCAGCCAACGGTTTCCGCCCGGACACCGGACGTATCACCGCGTACCGCACCCCGGGCGGCGCGGGCATCCGCCTGGACGGCGGCGCAACGTTGGGTGCCGAGGTCGGCGCCTACTTCGACTCGATGCTGGTCAAGCTCACCTGCCGTGGCCGTGACCTCGAGGCTGCCATCGCACGCGCCCGGCGCGCGGTTACCGAATTCCGTATCCGCGGCGTCTCCACCAACATCCCGTTCCTGCAGGCAGTTCTCGACGACGAGGACTTCCGCGCCGGCCGCGTCACCACCTCGTTCATCGAGGAACGCCCCCAGCTGCTGACACTGCGCAGCTCGGCGGACCGCGGTACCAAGATCCTCACGTACCTGGCTGACGTCACGGTCAACAAGCCTCACGGTGAGCGCCCGTCGGCGGTGTACCCGCAGGACAAACTGCCGGCAATCGATCTGTCGACGCCGCCGCCGGCCGGTAGCCGTCAGCGGCTGCTCGAACTCGGTCCCGAGGGTTTTGCAAAGGCCCTGCGCGCGCAGAAGGCCGTCGCTGTCACTGACACAACGTTCCGTGATGCGCACCAGTCGTTGCTGGCCACGCGCGTCCGCACCAGTGGTCTCCTCGGAGTTGCCGGTCACGTTGCGCGCTTGACCCCGGAACTGCTGTCCATCGAAGCGTGGGGCGGTGCGACTTACGATGTGGGACTTCGCTTCCTGCACGAGGATCCGTGGTATCGCCTCGCCGCACTGCGCGAGGCAGTTCCCAATATCTGCCTCCAGATGCTCCTGCGTGGCCGAAACACGGTGGGCTACACGCCATATCCGGAGAAGGTCACTCGCGCATTCGTGCAGGAGGCCACCGATACCGGCATCGACATCTTCCGAATCTTCGACGCACTCAACAACGTCGACCAGATGCGACCGGCTATCGACGCGGTCCGCGAGACCGGAACTGCGGTCGCCGAGGTGGCGCTGAGCTACACCGGTGACCTGTCGGATCCGAACGAGACGCTGTACACGCTCGACTACTACCTCCGTCTCGCCGAGGAAATCGTCAACGCCGGTGCTCATGTTCTGGCCATCAAGGACATGGCAGGACTCCTGCGTGCGCCGGCGGCTACCAAGCTCGTGACTGCTCTGCGCAGCAACTTCGATCTTCCGGTGCACGTGCATACCCACGACACCCCCGGCGGGCAGTTGGCGACGTACTTCGCGGCCTGGCAAGCGGGTGCCGACGCCGTCGACGGTGCTTCGGCCGCGATGGCCGGTACCACCAGCCAGCCGGCGCTCTCGGCCATCGTGGCCGCTGCGGCGCATTCGGAGTTCGATACCGGCTTGAACCTCAAGAACGTCTGCGACCTCGAGCCGTACTGGGAGGCGCTGCGAAAGGTGTACGCGCCGTTCGAGTCCGGGCTCCCGGCCCCGACCGGACGCGTCTACACGCACGAGATCCCCGGCGGTCAGCTGTCCAACCTTCGCACTCAGGCTGTCGCTCTCGGACTGGGTGACCGGTTCGAGGAAGTCGAAGCCAAGTACGCCGATGCGGACCGCATGCTCGGCCATCTGGTGAAGGTCACGCCGTCGTCGAAGGTTGTCGGTGACCTTGCGCTGCACCTGGTCGGTGCCGGCGTTCCGTCCGAGGAGTTCGCTGCTGATCCGGCCAAGTTCGACATCCCCGATTCGGTGGTGGGCTTCCTGCGCGGAGAACTGGGCACGCCTCCCGGCGGCTGGCCGGAACCGTTCCGCAGTAAGGCGCTCGAAGGCCGTGGACCGGCCAAGGCCGAAGCGGCGCTCTCGCCGGAGGACGAGGCTCTGCTCGAAGGTTCGTCGAAGGATCGTCAGGCAACGTTGAATCGTCTCCTGTTCCCCGGTCCCACCAAGGAATTCCTGGAACATCGCGACAAGTACGGTGACACCTCGCGGCTTTCGGCTAACCAGTTCTTCTACGGACTGCGACGCAGCGAAGAGCATCGGGTGGAACTCGCACCGGGTGTGCAGTTGATCATCGGACTCGAAGCCATCTCCGAGCCTGACGAGCGCGGCTACCGCACCGTGATGTGCATCCTGAACGGGCAGTTGCGTCCGGTCTCGATTCGCGACCGCTCGATCGCCAGCGACGTTCCGGTGGCCGAGAAGGCCGACAAGAACAACCCCGGACATGTTGCCGCGCCGTTCGCGGGTGTTGTCACGCTCGCCGTCGCCGTCGGCCAGAAGATCGAGGCCGGCGATACCGTCGCCACGATCGAGGCCATGAAGATGGAAGCGGCAATCACCTCGCCGCGCGCCGGCATCGTTTCCCGCATCGCGATCGGTGCTGTCCAGCAGGTTGAAGGCGGCGACCTCCTGGTCGTCGTGTCGACAGGGGAGAGCGCAGCAGAGTGACACGCATTATCGCCGGACTCGCAGGCGGTCGCCGTCTGCGAGTCCCGCCGGTCGGCACCCGGCCCACCTCGGACCGGGTTCGTGAGGCATTGTTCAGTGCACTCGAAGCGCGAATCGACCTTGACGGTTGCGCTGTTCTCGATCTGTTCGCCGGTTCGGGAGCCCTTGGCCTCGAAGCACTTTCGCGGGGAGCTGAGCATGTGATGCTCGTCGAGTCCGACGCAAAAGCTGCAGCTGTGATCAAGGACAACATGGCAACGGTCTCCTTGACCGGAGCGGTTCTGCGGGCCGCTCCGGTCGCAGCGGTGGTCTCGGGGCCGAGTGCGCGGGAATACGACATCGTCATCGCCGACCCGCCGTACGCAATCACCGACGAGGCCGTCATCTCGATGCTCGAGAATCTTCGGAGCAACAAGTGGGTGGGGGAGGGGACGATAGTCGTGCTCGAACGCTCGTCCCGCTCACCCGAGACTGCGTGGCCGGAAGGCTTCGAGGCTGTCAAGGCCAAGAAGTACGGCGAAGCCCGGATCGAACTTGCAACCTGCTACGGTCTGGACTCATGACTGGCGCCGTTTGCCCCGGATCCTTCGACCCCGTGACCAATGGTCACCTGGACGTAATCGGAAGAGTTGCTACGCAATTCGACGAGCTCGTCGTCACGGTGATGATCAACAAGAGCAAGCGTGGGATGTTCACCGTCGACGAGCGCATCGAGATGCTCGAAGACGCGACGAGCCATCTGCCCAACGTGCGTGTGAGTTCGTGGCACGGGCTTCTGGTCGACTACGCGAAGCAGGAAGGCCTCACCGCGATCGTCAAGGGCCTTCGCGGTGCCAACGACTTCGACTACGAACTGCAGATGGCTCAGATGAACCAGAAGCTCAGTGGCGTCGACACGCTCTTCGTTGCGACCAATCCCACGTACAGCTACCTCTCCAGCTCGCTGGTCAAGGAAGTCGCGACTTTCGGTGGCGATGTAGCCGACATGCTGCCCGCGAACGTACACACCCGGTTGCTCGCCCGTATCGCGGAACGTGCCGCCGAAAACAGCTGATCCCCGACACACCGCACCCGCACACACCTGGTGAGCCCATCTTCCGGCAAACTTGAAGAAGAACGGGCACAGGTTCATGTGAACCGGTGACGATGTGGGCCGACAGTGGCCGGTAAAGATTGGGGTTGCTTGTGTACCGGGTATTCGAGGCGCTGGACGAACTGGTCGCGATTGTCGAAGAGGCGCGCGGTGTCCCCATGACTGCCGGGTGCGTCGTCCCCCGTGGCGACGTGCTCGAGCTGCTCGACGATGTTCGTGACGCTATTCCGAGTGAGCTCGACGACGCTCAAGACGTCCTCGATCACCGTGACAAGTTGGTTTCGGACGCACGCTCCACTGCCGAAAAGACGGTCAGTAGCGCTAACTCCGAAGCAACATCGACGGTCGAAAATGCACGCGATGACGCCGATCGGATCCTTTCCGACGCGAAGGCCCAAGCCGATCGGATGGTTTCCGAGGCGCGCGCGCACGCCGATCAGCTGGTCGCCGATGCCGAGGAAGAAGCCGAACGTACCGTCACCGACGGTCGACGCGAGTACGACGCTGTCACCGGGCGGGCACGCACCGAGTCCGAGCGCATGATCGACGCCGGCAAGGCGTCGTACGACCGTTCTGTCGCCGAGGGAAGCGCCGAGCAGGCGCGACTGGTGTCGCAGACCGAGGTCGTCCAGAACGCGCATACGGAATCGGCTCGGGTGATCGATACCGCGCATGCGGAGTCCGACCGAATGCGTTCCGAGTGCGATCTGTACGTCGATACCAAGCTTGCGGAATTCGAGGAGTTCTTGAGCGGGACGGTGAGGTCCGTCGGCCGGGGTCGTCAGCAATTGCGGACGGGTTCCGGTGTGCCGGATTACCTCGATGAGGAGCGGCGCCCCGAGCGTCGACGCTGAATATCTTGTGAAGTAGAGGGGCTCATCCGTAAGGATGGGCCCCTCTACTTCTATCCGGATTCGGTCTGGCCTGCATTCTCGGGTATTGTTGAGTGGTTGCCCATCCCAGTTTCAACAGTTAGGTGAGTTCTCTTTGTCGAAGTATCGCCGCAATTCATCGCATCAGTCTTCTGATGTGGGATTTTTGCTGGACACGGTCAAGCTTGGTCGGCGTCCAGGGTCGATGCGCACCGTCGAGAGAACTTTTCCTTCCCCGAGCCGCGTCGGCCTCGATCTGATCGCGATCGAAGTAGGTTCGGACATAGATCTCGACCTTCGCATGGAAGCGGTATCCGAGGGCGTTCTCGTCACCGGTACCGTGCACGCACCCACTGCGGGTGAGTGCTCGCGTTGTCTGGAGCCGTTCACGAGTGTTGTGGACGTCTACCTCACGGAGTTGTTCGTTTACCCGGACAGCACCACCGAGGAGACAACGGAGGAGGGTGAGGTTTACCGGGTCGAAGACGAAGAAGTCGATCTGGAACCGGTCATCGTCGATGCAGTAGGACTGGCGCTTCCGCTCCAGCCTTTGTGCAGTGACGATTGCCTGGGATTGTGCTCAGAATGTGGCATTCGCCTGGCGATTGCGGAATCTGGGCATGGGCATGACATACTTGACCCTCGCTGGGCTGGTCTCGCGGCCAAATTTGGCGTGGAATCAAACACCAGTGAAAATCTTGTGATCACCGAAGCCGAGGAGAAGTAGAAGTGGCTGTCCCCAAGCGCAAAATGTCGCGATCCAACACGCGGTCGCGTCGTAGCCAGTGGAAGACCACTGCGCCCACCCTCGTTACCTGCCCCAACCGTGGCTGTGGCGAGAAGACCATGCCCCACATCGTGTGCCCGTCCTGTGGCACATACAAGGGCCGCCAGGTAACCGCTGCTGCGTAATTCTCCCCGGAGAATAACTATGACAAGCGACAATAAAGTTTCAGCCGTTGGCGGCGAGGGCAATCACGACACGCTCCTCGCCGCTATCGGCGTCGAAATAGAGCCCGGTCTTCTGACCCTGGCTCTTACTCACCGCTCGTACGCGTACGAGAACGGTGGATTGCCCACGAACGAACGTCTCGAGTTTCTCGGGGATTCAGTTCTGGGGCTCACCGTCACGGAAAATCTTTACCTGACCCATCCAGACAAATCCGAGGGCGATCTCGCGAAAATTCGTGCGAGCGTGGTCAACATGCACGCACTCGCCGAGGTTGCTCGGACTCTGGGTGAGGGTGGGCTCGGAGCGCATCTGCTGCTAGGCAAGGGCGAAGAAATGACGGGTGGCCGTGACAAGCCATCCATCCTCGCCGACGGCATGGAATCCATTCTGGGTGCCATTCACCTGCAGTTCGGAATCGACACCGCGCGACGCGTGGTTCTCGATCTGTTCGATGACCTTCTGACTCGTGCTCCGCTTCTGGGTGCCGGTTTGGATTGGAAGACGAGCCTCCAGGAACTGACCGCTGAGCACGGCGCCGGTGTTCCCGTCTACGAGATCACCGCTACCGGACCCGATCACGACAAAGAATTCACGGCCACAGTCCTCATCAGTGGCAAGCCTTTGGGCGTGGGTGTCGGTCGTTCCAAGAAGGAAGCTGAGCAGAAGGCAGCCAGCACTGCGTGGAAAGCGATGTCGGAGAAAGCATCCGAAGAAGCTTCCGACGCGATTGTTGTCACCGATCTTGCCGGCTGAGTTCCGCTTTGCCTGAACTTCCCGAAGTCGAAGTCGTTCGCCGCGGCCTGCAGTCTCATGCTGTGGGTGCGGCGATCGAGGCTGTCGAAGTTCTCCATCCCCGCGCTGTCCGCCGGCATGTTCTCGGATCCGAGGATCTGATCGGTCAGTTGACCGGGCAGACCATCGCTTCTGCCGAGCGCCGCGGAAAGTACCTGTGGCTGGTTCTGGAACCCGCTGGTGTCGGTGTAGTGGTCCATCTCGGAATGAGCGGCCAGATGCTGGTTCAGCCTCCGACTGTGGACTGGGAAAAGCACCTCCGTATCCGTCTGGCTCTGGATTCCGGGGCCGATCTTCGGTTTGTAGACCAGCGCACTTTCGGTGGCTGGTCGATCTCGCCGTTGGTGGAGGTCGACGGGACACTGCTGCCGGAATCGGTGGCACACATCGCCCGAGATCCCATGGACGCGGCGTTCGATCTCGAATCCGTCGTGACCGTCCTGCGCGGTAAGCACACCGAAATCAAGCGGGCGATACTCGACCAGACCGTGGTCTCCGGCATCGGCAATATCTATGCCGACGAATCCTTGTGGCGGGCACAGGTTCACGGCAACAGAATTGCTGCGAACCTGACCAAGCCGAAATTACGTGAATTATTGACCGCGGCCCACAGTGTCATGGGTGAAGCGCTCGAGCAGGGCGGTACGTCCTTCGATGCGTTGTACGTCAACGTCAATGGCGAATCCGGCTATTTCGACAGGTCACTGTCGGCCTACGGCCAGGAAAATCTTCCCTGCCCGCGTTGTGGTGCTCCGATCAGGCGTGAGAAGTTCATGAACCGATCGTCGTTCAGTTGCCCGCGGTGCCAGCCGGCTCCCAGAACGAAGCGTTAGGTCCGCGCACTTCTTTTTTGTCGGAGTGGCAAGATTGCGGCATGGCTGAACAGAGCACTGACAAGACTGCATCCACTGAACTCTGGGTAGAGCGCACCGGAACCCGCCTGTATACCGGCAAGAGTTCTCGCGGCGCCGAGGTGTTGATCGGCTCGGAATCCGTACCGGGAGTGTTCACGCCGGGTGAACTCCTCAAGATTGCACTGGCAGCCTGCTCGGGTATGAGTTCTGATTTCCCCATCTCGCGGCGTCTCGGTGACAACTACGACGCCACGATTCGGGTATCGGGAACCGCTGATCGGGAGAACGAGGTGTACCCGCAACTGGACGAGGTTCTCGAACTCGATCTCAGCGAACTCGACGCGGACGCGCAGGAGCGATTGATCACGCTGATCGAACGTTCCGTCGAGAAAGTCTGCACCGTCGGTCGCACACTCAAGGCCGGTACCAAGGTCACGCTGACAATCGACACGGAGGCTTGATGCTCCGCGCCGGCTGTGTCGTTGCTGCGCTGGCAGTGAGTTGCACTGTGGCAGTTGCAGGTCCGGCGGCTGCAGCAGCCGGGGACGGTTGTGGTCCGTGGACGTCGACGCTCGTCACTTCCGGCGCGGGGATGCTCGAAAATTTGGAATTCGACGGCGCCGGGTCGATGGTGCTGTCGCAATCGGCGATCGTCGGCCAGGGTTCACTGCTGACGATGTCGCCGGACGGAAGTCGAAAGACTCTGGTGAACAACGTGAACGGGCCGGGTGGGCTGGTTGCGCAAGATGGTGCTGTGTATTTCACCACCGGAAACTCCACTGTGTCAGGCCTGTTCGGGATCGCGGATGGAAGTCTGGGACGGGTTGATACCTCGGATGCTTCGGTGACCACCGTCGCTGATTCTCTGGTGATGCCCAATGGCCTTGTTGCACTCGGTGGTGATCGTTTTCTGACTACGCGAACTCTCGCAGATCCCGGACTCACGGTGATCGGGCGTGACGGTCAGACGACGGTCGTGCGCCGAGACCTCGGGACCGTCGACGGATTGGCACGTTCGGGCCGGAATGTCTTTGTCACAACAACGTTCGACCTCACGACAGCGATCCACATTCTCGACGCCGACGATCTGTTTGGGCCGGTGAGGACTATCACGCTTCCGGGCTTCGGGCCGGCCAACATGGCTGACGATCTCACAGTCGGTCCGGATGGGGCGTTGTACGTGGCGTTCAATGCCGGTGGCAAGGTTGTGCGAGTGGATCCGGAGTGGGGAACGTCGTGTGACATCGCTTCCGGTCTGCCGTTGACGTCGGCCGTGAAGTTCGGTGCGGGACCGGGCTGGGATCCGAATGCTCTGTACACCACCAGTTTTCTGGGTGACGTGCACCGCCTTGATCGGGTGAGTGGTGGTCCGTCATGACTGATCCGGTGCGGTTGACCGCGTGGGTACACGGATTTGTTCAGGGCGTCGGGTTCCGCTGGTGGACCCGCGCTCGTGCCTTGGAGTTGGGTTTGGTCGGATACGCGTCGAATCAACGGGACGGCCGCGTTCTCGTTGTCGCCGAAGGTGATCGAGAGTCCGCGCAAATGCTGCTCACGCTTCTGCGTTCGGGGACCACTCCGGGAACCGTTGACCTGGTGGTAGAGAGTTGGGACACAACGCGCGGAGACCTGTCCGGGTTCGTCGAACGCTGACTCCGAGGACGGTAAAGTTTCACCCATGCACCTCAAGAGTCTGACGCTCAAAGGCTTCAAGTCCTTTGCGTCGGCAACGACTCTTCGGTTCGAGCCCGGCATAACCTGCGTCGTCGGCCCCAACGGTTCCGGAAAATCCAATGTCGTCGACGCGCTCTCCTGGGTGATGGGTGAGCAGGGCGCCAAGGCGCTTCGCGGCGGCAAAATGGAAGATGTCATCTTCGCGGGAACATCCGGCCGGGCACCGCTGGGCCGCGCCGAAGTGACGTTGACCATCGACAACTCCGACGGCGCGCTCCCGATCGACTATTCCGAAGTGTCGATTACGCGTCGGATGTTCCGTGATGGCGCCGGCGAGTACGAGATCAACGGCTCTTCGTGCCGGTTGATGGACGTTCAGGAACTGCTCAGTGACTCGGGTATCGGTCGCGAGATGCACGTGATCGTCGGGCAAGGCAGGCTCGCTGCGATCTTGGAATCGCGCCCCGAGGATCGTCGAGCGTTCATCGAGGAGGCCGCCGGTGTCCTCAAGCACCGGCGCCGCAAGGAAAAGGCCGTACGCAAGCTTGATTCGATGCAGGCCAACCTCGCTCGGCTGAGCGACCTCACCGCAGAACTGCGACGCCAACTCAAACCACTCGGGCGTCAGGCCGAGGTTGCTCGCCGCGCCCAGACGGTGCAGGCAGACCTGCGTGACGCCAAGATGCGGTTGGCTGCCGACGATCTGGTGACCAAGCGCACCGATCTCAGCGACCAAGCGCAAGACGAAAAGGTGGCGCGCGAGCAGCACAATCAGGTGGCGGCCGCGCTTGACGAGGCCAATCTGGAACTTGGCCGGCAAGAGCAGGCCCTGGCTCGGCTCACGCCCGGTGCAGAAGCGGCGGCGCAGAGTTGGTTTCAGCTGTCGGCTCTGGCCGAACGCGTCACTGCAACTGTGCGCATTGCCCGGGAACGTGCGCGTCATCTCGATACCGAACCCGTCGGTGGCCGCGGCCAGGATCCAGATGAGATGGAGGCGCGCGCCGAGCGTTTGGCAGCGGAGGAAGCCGAACTGGTCGAGGCTGTCGAGATTGCGCGCGCAGCGTCCGAAGCGGCCCGTGAACAACTCTTGGCTACCGAAGATGCTGCCGCCGAAGCGGAACGAGCTCACATGGCGGAAGTTCGGGCCGTCGCAGACCGCCGTGAAGGCCTGGCCAGGTTGTCCGGTCAGGTAGATACTCTACGGACGCGAGTCGAATCGGTGGATGCGGACAGAGCTCGGCTCACCGAAGCCATCGGGGAGTCGACGCTCCGCGCCGCTACTGCCGAAGAAGAGTTCGAGGCGGCGGCGGCGAGCATCGGCGATCTCGACGCCGGTGAGGTCGGACTGGACACCAACCACGAACGGGCGCTCGAGGCTCTCGGTCTGATCAATCGGCGAGTCGACGAGTTGCGCGCCGAAGAGAAGTCGAGCGGACAGCGCATTGCGTCGCTCCGGGCACGCATCGAAGCACTGTCAATGGGGTTGCAGCGCAAGGACGGCGCCGGTTGGCTCCTCGAGCACTTCGAAGGCGTCACAGTCTCACTGGCCGGCGAGATGCGTGTGGAACCGGGATACGAAACCGCGATTGCGGCGGCACTGGGTCCGGCAGCGGATGCCGTTGTCGCGCAATCGCTGAACGTTGCTCAGTTGGCAGTGGCAGCTCTCGTGGAACGCGATGGTGGTCAAGCGTCGTTGATCGTTCGCGGTGTGGGAGACACTTCTGTATCGGTCGATCTCCCGCCGGGCGTTCGACGCGCCGTGGACGTCATCGAGTGCCCGGACGACCTGCGGGCCGGAATCAATGCCTTACTGGGCGACGTCGTTCTGGTCGAGAACCTCGACGACGCGGTTCGAGTAGTAGCTGAGCACAATGCAATTCGCGCCGTCGACAGATCCGGAAATCTCCACGGAACGGGTTGGCTCATCGGCGGCTCCGATCGACGTCCGAGCACACTCGAAGTCCAAGCCGCTATCGATATCTCTGCCGCAGAGTTGGACCAGACACAGGGGCGGTCCGAGGAATTGGAAGCAGCATTGGCCGGGGGACTGGCCGAGCAGGCTGCACGGCAGGAAACCGCGGAACAGACTCTGGCCGCGCTCAACGAGTCGGATGCAGCGATGTCGTCGATCTACGAACATCTGGGGCGCTTGGGTCAGGCAGTCCGTATCGCGAACACAGAATCGGAGCGCTTGAGTGCCGAGCGTGATCGTGTGGAATCCGGTCGGGATGAATCGCTCACTGCGCTAGCAGAATTGGAAGAACGTCTCAGGCTTGCCGAGAGTGACGGGAGTGCGGAGGCCGGAGCGCCGGAATCGACCGCCACCGACCGTGAGATGGCAGCAGCGGCACTCGCCGAAGTGCGCATTGTCGAAATGGATGCGCGGCTCACCGTGCGAACTGCCGAGGAGCGAGCCGAATCCGTTCGAGGCAAAGCAGATTCGCTGCGCCGCGCAGCCGCGGCTGAACGGGAGGCACGGGTTCGCGCCGAGCGGGCACTGAAAGCGCGCGCTCACGCCGCCGAAGTTGCTGCGGCTGTTGCAGAATCCGGCCGACGAGTGGCGACGGAACTCGAGGGCGTCGTAGCGTCGGCGGTGGCGCATCGTGACGAACTGTCACAGGCTCGAACCGAATGCATGGCAAAACTCGATCAGGTTCGAGAGATCGTCAAAGCGCTCACAGGGCAGTTGGCGTCGTTGACCGATGCCGTTCACCGCGACGAGGTGGCCAAGGCCCAGGCCGCGCTGCGCATCGAGCAACTCGAAGAGTCCATTCTCGAGCAGTACGGGATCGGCCTCGACGATCTGATTGCCGAGTACGGACCTGACGTCGAGCTGCCCCCGACGGCGCTGGAGTTGGAGGAGTACGAGCACGCCAAGGAACGCGGCGAGCAGGTCACCGTGCCGGCGCCCGCGCCCTACGACCGAAGTACTCAGGAGCGTCGAGCCAAACGAGCGGAGAAAGACCTCGCGACTCTGGGCCGGGTCAATCCGTTGGCACTGGAAGAATTTGCCGCGCTCGAAGAGCGATACACCTTCCTGTCCACACAACTCGAGGACGTCAAGACAGCGCGCAAGGATCTCCTGGCGGTGGTGGCGGACGTCGACGCCCGGATCCTGCAGGTGTTCACCGAAGCCTTCGCGGACGTCCAGCGAGAGTTTGTCGGAGTCTTCGCGACACTATTTCCCGGGGGAGAAGGCCGACTGGTTCTCACCGATCCGTCGGACATGCTCACCACCGGCATCGAGGTCGAAGCCCGCCCGCCGGGAAAGAAGGTCAAGCGGTTGTCCTTGCTCTCCGGTGGAGAGAAATCGCTGACTGCCATCGCGATGCTTGTCGCGATTTTCCGCGCCAGGCCGTCACCGTTCTACGTCATGGACGAAGTGGAAGCGGCACTCGACGACACCAATTTGCGTCGACTCATCGGATTGTTCGAACAGTTGCGTGAAAAATCGCAGCTGATCGTCATCACGCACCAGAAACCGACCATGGAAATTGCCGACGCTCTGTACGGGGTCAGCATGCGCGGCGACGGAATTACCGCCGTCATTTCACAACGATTACGCGGCCAAGACCTCGCCGTTCGGTAAGGCCTGGTCACTTTCTCCCGCCAAGCCTGAAAGAATAGCTCGGTGACTACCCAGGCTTGGATCATCATCGCGGCTGTAGCGGCCGTAATACTCATTGCCCTCGTGGCTGGTTTCCTGCGCTACCGCAGCAGTCAGGTGTCGCTCAAGGCGCCCGAGACGAAGCCGGAACTCGGTGCCCCCGAGAAGGACAAGTCAGGCGGCTACAAAGCCGGTGGCGGGTTCAGTTTCAGTGAGGGGTCCACCGCGACGGCACCACCGGTGACGGTGGAACCGGAAAAGCCCGTCGAGCCGAAACCGATTCCGGTTGTCGAGGAACCGGTTGTCGAGAAGGCTCCGGTTGTTGAAGAGCCGGTTGTTGAAGAGCCGGTTGTCGAAGAGACGCCAGTTGCTGAAGCGCCGGTCGTCGAGAAGGCTCCGGTTGTCGAGGAACCTGTCGTCGAAGAGGCGCCGGTTGTAGAAGAGGCACCGGTTGTCGAGGAGACGCCAGTTGCTGAAGCGCCGGTTGTCGAGAAGGCTCCGGTTGTCGAGGAACCTGTCGTTGAAGAGGCGCCGATTGTCGAAGAGCCGGTTGTCGTGGAGCCCGCGCCTCGGGTTCTCGACGAGATCGACCCGACGGAGGGCCGGCTTGATCGCCTGCGCGGTCGACTTTCACGTTCGCAGTCCGCGGTCGGCAAGAGCTTGCTCGGCCTTCTCGGAGGCGGCGACCTGGACGAGGATTCGTGGGAAGAGGTCGAGGACACCCTGCTGATCGCGGATATCGGCTCGGCTACGACGGAGAAGATCGTCACCACCTTGCGGGCGCAGATGGCGGCTCGCAGTGTTCGAACCGAGGCGGCAGCGCGCGCTCTGCTGCGTGAGGTCCTGATCGCGCAACTGCGTCCCGAGCTGGATCGCTCGATCCGGGCAATTCCGCACGATAACCACCCGGCCGTCCTCCTGGTCGTCGGTGTCAACGGAACCGGCAAGACCACCACGACGGGCAAGTTGGCTCGCGTTCTGGTCGCGGACGGACGACGGGTAATTCTGGGTGCTGCAGATACGTTCCGTGCCGCTGCGGCCGATCAGTTGCAGACGTGGGCCGAGCGCGTCGGCGCCGAGGTGGTTCGGGGTAAGGAAGGTGGAGACCCCGCAGCGATTGCCTTCGACGCGGTGGCCCGCGGTATCGAGGAGGGTGTCGACGTCGTGCTGATCGACACTGCCGGCCGTTTGCACACCAAGACCGGTTTGATGGACGAACTCGGCAAGGTCAAGCGCGTTATCGAGAAGAAGGCATCGGTCGACGACGTTCTACTGGTTCTCGACGCGACAGTCGGTCAGAACGGGCTCGCTCAGGCTCGTGTGTTCGCTGAGGTTGTCGACATCACCGGCGTTGTGCTGACCAAGTTGGATGGCACGGCAAAGGGCGGAATCGTCTTCCAGGTTCAGCATGAACTCGGCGTTCCGGTCAAGCTTGTCGGCCTCGGTGAAGGTGCCGACGATTTGGCTCCGTTCGAGCCGGGAGCGTTTGTCGACGCCCTCTTGGGCTGATTCTGCTGTGCGCCTTTATTAGCCCCCCGCGGGTAGTAAAGGCGCACAGTGGGGGTCGAAAAAGGCGTAGTTGGCACTACGAAACTTACTTGCAACAAAATTGGGTAATTGGTTCACGTCCGCGAAACGCGAGCGCGCCACGGACGAAACACCAGCCCAGCAGTCTTCTACTCAACGACGTGCAACCCAAGCACGTGCGACTAGGAGGTAGTAAGTGAGTACCGACGAATTGTTGGCGAACTCCGGTAACGCCGCATGGATGCTGATGGCCGCGTCTCTGGTCCTGTTGATGACACCTGGCGTCGCGTTCTTCTACGGCGGCATGTCACGGTCGAAGTCCGTGCTCAACATGATGATGATGTCGTTCGGTTCGATGGCCGTAATCGGTGTCATTTACGTGCTGTGGGGTTGGTCGATGTCCTACGGCACCGAAAACATCGGTGGCATATTCGCGAATCCGTTCGAGTTCTTCGGACTTAAGGACAGCATCACCGACGCGGACGGTAATTTCATTGCCGGCGCCTGGGGCTATCCCAATGTCATCGATATCGCTTTTCAGGTGACGTTCGCAATTATCACGACCGCACTTATCAGCGGTGCTTTGGCTGAGCGCGTGAAGTTCGGTACGTGGATGCTCTTCTCGGGCATCTGGGTCACGGTTGTCTACTTCCCGCTCGCTCACATGGTGTGGGGCGGCGGATTGCTCTCGGGTTCCGAGGACGGCATTGCCGCGAAGATGTTCGGAACCATGGTCAATGACGACGGAGTCACCGTCGCCAATGTTGCACCGATCGACTTTGCCGGTGGCACGGTCGTTCACATCAACGCCGGTATTGCTGCTCTGGTTCTCGCCTTGATCGTCGGCAAGCGCGCCGGGTTCGGCAAGACCGCGTTCCGTCCGCACAACCTGCCGTTTGTCATGCTCGGTGCAGCGCTTCTGTGGTTCGGTTGGTTCGGCTTCAATGCAGGTTCGGCATTTGCCGCCGACGGTAACGCCGGTCTCGCCTGGATCAACACCACCACCGCCACCTGTGCGGGAATCCTGGCCTGGTTGCTCACGGAGCGTATCCGCGACGGCCACGCCACCAGCCTTGGTGCTGCTTCCGGTGCGGTTGCCGGTCTGGTCGCCATCACCCCCGCAGCGGGCACGCTGAGTCCCGTTGGCTCGATCTTCCTCGGCGCGGTCGCCGGCATTCTGTCCGCTCTGGCAGTCGGCCTGAAGTTCCGCTTCGGCTTCGACGATTCGCTCGACGTTGTGGGTGTCCACTTGGTTTCAGGACTGTGGGGCACTATCGGTATCGGATTCTTCGCTACGTCGACAGGTTTGTTCTACGGCGGCGACTACAAGCAACTGGTGGTTCAGATCGTGATTGCACTGTCAGCTCTCATCTTCACCGGCGTACTTACCGCGATTATCGGCTTCGCTCTCAAGCCTCTCGGCTGGCGAATCTCGGCCGAGGACGAAGCACGCGGCATCGACGAGACCCAACACGCAGAGACCGCATACGACCTCGCGTGATCAGCACGTGATTAGAGTGAAATCGCAGCACTTCAGAGTTGGAAAGGGATGAGCACATGAAGCTGATCACAGCAATCGTCAAGCCGTTCACGCTCGAGGACGTCAAAACCGGGCTCGAGCAGGCCGGGGTGCTGGGTATGACAGTCAGCGAAGTTCAGGGTTACGGTCGCCAGAAGGGCCACACCGAGGTGTACCGAGGTGCGGAGTATTCCGTGGACTTCGTGCCGAAGGTTCGGGTTGAGGTCGTTGTCGACGACGCGGCGGTGGACAAGGTGGTCGAGGTGATCGTGGAGGCTGCCCGCACCGGCAAGATCGGTGACGGCAAGGTTTGGGTTTCACCGGTCGAGTCGGTTATCCGGGTTCGCACCGGCGAACGCGGTAGCGATGCACTCTGACCCGAAAGGGTCCGAGAACTTCGGCCCTGGTTCCGTCGCCAAAGCGACGGGGCCAGGGCCGGTCTCGTCAGGGCGATCCGACGAAGCCGCGGACCTGGCCCGCGCACGAAAGGCCCTGTTGACCGGCGGTGCCGCGAAACGCAAGCTCGACGCTCCGGCTCTGCGACATGCTCTGGTGGACCTGCATGAGTTCTGGCTCACCACCAAGGGTGCAGAACTGGGAATCAAACCGGATTGCGGATTTGCGATAGTGGCGGTCGGTGGACTGGGGCGGCATGAACTGCTGCCGTATTCCGATCTTGATCTGATCTTGTTGCACGACGACATGGACCCAGCGGTGGTGGCGCAGGTTGCGGACAGCCTCTGGTACCCGCTCTGGGATGCACACATCAAACTCGACCACAGTGTGCGGACCATTCCGCAGGCACTTCAGGTTGCGGCGACGGATATCACCGCCTCGCTCGGCATGCTCGAGGCTCGGCACATCGCCGGCGACGTCGAGCTGAGCAATCTGCTGATCAGCGGTGTCCGACGGCAGTGGCGGATGGATATTCGAAGTCGATTCGACGAGCTGATCGCTCAGACCCGCACGCGGTGGGAACGCAGCGGTGAGATCGCCCATCGAGCCGAGCCGGATCTCAAGAGCGGTCGCGGGGGATTGCGTGACGTGCAGCTGCTCAATGCCCTCTCGATAGCGCAGTTGACGGACGGTATGCCTGGTCTCGGTCCCAATTCGCCGGGTGGCGGCCTGGCTTTGGCGCATCGGCGATTGCTGGACGTGCGTACCGAATTGCATCGTGTTGCCGGTCGTGCCCGAGATCAGCTGCGCGCGCAGGACGCGGACGAGATCGGTGCGGCATTGCGGATCGGTGACCGCTTCGACCTCGCTCGTCTGCTCAGTGAATCGGCGCGCACTATCAGCTACTCGGTGGACGTCGGAATCCGTACTGCTGGAAACTCTTTGCCTCGCCGTGGCTTGTCGCGGTTGCGCCGGGCACCCGTTCGTCGACCGCTCGACGAAGGGGTTGTCGAGCATGCCGGGGAAGTGGTGCTGGCGCGCGATGCCCGGCCCAAGAAGGATCCGGGACTCATCATGCGGGTGGCGGCCGCTGCGGCGTCCGGCGGCCTGCCGATCTCGGCGTCGACGCTGAATCGGTTGGCGGACAACGCTCCTGAATTGCGTGAGCCGTGGCCCAAGAATGCTGTCAACGATCTTCTGGTGTTGCTGGGGTCAGGTTCGCGCGCCGTGCCGGTCATCGAGGCTCTTGATCGCACGGGACTGTGGGGGCGACTGTTGCCGGAATGGGGCACTATTCGCGACCTGCCACCGCGCGACGCGGTGCATACCTGGACCGTTGATCGGCATCTTGTCGAAACTGCCGCGTATGCAAGCGGATTCACGACGCGGGTCGCTCGGCCGGATCTGCTGATGCTCGGCGCTCTGATTCACGACATCGGAAAGGGTCGCGGGGGCGATCACAGTGTTGTCGGCGCAGAGTTGGCTACCGCGATCGGAAATCGGTTGGGGCTCTGGCCTTCCGACGTGGCAACGCTGGCCGCGATAGTGCGACATCACTTGTTGTTGCCGGAAACTGCGACGCGTCGAGATCTGGATGATCCGGCGACGGTCCAGCGGGTTGTCGATGCTCTCGACGGTGACGGAACTCTGTTGGATCTGCTGCATGCACTCGCCGAGGCCGATTCTCTGGCAACCGGACCGGGAGTGTGGGGTGACTGGAAATCGACGTTGATCGGTGAACTGGTGCGCCGCTGCCGCCTGCTGATGGCCGGGGAGGAATTGCCGGTACCCGACCCTCTGGACCCGCAGCAGTTGTCGGTCGCCGAGGACGGCGGTGTGCATGTGTCCTTGGTTCCGGCCGAGAATCTGCACAGCTTCCTCGTCACGATCATCGCCCCGGATACGCCGGGGTTGCTTTCGCGAGCCGCGGGCGTTCTCGCGTTGGCGTCGTTGCGGGTGCATTCCGCTTCGCTCGGAGCCCACGGGGGATCGGCGGTCAATACGTTCGTGGTGACGCCGCGGTTCGGGACTCCACCGCAGGCGGTGCTGCTCCGTCAGGAATTGATCCGCGCGTCGGCGGGTGAGTTGAACTTGCTCGACCTGCTCGACGCCAAGGAAGCTGAAGCGCGGGCCGACCAATGGGAGGATCCGATTCAGGCGAACAAGAATTCGGCTGTGCCGGTTCTGTACGCGCAGGCCCCACCGCGGGTGATCTGGTTCGACTCTCCCGGTGACGGTCAGGCGATCCTCGAGCTTCGCACCGAGGATCGGGTCGGGTTGCTCTGCCGTTTGGCTGCGGCGCTCGAGCACAGCGGTGCCGATATTCGGTGGGCGAAGGTCGCAACCCTGGGTTCGTCCGTCATCGACTCGTTCTGTCTCGACTTCGGACAGGCCGATTCGCGGGCGATCCGGGAACGTGTGGAGGACGCAGTTCTCGGTGTCGTCCCGCTGCCCTATCCGGAGAAGAAAGCCGACTAGAGACGGTTACGTCCGCATCGGCTGGGATCGATGCGGACGTAGCAGCTAGGCTGGTGCCCGAGAATATCCACGGCCAACTCGCACGACATTCAGGAGCGCACTCGGTGTTCGAATCCCTTTCCGACAGATTGACCGGATCTCTCAAGGATCTGCGTGGTAAGGGTCGTCTGTCCGGCGCCGATATCGACGCTACGGCCCGTGAGATCCGCCTCGCACTTCTCGAGGCCGACGTGGCGCTGCCCGTGGTGCGCAGCTTCATCGCCAAGGTCAAGGAACGCGCGAAGGGCGTCGAGGTTTCCGGCGCACTCAACCCGGCCCAGCAGGTCGTCAAGATCGTCAACGAAGAACTCGTTCAGGTTCTCGGCGGCGAAACGCGTCGACTGCAGTTCGCGAAGAACCCGCCGACGGTCATCATGCTGGCCGGTCTGCAGGGTTCCGGTAAGACCACGTTGGCCGGAAAGCTGGCCAAGTGGCTCAAGGACCAGGGCCACACGCCCCTTCTGGTCGCTTGTGACCTTCAGCGCCCCGGCGCCGTCACTCAGCTGCAGATCGTCGGTGAGCGCGCGGGAGCAGCAGTCTTCGCGCCGCATCCCGGCACCTCCATCGGTGGTGGCGACAACGCACTCGGTGTCTCCGCTGCCGACCCCGTCGAGGTAGCGCGCGCGGGTGTCGAAGAAGCACGCAACAAGCATTACGACGTGGTCATCGTCGATACGGCCGGTCGCCTCGGTATCGATTCGGAGTTGATGGCTCAGGCCGCCGGCATCCGTGACGCCGTCAACCCCGACGAAACCATCTTCGTTCTCGACTCGATGATCGGTCAGGACGCGGTCAGCACCGCCGACGCTTTCCGTGAGGGAGTCGGCATCACCGGCGTCGTCCTCACCAAGCTCGACGGCGACGCCCGAGGCGGCGCCGCGCTGAGCGTCCGTGAGGTCACCGGCCAGCCGATTCTGTTTGCGTCCACAGGCGAGAAGCTCGAAGACTTCGACGTCTTCCACCCCGACCGTATGGCCAGCCGCATCCTCGGCATGGGTGACGTTCTCAGCCTCATCGAGCAGGCCGAGCAGGTCTTCGATGCCGATCAGGCCGAGGCAACTGCCGCCAAGATCGGTTCCGGCCAGCTCACTCTCGAAGACTTCCTCGACCAGATGATGGCCGTGCGCAAGATGGGCCCGATCGGCAATCTCCTGGGAATGCTCCCCGGTGCCGGCGGCATGAAGGACGCGCTCGCCAACGTCGACGAGAAGCAACTCGACCGCATTCAGGCCATCATTCGCGGTATGACGCCGGCCGAGCGCGAAGATCCCAAGATCATCAACGCGTCACGTCGACTGCGGATCGCCAACGGCTCGGGTGTCAAGGTTTCCGACGTCAACCAGCTGGTTGACCGGTTCTTCGACGCTCGAAAGATGATGGCCGCCATGGCCGGTCGTATGGGCCTGCCCGGCGCACGTAAGCAGGTTCGTAGCAAGAAGGGCAAGAAGGGCAAGAAGGGTGGCAAGGGCCCGACGCAGCCCAAGATGCGCGGAGGATTCCCCGGTATGGGCGGATTCCCGGGTATGCCTGGCGGAATGCCCGCGGGAATGCCGGATCTTTCCGGGATGCCTCCGGGACTCGACCAGTTGCCTCCCGGACTCGAAGGCATCGACCTTTCGCAGCTCAAGCTTCCCAAGAAGTAGAAAATGAGTGTTCTGCATCTGCGGGGGATCGGTCTGCCCGACGCTGCGCCCATCGAACTGTGGGTTGTCGACGGCCGGATCACCTTCGAACCGGTCTCCGGTGCCGAGACCGTCGTGGAATCGGGCTGGATCGCTCCGGGACTCGTCGACGCGCATTGCCATGTCGGAATCCGCTTCGGCGGCGGTGGCGGCGAAAGCATCGAGGGTTTGATTGCGCAGGCCGAAACCGAGCGTGACGCGGGAGTGCTGTTGTTGCGCGACGCCGGTTCACCCGTCGATACCCGTTTCATTGATGAGCGTCTCGATCTCCCGCGGATCATTCGCGCCGGTCAGCACATTGCTGCGCCTAAGCGATACATCCCGGGCTTGCCCGTTGATCTCGACGACGAATCGCAGCTTCCCGCCGAGGTAGCGCGTCAAGCGCGGGCCGGCGACGGCTGGGTCAAACTCGTCGGCGACTGGATCGATCGTTCCGTCGGGGACCTTGCGCCGCTGTGGAGCGATGAGATTCTGGTCGAGGCGATTGCGGCAGCTCATGCCGAAGGTGCCAAGGTGACGGCGCATGTATTTGCCGAAGATGCTCTGCCCGGTCTGATCAACGCCGGTATCGACTGCATCGAACACGGCACGGGGTTGACGGACGAGACCATCGATTTGATGGTCTCCCGCGGCACCGCGTTGGTGCCGACGCTCATCAACATCGCGACATTCCCCGGAATTGCGGACTCGGCAACGCGGTACCCGATTTACGCCGCGCACATGCGCGATCTGCATGCCCGACGCCATCAGACGATTCGCGCTGCGCATGAGGCGGGCATCCCCATCTATGCCGGAACCGACGCCGGGGGATCGATCCTGCACGGGCGCATCGCGGACGAGGTGGCCGAACTCCAATTGGCCGGGCTGTCGGCGCACGACGCTCTCGGGGCGGCTTGCTGGGACGCACGTGGCTGGCTGGGGGCGCCAGGGATCGTCGAAGGGGCGCCCGCTGACCTCGTTGTATTCGAGGAAGATCCGCGCGGAAACACAGCGGTGCTGTCGAAGCCCACTCGAGTGATGCTTCGCGGGAACCTTTTCGACTGAATTCGGCTCCCCGGATTTCACCGGGGGAACCGGATCTGGCAGAATAGACGACTGTTCGTCGCAATCGGTTACGTACCGCTGCGACGGTCACAGGTTAGAGGCAAAACCGGACTCACAAATTCGTGTGAGTTGCTGAATTGCACGTGACACGCGCGCCGCATTCGTGCGCGCTGAAGGAGTACCACAGCCATGGCTGTCAAGATCAAGCTCACCCGCCTCGGCAAGATCCGCAACGCCCAGTACCGCGTTGTCATCGCCGACGCTCGCACCCGTCGCGACGGCCGTTCGATCGAAACGATCGGCAAGTACCACCCGAAGGAAGAGCCTTCCTTCATCGAGATCGACTCCGAGCGCGCACAGTACTGGTTGGGCGTTGGCGCACAGGCCACCGAGCCCGTCGAAGCTCTCCTCAAGATCACCGGTGACTGGCAGAAGTTCAAGGGCCTCCCGGGCACCGAAGGCACCCTGCGTGTCAAGGAAGCCAAGCCCTCCAAGCTCGAACTCTTCCAGGCTGCCCTCGCGCAGGCTGAGAGCGAGCCGGTTGCTGAAGCAATCACCCCCAAGAAGAAGAAGGCAGCCAAGGCCGAAGAGGCTAAGGCAGAAGACACCGCGGCCGACGCCGAGGCTCCCGCTGCAGACGCCGAGGCTGCTGACAAGTGAGTGCCGTCGTCGCTGATGCGGTAGAGCATTTGGTTCGCGGCATTGTCGCCAATCCTGACGACGTTCGCGTCGAACTGATGACCGGACGCCGTGGACGTACCGTCGAGGTGCATGTGCATCCTGACGATCTCGGCAAGGTCATCGGCAGGGGCGGACGTACCGCGACCGCTCTGCGGACCCTGGTCTCCGGTATCGGTGGCCGTGGCATTCGCGTCGACGTCGTCGACACCGATCAGTAGACGGCAGAAACAGTGGAACTCGTAGTCGGCCGTGTCGCAAAGTCACACGGCATCAAAGGTGAGCTTGTCGTCGACGTTCGTACTGACGAACCCGAAGAACGCTTTGCCGTAGGCACCGTGCTGAACGGACACAAGCCGCGCGAGTCGACACTGAAGTCGTACACGGTAGAAGCTGCCCGGAATCATTCCGGGCGGCTTCTGCTGCGGCTTGTCGGTATCGCCGATCGAGGCGAAGCAGATGCCTTGCGGGGCACGATGTTTGTCATCGACACCGCAGATCTCGAGCCGTCCGACGATCCGGACGAGTTCTACGATCACGAACTCGAAGGTCTGAAGGTCGTACTGGCCGACGGCACCGAAGTTGGTTCCGTGATCGAGGTATTGCATTCCGCCGCAGGCGAATTGCTCTCCATCAGGCGCGTCGGTGAGACATCCGGCGAGTTGTTGGTTCCGTTTGTCGCTGCAATCGTGACAAAGGTGTCCACGGCCGACGGTCTCATCGAGATCGCACCCCCGGAAGGCCTTCTCGACCCGGACTTCGGCGACAAGTCGAACTCCGATAGCGACTGATCGTTTCATGCGTCTCGACGTAGTAACCATCTTTCCCGAGTATCTCGAACCGCTTCGTGCTGCCCTGCTGGGCAAGGCAATTGAACGTGGCTTGATCTCGGTGGACGTTCACGATCTTCGATCCTGGACGCAAGACGTACACAAGGCCGTCGACGATTCCCCGTACGGCGGGGGACCGGGCATGGTCATGAAGCCCACGGTCTGGGGTCCCGCTCTCGACGACGTCATCGGACGTTCCGAATCCGAGGGGCCGGACGACGCGGAAACAATTCTGGTGGTGCCCACTCCCGCCGGTGTTCCGTTTACTCAGGCCACAGCCGAGCGTTGGTCGAAGGCAAAGCATCTGGTCTTCGCGTGCGGTCGGTACGAGGGTATCGATCAGCGAGTCTTCGACGACGCGGCCAAGCGCGTGCGTGTCGAGGAAGTCAGCATCGGTGATTACGTGCTGATCGGCGGTGAAGCAGCTGTCCTCGTGATGGTCGAATCTGTTGTCCGTCTGATGCCCGGTGTTCTCGGCAATCAGCTTTCACACCAAGAGGATTCGTTCTCGGACGGACTTCTCGAAGGCCCCAGCTACACACGCCCCGCAGTGTGGCGAGACCTCGAGGTTCCGCCGGTTCTGCTGTCCGGTGATCACGCCAAGGTCAAGGCGTGGCGTCATGAGCAGTCTCTGGCCCGCACCGCCGAGCGTCGGCCGGATCTCCTGCCGTAGTCGCCCATCGGGCCCACCGCTGAGTGCGACTGTGCTCAACTTCACGTTTGGGTTGGGTATTCTCGCACCGTGACGACCACGATGCCTACGGCAAACGGAACTGCGTTCGAGGACGCAATCGTTATCGACTGCTGCACGGTTTCTGCACCGAGTTGGCAATGAGCGCATTGAGAACCAGGCTTGACTGCCTGGTCGGTATCGACCACGTGGCGATCGGGACCGATTCGGAGGCAACGCCTGGATGTGTCTCGCCCGAGTTGGCCTATCTGCAAGGCGAGGTCGGCCGGATGAACCTCGGAGCGCGCCACAGCATCCGTGAAATTTCGGACGGGATGGGCATGCGCAAGTCCGGTACGAAGCCGTTGACGTACGTCGACATGGTGGCTGCCCTCGCGAACAGTAACTGGGGTGCCCGGGGGTTCGAGAGTGTGGGGGGAGATGCCTAGCCTCGCCGATGCTCTCGTGGAGTCGGGCTGGTCGGACGAGAATCTGACCGTGATGCAGTCCGACCCCGATGCCGTCTGTAACTGTGATCAGGCGCGACGGGTCGGACTACGCCGGAACGAGAAGTAGCGGTGCCCGAAGAAGCTCACGCCGGCGACGATCAGCATTACCACTGCCTGCGCCGGCAGTGGTGGCGCATGGAAAACGGATACGGCAATCGTCGCGAGGATCAGGTTGAGCGCAAGTCCGCCTGAGTTGACGACGACAAACGCCGCGAGATCGCGGGCCACCTGGCCGCGTACCCGGAAAACCAGAGTCCGGTGCAGCACAAACGCTATGAGAACGCTGACGCTGTAGGCGCCGATCAGTGCAACCTGGTAGAGCTTCTCGTTGTCGAGTATCAGCATCCATAGAACGAACAGCAGGTACCCGATCACCGTATTTGCCACTCCGACAATGGCAAACGCGATCGGCTGGTGTTTCACGATCCGCAGAAGCGGCCCCGGGTCGGCCGTGTGGGCCTCTTCGGTACTCACGGCAAAGCGCTCGGAGCATCGGCAATTCGGTCACGTCGACGGCCGCGCAGGTACATCCATTCGAGGACGCCGAGTCCGGCCAATCCTGCGACTGCCGAGGCCGCGCCGATCTTCCAGCCGGGTGGTCGCCAGGTCAGAACCAGTTCGGCATCCTTCGTGCCGGCCGGAACATCCACGGTGACAAAGGACTTGGCGACGACGTCGATGGGGACGGGCTCGCCGTTCAACGTCGCTCGGTAGCCCGGCCAGCCCAAGCGTGCGAACACGACCTTTCCGCCGCTTTCCGAGCTCACTCGAAGGGTGCTCGACAGGTTCGATTCGGCAATCGAAGTTGCTTCTACGCCTTGGGTATCGGAGATTCGACCGTTCCGTGTGGAGACCGGTCCGTCGACCCGTTCGAGTACCGAAATGTACTTCTCGTGGCCGGGATAGTCGACCCATTTCCAGCCGTCGGGCGCGGGCCCGCTACGAGCATTCGGATACAGGGCGTTCTGCAGGACAACTCGGTCTACGTTCATCAGATCGACGAAAGTGCGGCCGGTGACCGGTTCGACGGCGAAAGCGTTTCGGAACGCGTCGGGGCACACGCTCATGTCCCAACGCATGCACAGGATATTGCCGAAGTAGTAGTGCCCGTTAGGGGTGTAGCCGCTGGTGTAGGTGAGCCCCAGGTCCTTGGGGTAGTTGCCGAATGCGAGTGATCCGTAGGCGCCACCCAATGTGCGGTCGCCCGGTGCGATCAGGGCGCGATCCGCGAGTTGCAGTGTTGTGCCGTCGAAATCGGGGAACGCTGCAGTCATGTCCGAACGAGATTCTGGAAGATTCCAGCTCATCGGTGTCGGTTGCGCGGCCCGAACCTGGGCGTAGGCGATGGGGGAGACTGCGGCTATCGCGAGGAGGCACGCGGCCGCTGTGCCCTTGGTGCGGCCGAGCCAGATCATGATGCCGCCGAGGCCGGCGACCAGGAGAACTGAGAGTAGGTGCCACTCCAGCAGGCTGGGGGCGGCCGACGCGGACCGCACCAGCAGTAGTCCGATCAGGATGCCTGCAGCGGTGAGGCGTCGTCGCAAGTTGTTGGTGGTGGCGTACCGGCCCAGGAGAGTGCAGACCAGTACCAGCAGTCCGATTGCAACCATCGGCAGGACGCGGGCCGGCCACCGCAAGGGGCCGATGTTGCTCGGTCCGGCAGTCCACATCAGCACGGCGGCAGTGAAGATTCCGACGCTGGTCAGTTCGCGTGCGGCGCCGCGGGCCTTGCCCCAGTCGATGAATGCCAGCGCGGGGATCAGGAACCAGGCGATGTAGACCATCGGCATGGTCTGGATGTAGCCCCACCAGGAGGTGAATGCCGGCAAGGTGCTGGGCAGGCTGGCGTTCAGAGATTCCGACCACGGAACCGCGAGGAATTGGTCGTTCTTGATCTCCGATGCGCCCCGCCAGGTGACGTCGGCGGTGAGCACACTCGGGATATAGGTGGCCATGCCGGCCAGTGCGGCGCTTGCAGCCACTGCAAGCAGTCGCAGAGACGGTTTCCAGCGTCGTTGGTAGACAACCTCACCGATGGCCACCGCAGCGATCATCAGGGCGGATTCGACGGCCGGGAAAACGTATTGGACGGAGATTGCCAGATACAGGAACACGAAGGTCGGTACAGGCCCGCTCTTGCCGCGGGAGTACCGGATCGCCGACGCCCACGCCTGCACCATCCAGGCGGTGCCGGTGAACGCTGTCATCCAGCTGGCTTCGTCGAAGAACAGCAAGAATCCGGTGAACGGAATCGATACCCCGGCGACCGCAGCCCAAGCAGGCGTCGAACGGTATTCGAGGCAGATCCGATACACACCGAGTCCGAGAATGATCGCGAAGATCAACTTTACGAGCGTGGCGTACAACGCCAAGTTGTCGAACGATGGCGCGATCAGGTTGATCAGGAGCTGTGGTGGGTTGAGAAGGCCGGCTTCCTCGATGGCGTAGTTGCCCGCCATCCAATGCTCGGGGATCAACACCGGTAGGTTGCCCGTGCGTAGATGCTGCCCGAGCATCACCCACAAGGGGGCGTACTGGGATTCGGTGTCGTCGGTGTAGAAATGGCGAGCATTGGCGAGGATGACCGCCACATATCCCGCGATCACACCGACTGCTGTAACAGCGCCCCATTTATATACGTCGAGCCGGGCGTGACCACGAGTTTCCACCACGAGTTCCAGACCTTAACATCGGTGACTCCGCCGCCGGTGACGCGTGGGTCCGAACCGGCGGGATCATTCAAGGTCCGGACATGTTCGCGTGTTAAAGTTCGCGACGATGTGAGGCCGGTGGCCCACATTCTCGGCACAAGCCGAGACCCTCGAAGGGAGCAGAAGCGAGTGCACTCGATTTCCGTCGTAGTGCCCGTTTACCAGGGCGAGAAGACCATTACGGCGTTGGTCGAGGAATTGGACGGACTCTCCGGTCCGTGTGTCAGTTCCGCCGGTGCAGAGTTCAGCGTCGACGAGGTAGTTCTGGTTCACGACAACGGTCCGGACCGGTCCGATGTTGTTCTTCTCGAGTTGGAACGCCGCTTCGAGCAGGTTCGTGTTGTCTGGCTCAGCCGCAACTACGGCCAGGACGCCGCAACGATCGCCGGGATGGCTGCTGCTCGCGGTGATTGGGTAGTGACGATGGACGAGGACGGGCAGCACGATCCCGCCTGCATCGGTTCCTTCCTGGATACGGCACTGGCCGAGCGTGCCGACCTCGTTTATTCCAAGCCCACCAACACCCGTCCGCACGGATTCTTGCGAAACGTGACGTCAAGGGGCGCAAAGACTGTTCTGGCGACGGTATTTTCGTTCCCGGCATCAGCGCGATTCGAAAGCTTCCGGCTCATCCGCGGAGATATCGGTCGGCAACTCGCAGAGGTCGCCGCCAATGGCGCTTACCTTGACGTCGCCTTGACCTGGGTAGTGGGAAACACCGCGTCGGTACCGGTTGTTTTGCGCGCTGAGGGGCGCGAGGAGTCGGGATACAACTATCGCCGGCTGTTTTCGTTGTTCTGGAAGATGGTGTTGTGCAGCGGAACCCGCGGCCTGCGGGTGGTCAGCCTGCTCGGCGTGACTCTTGCGCTCGCCGGTGTGATCGTGGCTGCGGTGATCTTCGTTCAAGCCGTGACCGGCGACAACAACGACCCCGAGGGGTGGGCGTCGATGATCGTGGCGCTCCTCGTGTGCTCGGGCGCAATCCTGTTCTCACTCGGCCTCATTGCCGAGTATCTCGGCGTGGCACTGCATATCCTGGTGGGCAAACCGCTGTACCTGAAGGTGGATTCGCCGCGGTGGGCGGATTCAGGTTCCAGTCCGTCACGCGTGGCATCCGAAACGAACGGCGTAGCTCGTGAACACTGACCGCATCATCTTCAGTCGTCCCTACCGTGCCGCAAACGAATTGAACAATCTGGCAACGGTTCTGGAGTCGGATCACATTCACGGCGACGGCCGATTCACGGCGTCGTCGACGGCCAGAATCAAGGAAATTACCGGCTCGAAGCACGCTCTGCTGACCACGTCCTGCACCCATGCGCTCGAACTGGGCGGGCTACTGCTGGAGCTCGGACCGGGCGACGAGGTGATCGTCCCGAGTTTCGCATTCAGTTCCGCGGCCACCGCAGTGGCGCTCCGAGGCGCGACCATCGTGTTTGTCGATATCGACTTGGCGACCGGAAACATCGACCCCGCAGCAGTCGCCGACGCAATCACAGCGCGCACCAAAGCTGTACTCGTCATGCACTACGGCGGTGTGGCCGCTGACATGGAACCGTTGTCGGCGCTCGCCCAGCAGTATGGAATCGCCCTCATCGAGGACAACGCACACGGATTGGGCGGTTCCTGGCGGGGACGCAAACTTGGCACCATCGGGGCCGTCGGCACCCAGAGTTTCCACGATACGAAGAACATTCACTGCGGCGAGGGTGGCGCACTGCTGCTCTCCGACGACACGCTCATGGAGCGCGCCGAGATCATCCGGGAAAAGGGCACGAACCGGGCTCGGTTCCTCCGAGGCCAGGTGGATAAGTACTCGTGGCAGGACATCGGTTCGAGCTATCTCCCCAGTGAGCTGAATGCGGCGGTGCTGGACGCTCAACTGTCCGAGTTCGAAACAGTCCAGGCGCAGCGGCATCGAGTGTGGGACGGCTACCGCACGGGCTTGGCGGACTGGGCGCAGGAGCGCGACGTCCATCTCATGACGGTCCCGCCGGACTGCGAGCACACCGCTCACCTGTTCTACCTCAGGATGCCGAACGAGCAGATTCGTGACGGAATGATTCGCCATGTGGCCGAGCAGGGAATCGTGGCACCGTTTCACTATGTTCCGCTCGATTCCAGTGCCGCCGGGAAACGTTACGGCAGAACGCCGCAACCGTGCGTCCGCAGTGAATTGTTTTCGACGACAATTCTGCGACTTCCGTTGTGGCCCATGTTGAGCGCAGATCAGCAAGATCGCGTTGTGGATGCGGTGACGTCGTACAGCTGGTGAGAACTACCGGCCCGAAGCTTCCTGCACCGGTTGATCATTCGGCGTCTGGGGTTTCGACCAATCGTCGATTGCTCCGTCGGGGAAGAGGATCTGTGTCACGCCTGTCACGGTGTCGCGTGCGTGAAGCGCGCTGTCGTCGTCGATCACATCGGTGAACGACGTATCCGGGTAGGCGTCGTCGTTGTCGTCGCCCGGATATTGAATATCCTCACGAGACGCAATCGCGACGATGTACCGGTTGTCCTCGCCGACGACTGCCGTGGACAGATGGAGCCATCGATCGTTGATGCAGCACATCCACCCTTGCTTGACGCCAAGCACAGGTTCGTCGAAGAGGGCTTCGGGGAGGCCGAAACGTTGGTCGTATCCATCGGCGGCGGTGGGCGTCGATTGGCGTAGGTCATTGACGAGCTTGCTCGAGCGGGCCTCGCCGAGCTGGGTGACGTCGTCCAGAATGCCGTCGTAGAAGGTGATGAGGTCGTGGGACGTGGTCTCGGTGTTCCACCACATGCCGTCCACGGGAGCGGTGGTGGAAACCAATGAGTAGCGCTCCGCGACGCGGGTCACGAGATCGGGGCCGCCGGCGGCCTCCCACAGGGTGTTGGCCGCATTGTCGTCGGAGGCCTCGAGCATGGCTTCCATGAGCACCCAGTCGTCGTCGCTCAGTGCTCGTTGGCCGTGTGCATCTTGCTGCAGCAGGTCTTCGGCGATGAAAAGCTTTGCAACAGATGCTGTTTCGATCTGTTGGTCGCCACCGACTTCGAGATACCGGTTCGATGTTCGGTCGAACACCGAAATCGAAACGTCTGCGCCACGCTCGAGCGCCGCGGACTGGGCTTGAACGAGCCTGGCTTCGAGAGTCGGCGCCATGGGCATGTCGGTGTTGGGGAAGGCCGGAGTTTGTGTGGCAGCCGCGCCCACGTCGGGACTCTCCACACCGCTACATGATGCTGCAAAAGTAACTGCAGCCGCCATGGCGAGCATCCGGACGAACCGCGCAGTCATCGTTTCCCCTGGAGCTCTCGAGCCGGCGCTGTCTGCCGGTCTACTTGTCACAGGATAGCGGTAGGGTCGGATCTCGTGATTCTCAAGACCGTGAACCAGCGCATAGCCGAGGAACTCGACGTCCGTGAAGGGCAGGTGGCTGCGGCCGTCGACCTACTGGACGGCGGTGCCACCGTGCCCTTTATCGCCCGGTATCGAAAAGAAGTCACCGGCACTCTCGACGACGCGCAGCTGCGACTGCTGGAGGAGCGTCTGCGCTATCTCCGCGAGCTCGACGAGCGCCGCGATGCCGTCCTCACCGAGATCGAGTCGCAGGGCAAACTCGATGATCAACTACGTGGTCAGATCATGATTGCCGACACGAAGGCTCGGCTCGAAGACATCTATCTGCCGTTCAAGCCGAAGCGCCGTACCAAGGCGCAGATTGCCCGCGAGGCCGGCCACGAGCCCGTCGCCGACGCACTGATCGGCGATCCCACCACAGACCCAGCGCAGTACTCGGACGAGCAACGCGACGGCGCTCGCGCGATCCTGGTCGAACGTTTTGCCGAGGATGCCGATCTCGTCGGTGATTTACGAGAGCTGATGTGGAAGCGCGGACAGGTGGTTTCCGCAGTCCGTAAGGGCAAGGAATCCGATGGCTCGAAGTTTGCTGACTACTTCGAATTCTCGGAACCCTTCGCGAAACTGCCCTCGCACCGGATTCTTGCCGTTCTTCGCGGCGAGAAGGAAGAGGTCCTGTCGGTGACCATGGCTGCCGACACCGAGGAATCGGCACCGGGGGAGCGGACCGTCTACGAAGGACGAATCGCCACCCGGTTCGACATCGCGGACCGTGGGCGCGCAGCCGATCGCTGGCTCCTCGACACCGTTCGATGGGCCTGGAAGACCAAATTTGCGGTCACACTGGGAGTCGATGTGCGCATGCGGCTGCGTCAGTCCGCGGAGAAGGACGCCGTCGACGTTTTCGCGACCAACCTCAAGGATCTCCTCCTCGCGGCGCCGGCGGGCGCACGTCCGACCATGGGCCTCGATCCCGGACTTCGGACCGGCACCAAGGTCGCCGTCGTCGACGGAACCGGCAAGGTTCTGGCCTACGAAACCATCTATCCGCACCAGCCGCACAACAAGTGGGATGCCTCGCTCGCGGTTCTGGCCGGGCTGGTCACCAAGTACGGCGTCGAGTTGATCGCCATCGGCAACGGGACGGCCTCGCGTGAGACCGACACCCTCGCCACCGAATTGATCGCCAAGACCGGCGCCCCGAATCTCACGAAGATCGTCGTGTCCGAAGCGGGCGCCTCCGTCTACTCCGCCTCGGCGTATGCGTCCCAAGAACTTCCGGACCTCGACGTGTCGATCCGAGGAGCGGTGTCCATCGCGCGTCGCCTCCAAGACCCGTTGGCCGAGTTGGTCAAGATCGATCCCAAGTCCATCGGTGTCGGCCAGTACCAGCACGACATCACCGAATCGCTTCTCTCCCGCTCACTCAATGCGGTGGTCGAAGATGCCGTGAACGCCGTCGGCGTCGACGTCAACACCGCGTCTGTGCCACTGCTGGCCCGAGTCTCCGGCATCGCCGGTTCGTTGGCGGAAAGCATTGTCGCGCACCGAGATCAGAATGGGCCGTTCCGAACGCGCAAGGCACTCAAGGATGTTTCACGGTTGGGGCCCAAGGCATTTGAGCAGTGTGCGGGCTTCCTTCGAATCGTCGAGGGTGACGATCCACTTGACGCGTCGAGCGTGCATCCGGAGGCGTACCCCGTCGTCCGCAAGATCGTTGCCGGGGCCGGTGGAGATGTGCGGACCATCCTCGGGAACGCCACGGCTCTGCGATCGGTGCGGGCCGCCGATTACGTCGACGAGCGATTCGGTCTCCCGACCGTCACGGACATCATCTCCGAACTGGAAAAGCCAGGCCGTGACCCGCGCCCGGAATTCAAGACGGCCACCTTCGCAGCCGGTATCGAGAAAGTGTCACACCTCAAGCCGGGCATGGTTCTGGAAGGTGTTGTCACCAACGTCGCGGCCTTCGGCGCTTTTGTCGACGTGGGCGTGCACCAAGACGGATTGGTTCACGTTTCGGCGATGTCCCACAGCTTTGTCAAGGATCCGCGTGAAGTTGTGAAGTCGGGTGACGTCGTCAAGGTGAAGGTTCTCGAGGTCGACGAGGCGCGTCAGCGAATTGCACTGACACTGCGTCTGGACGACGAGGTGGGCGCACCGCGTAAGCCGGAAGGCTCGCGCGGCGGCCCGAGTGCGAGGCAGGGACAAAGTCAGGGGCAGGGACAGAGCCAGGGGCAGGGCGGTCAGCAACGCCGCGGCGGTGCCCAGCAGGGCGGTCGAGACAAGCGTCCCGACAACCGCACACCCGCGGCGGGTTCCATGGCAGATGCCTTGCGAAACGCGGGTTTCGGAAAATAGCGTGTTCGGTGATGTACAAAGCCCGGTCTGCCACACCTGATCGGCACCAGGTGGATTACCGGCAGGAACGAGGGCAGTGATGGGAGAGTGGCTCGAACGCGAGATCATCGGCCACGGAAGACTCCCGTTGCTGTTCTTTCTCCTCGGGTTTCTGTCCGCGTTCCTGTTGATTCGGCTCAGTGTGCGGATGATCCGCGCTCAGGTGAAATGGTGGCCGGGCAACATCGCGCCGGGCGGCCAACATGTACATCATGTGGTCTTCGGGGTTATCGCGATGATGATCTCGGGCGGCGCGCTGATCACGGTGTACGTGGACGGTTCCCAGACGACCGGCGCAGTGCTCGCCGCAATCTTCGGTATGGGCGCCGCGCTGGTACTGGACGAATTTGCGCTGATCTTCTATCTCAAGGACGTGTACTGGTCGGAGCAGGGCAGGACGTCGGTTGACGCGGTCTTTGTTGCCGTCGCGGTCACCGGACTCGTGCTGCTCGGTTTCCGGCCGCTCGAATTGTTGGATCTTGCAGGGTTCCGGGAGGAACGAAATCCCTGGGTCAAGCTGATTTTTGTCTTCATCGCACTGATCAATTTCGGGTTGGCCGCGATAGTGATCCTCAAAGGCAAGATCTGGACCGGTCTGGTTGGCCTCTTTGTTCTGCCGTTGCTGATAGTCGGCGCGATTCGGCTCAGCAGACCTGGTGCTCCGTGGGCGCGCTGGCGGTACACACGGAAACCGAAAAAGATGAGACGCGCGCTCGAGCGGGAACGGAAATGGCGTCGGCCGGTCATCCGGGCCAAGATCTACATCCAAGATGTCATCGCCGGTTCACCGAGCGTCGAACATGCGATGACAGCAGCCGAAGAAGTACTCGACCACACGATTCACCCAGCTCCGCCGCCTCCGGATTCGCCGATGGCATCGACATCTGGCACAATGGACGGGTTGCCTGGACCAGGCAGCAGTACTTGATCTGGGCACGAACCAGACGAGCGTCGTATCGGGCAACCGAAGCGGTCGCCGCTCGGTTCCTCTGCTCCTGCGAAATACAAGGATGACACATGAACACTTTGGACTTCCTGGATAAGAAGTCGCTGCGCGACGACATTCCGGCCTTCCGTCCCGGCGACACGCTCAACGTGAACGTCAAGGTTATCGAAGGCTCGAAGGAGCGCGTGCAGGTCTTCAAGGGCGTCGTTATTCGTCGTCAGGGTGGCGGCGTTCGCGAGACCTTCACCGTCCGTAAGGTTTCTTTCGGCGTCGGTGTCGAGCGTACGTTCCCGGTTCACAGCCCCACGCTGGCCTCCATCGAGGTTCTGACCCGCGGTGACGTCCGTCGCGCCAAGCTGTACTACCTGCGCGAGCTGCGCGGCAAGAAGGCAAAGATCAAGGAAAAGCGCTGATCTTTCTTTCTGGCCCGGCACCGCGTACGCGCGGTGTCGGGCTAGTCTGTTTTTGTGGAAGATTCTTCGAAGGAGCAGGCATTGTCGTCCGGTACCGAGAATCACGATGGATCCGTCAGTTCTGAGGAACCGACTTCGGCAAAGCCTCACACTTCACATAAAGAGCCCAAGAAACAGCGATCATTCTTTCGGGAACTTCCGATACTGATCGGTGTAGCGCTTGTTTTGAGCATTGTGCTCCAAGCCTTTGTCTTTCGCGTCTTTCTCATTCCGTCCGAGTCGATGGAACCGACGTTGCACGGGTGCACCGGCTGTACCGGTGACCGGATCGTCGTGGAGAAAATCGGTTACCGCTTCGGCGATCCGGAACCCGGCGACGTCATCGTCTTCAAGGGCCCCGATTCGTGGAACACGCGATACACGTCCAATCGGTCCGACAACACTGTGAAGCGTGGCCTTCAAGAGGTCGGCTCGTGGGTGGGCCTGGTTCCGCCGGACGAGAACGATTTGGTCAAGCGAGTGATCGCCACCGGCGGGCAAACCGTCGAGTGCTGTGACGAACAAGGCCGGGTCATGGTCGACGGTAAGCCACTCGACGAGCCCTACATCAAGATGGACTTCCCCTTCACTCCCGGCGTCCAGGATTGCACCACCGCCGTGAAATCCGGCCGCTGCTTCGCACCCGTCACCGTTCCCGAGGGACATGTCTGGGTGATGGGCGATAACCGCAGCAACTCCGCTGACTCGCGCGCCCACGTCCAAGACGAACTTCAAGGAACCATCCCGCTCGACAACGTCATCGGCCAGGCACGCTTTATCGTTCTCCCGCCCTCCCGCATGGGCAGCATCAGTTCGCCTAACCCCCAAGGTAATTGAGTTTGTAGGACCGTGAGTAGTTCGAGTAGTTGGCCGCCTCGCGTCGTCATTCGCAGATCGACAGGTTTGCGAACGATGGAATCTGCGCTGTATCGAACCGGGATGGGTCCGGTTGCGGGTGTCGACGAAGCCGGACGTGGTGCGTGCGCCGGCCCGCTCGTGATCGCGGCCTGTGTCTTGGCGCCCAAACCGCACGTAGCGCTTGCGCGACTGGACGATTCGAAAAAGCTCACGGAACGGGCCCGCGAAGAACTTTTTCCGGTGATCAAGCGGCTGGCCTTGGCATGGAGCGTCATATCGGTCGCGGCCGAAGAAATCGATCGGATCGGAATTCACGTCGCCAATATCGAGGGAATGCGACGCGCCGTCGCAGGCCTCGAGACGCCGCCGGGATACGTTCTCACCGACGGCTTTCGAGTGCCAGGCCTTACCGCGCCGTCCCTACCGGTCATCGGCGGTGACGCCGCTGCTGCGTGCATCGCGGCGGCCAGTGTTCTTGCCAAGGTGACGCGTGATCACGTCATGGAAGAGATGGACAGTATCCATCCCGGATACGGATTTGCAATACACAAGGGATACAGCACACCACTGCACATGGACTCGCTCGAGGAGTTGGGTCCGTGCGCCGAGCATCGCATGACGTACGCCAATGTTGTTGCTGCGGGACTCCGGGTGCAGCAGCGTGCAGGCCATACGGGATGATAGATGTTCAGACGAACTGGGAGGACTGGCTAAACCGATGAGTGCCGAGGATCTCGAGAAATACGAAACCGAGATGGAGCTTTCGCTCTATCGCGAATACCGGGACATCGTCGGACAGTTCTCCTACGTCGTGGAGACAGAACGACGTTTTATCTCGCCAACACGGTCGAGCTGCTACCGCATAATTCGGATGGCGAAATCTACTTCGAACTGCGGATGTCCGACGCGTGGGTGTGGGACATGTACCGCCCGGCCCGATTCGTGAAGTACGTGCGCGTCGTGACGTTCAAGGACGTCAACATCGAAGAGCTGGACAAGCCGGACCTGCGTTTGCCGGACTGAACCTACTCCACGAATGGTCCCGCCGATTGTCTCGGCGGGGCCATCCGTGTTTGCGGGCTTTGTCAGTTCTGGACTCAGTCGCCCTTGACGTTGACTATCTGACGCAAGGTGTGACGGATCTCGACCAAGTCTTTCGCGTCGTCCATCACCACGTCGATGTCCTTGTACGCTCCGGGAATTTCGTCGAGGAATGCCGTCGACCGCTTGTATTCGATGCCGACCATGGCCTTGTCGAGATCGTCGATCGTGAAAGTCTTCCGGGCCCGGTTACGGGCGTACACACGTCCGGCGCCGTGCGGGCTGGACTTGAACGACGGCACATTGCCCTTGCCCACCACGACATAGCTGGCAGTCCCCATGGAGCCTGGAATCAGTCCGGGCGTGCCGACGTCGGCTTTGATCGCACCCTTTCTGCTCAGCCACACACCGCGGCCCAGATGGTACTCCTTCTGGGTGAAGTTATGGTGGCAGTTGATCCGCTCGAGTTCCTCGATGACGGCCGGCGTGCCGTCACCCACGAAGTGCGCGAAGTCCTTGACAACCCGATCCATCATCTCCTCACGATTCAAGAGTGCAAAATGCTGCGCCCAGTTGAGATCGGTGATGTAACAATCGAATTCGGGTGTCTTCTCGATCAGGTACGCGAGGTCGGGGTCAGGCAAGTCGATGTGCCAGCGGGCGCACAGCTCCTTGGCGATCTTGATGTGATGCTGTGCGATCTTGTTGCCGATACCGCGACTGCCCGAATGCAGGAACAGCCAGAGCGCGTCATTTTCGTCGACTGTGACCTCGATGAAATGGTTGCCGGACCCCAGTGTTCCGAGTTGAAACCGCCAGTTGTTCTTGAACTGATCGTAAAACGGCAAGCGATCGCCGGCCATGGTCTCGAGTTCTGCGATACGTGGTTTCGCGGTTTCGGTCAGAGTCTTGTTGTAGACACCGGCCGAGAGGGGGACGGAGCGTTCGATGCTGTGGCGAAGTGCGCTCAGGTCGCGGCCCTCGATGTCACTGACATTGAACTGAGTCTTGACCGCGATCATCCCGCAGCCGATATCCACGCCGACAGCAGCGGGCATGATCGCGCCTTCGGTTGGGATGACCGAACCGACAGTTGCTCCCGCACCGAGGTGCGCGTCGGGCATCAACGCCAGATGCGGCCGGACAAAAGGCATCTGGGACGTGCGCAGCGCTTGCTCGCGAGTTTTCTCGTCGAGAATCGATGCCCAGTTCCACAGCCTCTTGGTAATCTTCTCCATCATTTTCTCCCACATTGTGCACATCGGAACCTGGTGGTTCTTGTGTGGTGTGCCGGGATGACAATGCTCGCCGAGAGGTGGTGGGCGCAACCTATTTTCAGGTGCGCAGGCCGTCGGCAAGCTCGTAAATTCTGCCGACGTACTGTTCCTGGAAGGCTTTTCGGGCTGCTTCTGCTTCTTGTCGGGCACCAGCGTGCGCGTAGACGTACTCGAGGTGTACCAAACTCTCACCGATATCGACGCGGCGCTGATCGAGCACCGTCAGCTCGTCGACCAATCGCTGCAACTCGTGAGTTGCCTCTGTTGTCTCGTTCATGGCGGTCCTCGATGTGCTCGTCGGTGCGTCCTGTTTCAGGTTAGCACTGTTCGAACAAAGATTCGAAGAATCTTGATCAGCTCCCGGGAATGAATCCCGGGTAGACGAAGTGGCCGGGCCCGCCGCCGGGAAGGCCGGATCCCGTCACGCTCGGAAAATTGGCCTGCAAACGCACAAGCTTGTGTGGATTCCCGTATTGATCGGCCTGCCAGCAGCCGGTCAGGGTTGCGTGAAATGCAGTGCACACAATGCGGGTGCTGTTGCCGAAAGGCGACGTCAGCCGGGGCTCGTTCACAAACGGATTCCAATACGCCGGGTTGTCGGGGGTGAGGAAATACGACGCCTCGAACGGCACCGACGGGCTCGGGTACGGGGGTATCGGCGGCCACTCGTCTTGAGCTGACGCAATTCCGGTACTGCCGAGGGCAATCGCCGCAACCGATGCTGCGACTGCTGCGGCCTGAGTGAGGTGGCGTGAGCGAAGTCTTGTCATCTACCGAGAATAGGGCGCGACGGCCTCGGATAGAACAAAACCGTGGACCTGCTCGAAGCGCGGTAGCTTCGGGCAGGTCCACGGTTAGCGGAACGGATCAGGCTTAGCTTCCGTTCGAGAAGATCCGCGAAATGACGTCGCCGATGAAGTCGCTGAGCGATCCGGTCGAGGACATGTTGCTGTCGGAGGATCCGAGGCCCATTCCGTCGAGGCTGCCGGAGACGGACTCGCCGGCGTTCTTGCCGCGAACGGTGAAGCAAGCGTCGAGGTCCGGCAAGTTGTTGCCGACGGCCGCGGTGCCTGCAACGGAGATGCCGCCGCTGGTGATCTCGTCGCCTACAGAAACGCCGGCAGGCACAAGGTAGGTCATCTTGACAGTCAACGGGTTCGATGCGGTGACGGACCATCCGCTGTTCGCAACCTTGTAGCCGGTGCCATCGGCAGTCGTCGCGACGGTCTCGGTTTTCAGGCCACCGATTGCGTGGAAAGCTGTTACTTCAGCCTGGACCGGTGCGCCGAATCCGGCGGGCGCGAAGTCAGTCACTCGGTCCACGAACGGGTTTCCAATTCCGCTGGTGCTGATGACCGTCTCGTAGGTCACCTCGGTGCCGGCAGCTACCTCGGCTTCGGTGACTGACTTGGTGTAGGTGTGACCGATGCCAAGGAGTTCGCCGGTCGAGGCATCTTTCTTGGTCACGCTCGAGGACTGCTCGCAGGTCGGTGCGGCGGAGGCAATTCCGGCGCCCATTCCGACGGTGACGCCGGCAGCGATGAGGGTGAGGGACGCGGTGGTAGCTACAGCGCGGCGTACTGAGGTGCGTGACATTTGTGGTTCTCCATTTGGTCGGGCGTTAGTGCAATTGCAAGTCCTGGACGCCCCCGCGTCAGGGATGGGGGATACTGGCCTGGTCACGATGGATGAGAAACGTCGAGACCGAACGCGGCTGTCGGAGACAAGCGTCCATTTGTGACCATATCCACGTCATTGATCGTATCTGAGGTTTGCGCAATGGTGACTATCCGGTCATGTCGCCGAGGTGTAACCTGTGTCACTTTTGGTTGGTCGGAACTCATGTCAAGTGTTGTCGCGGGATCAGTACCAGCAAAAAGTGAACCCGCGAGCTCCCCGAACTTCGAATGTTAGCGAGGATTTCAGACAGGGTTCCCGCAGGTAGATAGCTATCAATAGGCAAATTTGCCTTTCGGTTATGGGGGAATCTATTCAGCTCCGCCGCCGATCGGGGAACGGGTCCAGTGGTTAGGTGTTGGGTGCGGGTTTGCGCAGTGGTAGACCTGCCTGGCGGCGCATATCGTGCTTTTTCCACCTTCGACTTTGGCGGTTTTACGTGCCTGAATCAGCTTTGCTCGCCCACGATCTGGTCCGCACGCTCGGAACGCGACGAGTGCTCGACGGAGTTTCGCTCACGGCAGCTCCGGGCAATCGGATCGGACTGATCGGCGAAAACGGTGTCGGGAAGTCGACACTGTTGAGGTTGCTCGCCGGTACGGACGAACCCGACGCGGGCAGTGTCGAGCGTCCCCACGATCTTGGATTCCTGCAGCAGGAAATGTCGTTCGACAACCATTCGACGATCGCGGACGTGCTGGACGACGCACTCCTCGACGCGCGAGAGACAATCGTCGAACTCGACAGGCTTGCACAGGAACTCGCTCAGGAATCCGAAGATTCCGATGTGCTCGACGCCTACGCGGAACGCCTCGACTACGCCCAGCGGCACGAAGTCTGGGATGCGGACCGGCGTGCAGAGATCGTCCTGACCGGGCTCGGTCTCGCGAACGCGCCGCGCGAGCGCACCCTCGTATCGTTGTCCGGTGGGCAGCGCAGCCGACTGGCGTTGGCGGCGCTGATGGTTCGGCGGCCGTCGGCGTTGCTGCTTGACGAGCCGACCAACCACCTCGACGACGAGGCGGCGGAGTTTCTGGCCGAACAGTTGCGCAGTCTGCCGGGTGTCGTTGTGGTCGCCAGCCACGACCGTGCCTTTCTCGACGCAGTCTGCACAGACCTGATCGATCTTGATCCAGCGGTGGACGGCCCCACCCGGTACGGCGGTAACTACACCGCCTATCTGGCGCAGAAAGTAGCCGAACGTGCACGTTGGCAACGGCGTTTCAGTGACGAGCAGGAGGAATTGGAGGCGTTGCGCTACGCGGCCGGTGTCAGCGCGCACGAGGTTGCACCGAATCGCTTGAAGCAGGACAACGAAAAGATGGGATACGGCCACGCCGGTGGGCGAGTGCAGAACCAGATTGCGCGTCGGGTTCGCAACGCCACCCGGCGCTTCGACAAGCTGGAACGCGATCAGGTTGCCGAACCTCCCCAGCCGCTGAGGTTCAACCCCGGCGCGCTCACCACACCGTTGCCGGGTGAGTTCCTGCTGACTCTGCGGGAAGTGAGAGTTCCGGGTCGATTGTCGATTGCTCACCTTGACGTTGCAACTACAGATCGACTGCTGGTCACCGGGTTGAACGGCGCCGGCAAGTCCACGTTGCTTGCGGTACTGGCGGGCACGCTGGAATCTGCCGGCACGGTACGGCGGCCGGGATTGACGACGGGCCTACTCGCTCAGGACACTACGTTCGATCGGGCCGACCATACCGCGCAGGAAATTTACGATCTGGCACTCGGCACTGAGATCGCTGAGTCGATTCCGTTGAATTCCCTTGGGCTGCTGCCTCTTTGGGATCTGAACAAGGTGGTTGTCGAGTTGTCGGTAGGCCAACGCCGCCGTCTGGCGTTGGCATTGTTGGTGGCGCGTCCACCGGAGTTGTTGCTTCTGGACGAGCCCACCAACCATCTTTCGCCGCGTCTGTGCGACGAGTTGGAGGATGCTCTGGGTACCGGCCCGGGTGCCATCGTGGTGGCCAGTCACGACCGTTGGCTGCGGTCTCGCTGGCAAGGCCGCGAAGTCAGATTGGACCGTGCGTCGGAGGCCCGGTAGGGAGTACGGCGCAAAAGGGGCGGAGCCACCAGCATGCGCTGGTGGCTCCGCCCATTGTCTTTGCTTGGCTGAGTTAGCTCATGCCGCCGATCACGTTACTGATGATTCCGCCGATGACGTTGGTCATCGATCCCTGCGGGTCGGTGATGGATCCGAAGACCTGGCCCGATCCGGTGTTCACCGAGCCGAGGCCCGCATTGTCGAGGCTGCCCGAGCCGGCCTCGATGGCGTTGGGCTCACGGATGGTGACGCAGACGCCCATCGGGTTGACGTCCCAGTAGCCGCTTATGAGGGCAATATCGGTTCCGCCGCCGCTGTCGATTTGGGCGCCAATTTGGGCGTTACTGGGGACCTTGTAGGTGGTTTCCAGAGCGATGGTGCCACCAGCTGTGGTCCAACCATTGCCTGAGACCATAACGGAATTATCGTTGCCTTTGATGACGGTACTAGTGACGTCCGACCACGACTGGCCCCCCACAGCCCAATTGACGTTCAGGCGAGCCTTCACCAGCTGGAACCCAGCCGGGTGGTAGTCCCAGATCGACTTTACTAGTGCTCCTGAGCCAGTCACCTTGGTGACGTAGGTGATCTCTTGTCCCGGGGCGACCTTGCCGCCGCTGCCAACCTCCTTGGCGAGGGTGTAGGGCGTCCAAACGGAACCGGCCCACTTCGAGGTAATTGACTGCGTAGTGCTGCAGGCGGGTGAGGCCTGTGCCACCGAGGCTCCGAGCCCAAAGGTGACGCCAGCGGCAAGCAGGGTCAGGGACGCAGCGGTAGCTACAGCTTGGCGTAGTGAGCGGCGAGACATGTTGTAGTACTCCATTCGATCGGGCGTACGTGCAATTTTGATTCCTGGACGCCCCGGCGTCAGGCTGGGATGCAGGTCCGACCTCGACGATTTGGAGCCTCTGAGGTCGGACGTCACTATGTCTACAGGACGAATGTCCATCTTGGGGTGAATCGGCAAAAATATTTCCAAAAAAGATTGCGAATGAATGTCTGCGTGACTGCCGGCGTGCTGGGTGATCGGCTACGCAAGGTTTTAGGGCAACCTCAAGTTGTGGCTACAATACCGCTACTACCTGCAAGAATGCGTATTGTTATCTCACCTGGTTTCAGTGGCGGTGCGGCATCTGGCGAGATTTTCGCGAGCGCTGGTTATCTATCGGCAAGTCGCCTCGTTGGAGGGTTCTGCGCTGCTCCTCAATTCCACAAGTGCCCGGTTATCCACAGGCTGGTTTCCATTTTCCTGTCAGTGGTTTCGGTGGAGCACTGTGACGCGTGGGACGCGTTTCGTATCTGCGGGCGCGCGGGAAGTAATAACTTCGGGGGTCTGTCATGGCGGGGAATATGGCGTTGGGGGCTCGGGGCGAGGATTTGGCTACCGAATTCCTGATCGATGCAGGTCTTGACATCGTCGAACGGAATTGGCGATGCCGGTACGGCGAGTTGGATGTCATTGCCACGGAAGATGATCGAATCGTGTTCGTGGAGGTGAAGACCCGCAGCGGGCTGGGATACGGGTCGCCGGCGGAGGCGGTGACGTTTGCGAAGCGTCGTCGGATTCGGGTGTTGGCGCTGCAGTGGCTCGGTGATTCGGGTCGGTCGTGGTCGAAGGTTCGTTTCGATGTGGTGGCTGTCTTGATTTGTCGTAATCAGGAACCGGTGATCGAGCATTTTGTGGACGCGTTCTGATGGCGCTGGGACGGGCGCATTCGGTGGCGGTCAGCGGCGTCGACGGTCAGATCGTGGAGATCGAGGCTGATATCGGGCGCGGTCTGCCGGCCGTGCATTTGGTGGGTCTGCCGGACACGGCGTTGCATGAATCGAGGGATCGGATTCGCGCGGCCGTCACCAATTCCAACGAGGAGTGGCCGGACAGCAAAGTGATTCTGGCGTTGTCGCCGGCGACATTGCCGAAAGTCGGCAGCGTCTACGATCTGGCTCTAGCTTTGTCTGTGTTGGATGCGGCAAAGAAGTTGCCGCGCACGGAGTTGCGGTCGACTGTTTTTCTGGGGGAGTTGGCGTTGGATGGCCGGCTGCGGACGGTACGAGGTGTGCTGCCGGCGGTGTTGGCGGCGAAGCGGGCGGGGTGGGGCACGGTGGTTGTTCCGCGTGCGGCAATGGCGGAGGCGGGGTTGGTGAAGGGCATCGAGGTGCTGGGCGCTGATGATCTGTCTTCGGTGATTTCGTGGTTGCGGGGTGAGATTTATCTGCCGGTGCCGGAGCCTTTCGAGCGGGCTGAGGAGATCGGGGTCAGTGATCTCAGTGAGGTTGTGGGGCAGGCGGATGCGCGGTGGGCTATCGAAGTGGCGGCGGCGGGAGCGCATCATCTGATGTTGACGGGTCCGCCGGGGATTGGGAAAACGATGTTGGCGCAGCGTCTTCCGGGGATATTGCCGCCGTTGACCGAGAGTGAGGCGTTGGAGGTGACGGCTATTCATTCGGTGGCGGGGGTGTTGACTGCGGATCATCCGTTGATCGATATGCCGCCGTTTATTGCGCCGCATCACAGTTCGTCGGTGAGTGCGTTGGTGGGGGGTGGTAGTGGGATGGCGCGTCCGGGTGCGGTGAGTCGGGCGCATCGCGGAGTTCTATTCCTCGACGAATGTGCCGAGATCGGCGTCAAAGTGCTCGAGGCTTTGCGAACGCCCTTGGAAGACGGCGAAGTTCGCATTGCCCGCCGGGACGGCGTCGCGAGGTACCCGGCACGATTCCAACTGATCCTGGCCGCAAATCCGTGTCCGTGCGCGCCGCCTCGTGATGCGGACTGCGTGTGCGCGCCAGCAGCGCGGCGTCGCTATCTAGGTAAACTTTCGGGTCCTTTACTGGATCGTGTCGATATCAGAATACGGATGCAGGCGGTCGCTACCGGCGCGCTGATCGACGAGGTAGGGGAGAGCACCGAGAGTGTGCGAATCCGGGTGGCGGCGGCGCGGGACGCGGCGTCGGAGCGCTGGAGTGCCTACGGATGGCGAACAAACGCCGAGGTCCCGGGACCGGCGCTGCGGCAGAAGTTCCGACTTTCCCGCGAGGCCTTGGCGCCCGTCGAGCGTGCCCTCCGTAAGGGCGTGATCACTGCTCGAGGGGCAGATCGGGCGATCAGAGTTGCGTGGACAGTGTCGGATTTGGCCGGCGAAACCATGCCCGGGGCAGATCAGGTCGTGACAGCACTCGATTTCAGGGACAGGGGATTCCAATGACCGCGCATGATCCGCAACAACTCGCCTGGGCATACCTGTCGACGGTTGCTCAAGGCCCGAGCGTTCACCTGTCGGCATTGGTCGAGCACCTCGGAGTCGAGGAGACCGCGCACGCAGTGAAGACCCGTGACCTGCCGTCATCGTTGGAGGAGAAGACTCGCGCCCGCGCACATATCGATACGGCGCAACGTGATCTGGATCTGATGGCCGCGATGGGCGGAAGGTTGGTCACACCGGATTCTCCCGAATGGCCGGCCTGGCGACTGCTCGCATTCGACGGGTTGGATGCAGCGTCGGGGGAGGTTCCGCCATTTGTTCTGTGGGTCTTGGGTTCTCGGGATCTTTCGGAATTAACGGAGCGTTCGGTGGCGATTGTGGGAACCCGGGCCTCGACGTCCTACGGGGAGCATGTCACCGCTGAGATCGCGGGCGATCTGGCAGTGGACGGTTGGACGGTTACCTCTGGTGCTGCCTTCGGAATCGACGGGGCAGCTCACCGTGCAGCATTGGGCGTCGGTGGGACCACAGTTGCAGTGCTGGCTTGCGGAGTGGATCGCGCTTATCCGTCAGGGCATGCGCGTCTATTACGTCAGATCGTGAACTCGGGCGCGGTGGTCAGTGAGTATCCACCGGGGACGACACCGGCGAAGTTCAGATTCTTAGCCCGAAACCGATTGGTCGCGGCATTATCCGACGGTGTGGTTGTTGTCGAAGCAGGATGGCGCAGCGGTGCGCGGAACACCGCGAATTGGGCGCGGAAACTCGGGCACCCGGTAATGGCTGTCCCCGGGCCGGTGACATCTGCCTCGTCGGCGGGTTGCCATCGAATGATCCGCGAAGGGGAAGCCCATTTGGTGGCGAATGCAGTGGACGTTGTAGAAGTCTCCGGACCCTTCAATCTTGTCGATTCGGAATCCGATGCCGCAGCTGTTCGTGACATCGACTCATTGAAGGGTAATTCTCGTCTCGTCTACGAAGCATTACCGGGAACCGGCTCGCGGAGCACGAATGAGTTGTCCGAGGAATCGGGGTTGCTGATTTCTCAGGTACGCGCAACGCTTCCGCTGCTCGAGTTGGAGGGATTTGTCGGTTCCGATGGCAGCGGATGGTTCCGTGCCAAATAGTGCCCGATTTTTCGGCGGATTTGGTCGGCAATGGTATTCGGGACATTTGCTGGATCGCTCGTCGAATCATTGGGCAGATCCGAGCCGAGGGCGACGAACCAAGGTTAGGGGCATGTCAGAGCGGTTTTGAGGGGGAGTTTGCGGATATGTCGGCAAGATGCGGGCGTGTGACTGGTTTGCTTGAAGCAATGTCGTAAGCAAGTCTCAGGAAAGTCTCAGGCAGATGTGCTTAAACTCCGATTAGTCGGTATCGGCGAGATAGAGATGTGAGTGATGTCGTCTATCGATCATCGAAATGAATCGTCCCGGTTGAGGTGCGAGCACCACTTTTGAAGCAATGCAATGTCGCTAACCCATCGCCAATGCGTACCAAGAGGTCTGTTCGGTCGGATCGGTTCTGTGGCCATCTTTGTTACCGGAGCGAGAATCTGTGTATTGTGAACTGAAAGCGAAACATTTCATTGAAAGAGGAGTGCAATGGCTGAGAAGCTGATTCGTCAACTCATTGACGATCTCGACGGTAAGCCGATCGACGACGGTTTCGGTGATCGTATCGAGTTCTCCTACCAGGGAACCGATTATGTGATCGACCTTCGCGCTACCAATGCAGAAAAGTTCGACGCTGCGGTCAAGCCGTTCGTTGACGCTGCAGCCAAGGTGACCACTCGTCGCGGCAAGAAGTCGCAGCTCACATCTCCGCAGGCTACATCGGGTTCGGGGCGCTCCAAGGAGACTCTGCAGGCTATCCGTGACTGGGCCGCGAAGAATGGCTACGAGGTTGCACCGCGTGGCCGCATCAAAGCGGAAATCATCGACGCATTCGATGCAGCACACTAGAGTGCATTGAACTTCTCTGGCACCCCACAGAATTTGTGGGGTGCCAGAGTTGTATTTACCCTTCCTTTGCCGTTGGTCGGAATTGAAGATTTTCCGTGAAGATATGGATACCGTCTTTCCTCTTCGGTCATTCGGGTTGGTCGGTTTGAGTGATTACCATCCACTGATTCGGCCGGTATTTGCGACATCAAGTAGCCGTGTTTGCTATCTGTCGCCCGTCGCCAATCGCAAATCCATGTACCATAGTTAGGTAACGCTAACTTTGGAGGATGTACCTGTGGCCAAGCCGACAACAACGCTGACCGTCCTGCGTACGCAGAAATTGACCCCACACATGGTGCGGGTGTTTCTCGGCGGTCATGGGTTCGATAGCTTCACTCCCAGTGCGTTCAGTGACTCGTATGTGAAGATCGAATTCGGAACCGCCGACGACTTGGTGCTTCGGACGTACACGATCCGAAGTTACGACAGCAAGGCTCGCGAGATTGCGATCGATTTTGTCGTTCATGGTGACGCGGGGATAGCGGGCCCGTGGGCTGCGTCCGTGTCAGCTGGTGCTGAGATAACAATGAGAGGGCCCGGCGGCGCCTTTTCGCCGGAAATATCGGCGGATTGGCATCTCTATGCGGGTGACGAATCTGCCATTCCGGCAATTTCTGCCGCCGTAGAACGGCTTTCGCCCGATGCGATCGGTTACCTCGTCCTCGAAGTGGGTGGGGTCGAGGATGAGATTGCCATCAACACTCCGAATGGCATTGTCGTCAATTGGGTATACCGGGGAGCGTCCTCGGACCTGGTCGGCGATGAATCAGCCGGCGACAATGCGCCGCTAATCGCGGCAGTGAGGGCACTCGAATGGCTCCCGGGTTCTCCGCAGGTATTCATTCACGGCGAGGCGCAAGCTGTCATGCATAATCTGCGCTCGTACATCCGAAAGGATCGCGGTGTTCCGGCGGGATCCGCATCGATCTCAGGCTACTGGCGTCGTGGACGTACAGAAGAGGGATTCCGGGTCTGGAAGTCGGAGTTGGCAGCTTCCGAACGCTAGCTCTTCGTCGACAATTTCTCTTGGGCATGACCGCTTCGGGTGAGCAGTGTCAACGCCACAGCGGCGAGCAAACCGAAGGTGGGAATTGCTACAGCCATCGGAACGGCGGTATCCGGTCCGGCAATTCCCACTAGCGGCGACACTGCGGCCGCCAATCCGAACTGGCCCGCGCCCATCAATGCGGACCCGGTACCGGCTGCCCCGGTGACCTCGCCCTGCGCAAGCGCTGTTGCATTGCCCATGATAAATCCGATGCTGGATACCGAAACGAACAGCGGAATGAGCAGTGTGGCCGGATTGGTTGAGTTGAAAAGTGCAGCGGCGCACAGCAGCACCGTTCCAGCGGTCACGAGGAGGCCTACTCCGAAGATCAAGAGCGTCCGTGCACTGACCCGGCCAAGCAATCGAGTCGTGATCGTGGCAGCGACAACCATGCCAATGGCGTTGACCGCAAACACCATCGAGAATTGTGACGGTGTCAATCCCAGGACGTCCTGGACGACAAACGGTGACGCGGAGATGTACGAGAACAGGGCGCCGAATCCGAAGATGAAGGCCAGCGCGTAGCCGAGATAGCGGCGGTTGCCGGTGACATAACCCAGGTTCGCGACGAGCGCTTTCAATCCGCCGCCGTGCCGACGCTCGGGTGGCAATGTTTCCGGTACCAGGGTGATGACGCCGGCAACCATGATTCCGCCGGCGATCGTCAGCACCCAGAAGATGCCGCGCCAGCCGATCGGATCGAGTAGTACTCCGCCGATCAGCGGAGCCACCACCGGTGCGATTCCGCCGATGATCATCATGATGCTGAACATCTTTGCTGCGCTGTCACCGCGAGCACGATCCGCAATGCAAGCCCTGGCGAGCACAATGGCCGCGCCGCCGCTCAGGCCCTGGATCAAACGGGCACCGATCAGAAATTCGATGGTGGGGGCGAGAGCACAGGCAGCGCTGGCGAATGTGGTGATCGCGGCAGCGCCGAGCAGTAGGCGTCGACGCCCGATTCCGTCCGAGATGGGTCCGATGATCAGTTGCCCGATTCCAAGCCCCGCCATGAACGTCGTCAGTGTCAACTGGATGCTGGCAGCGGATGTGTCGAGCGACTCGGCCATGATCGGCAGTCCTGGCAGATACATGTCGGTGGCGAGTGGTGCAATTGCGGAAATCAGCGCGAGAATGCACAGCATTCTTAGGGGAATTGCTCGGTTCACCGGCCAACCCTATCGGCGAGGACACTTGAAGTTTCAGACGAGGCAGGTAACCGTATGACGATGAGAGATGACCTGCCGCGAGAGCTGTCGATCCATCTCGACGCATATGCCGAACATTTGCGCCTCGGGCGTGGACGTTCGGAGCACACTATCCGCGCCTACGTCGGCGATGTTCGTTCGTTGCTCCAGCATCTTGCCCGGCAGTCGGCTGACGTCGAACTGGCTGAACTGGATCTGCGGGTACTCCGTTCTTGGCTGGCCGCACAGAATGCGGCGGGAACGGCTCGAACAACGGTCGCGCGGCGAGTGTCGTCGGCGCGGGGATTCACGGCTTGGCTTGCACAGACTGCTCGTATTCCGGCGGACCCCGGCTCGCGGTTGACTGCGCCACCGGCCCAGCGGACCCTGCCGGTGGTGTTGCGTCAGAATCAGGCCATCGAGGCGATGGAAGCGTCGAAGATTGGTGCGCAACAACGTGATCCGGTTGCGCTTCGTGATCGATTGATCATGGAGCTTTTGTATTCCACCGGAGTTCGTGTGGGGGAACTGTGCGGACTCGACCTGGAATCCGTGGATGCAGATCGTCGTTTGTTGCGTGTCCTCGGTAAAGGAAACAAGGAGCGGTCGGTGCCGTACGGATTGCCGGCCGAATCGGCAATCGAGCAGTGGCTCGAGGCTGGACGGCCGATGATGGCGACGGAGAAATCGGGCAGCGCACTGTTGCTGGGCAAGCGCGGCGGACGGCTCGATCAACGCCAGGCGCGGTCGGTGGTGCACGAGAGCGTGGCGGCAGTTCCCGGAGCTCCGAACCTGGCGCCGCACGGACTTCGCCATTCGGCAGCGACACATTTGCTGGAAGGTGGAGCAGACCTTCGTGTAGTCCAGGAATTGCTCGGACATTCGAGCCTGGCGACTACTCAGCTGTATACGCATGTATCGGTCGAACGACTCCGGGCAGTCCACGATCAGGCGCATCCTCGAGCCTGAAAATTTGCGTGACGGGAGTTCTGTTGCGTGATTTGGTAGCGTCGCGAAGTGAAAGAGTGGACAATCAGCAAGGTTGGACAACCATGTTGTGCCGCTCGATGATATGCAATTTCCGGGGGAATCGTGAATCGCCAAAACGTGGAACACCTGCCGCAGGCCGGCCAGACTGCCTGGGTTGCAGAACCGACTCCGATTGCCCTGGTGCCGGTCCCTGTGCCGGAACCTCAGGCGTGGGCACAAGAGTCGTGGACGGCGCCACCGCAGGCGGCCGGCCAGTCGAGTCAACAGCAAGTTACCAATCAGGATCTGGTTGCTGACGCATTACTGAAGCGGGCGAGACGGACTCCACGTGGCGGCTGGCGGCGGGGTCTCCACCGGGCTACCGGAGGGTTTGTCAATCTCGGAGAGTCCAATTCAGATCTCCGTGACCAGGCACTGGTGGCGCGGATCGAGCAGCCGATCCGAAACGACTACCGAATTGCCCTGCTCTCGCTCAAAGGGGGAGTGGGCAAGACAACGGTCACCGTCGGGCTCGGATCGACATTTGCCTCACTGCGCGGCGACTGTGTTGTAGCTGTCGACGCCAACCCGGATTTCGGGACGTTGGCGCAGCGTGTTCCATTGCAGACGCCGTCGACAGTCCGGGATCTGATCGCGGCGAGGCCGGACATCAACAGTTACTCGGATGTGCGGATCCACACGTCGCAGGCGCCCAGTCGGCTCGAGGTTTTGGCGAGCGAGCAGGATCCGGCTATCTCCGAGGCGTTCAGCGAAGATGACTATCGCCAGGTCATCGACATTTTGCAGGTGTACTACAACATCATCCTGACGGACTGTGGAACCGGAATCATGCATTCCGCCATGACGGGGGTTCTCGACCTCGCCAACTCACTGGTGCTGGTCAGTTCGCCCGCAGTGGACGGCGCGCGCAGTGCTGCCGCAACCTTGGACTGGTTGCAGATGCATGGATACGGGCATCTGGTGGAACGCACTGTTGTTGTTGTCAGCGCCGCGCGCCCCGGTTCGAGTGTCATCGACATGGACGCGCTCACCGATTACTTCATGCGTCGGTGCCGGGCGGTCAAGGTTGTGCCCTTCGATGAACACCTCGCTGAAGGATCGATCATGGACCTGGAGCTGCTCCGGCCTGCAACCAAGCGGGCGTTCATGGAGTTGGCTGCAATGGTTGCCGACGATTTCGCTGATTCCGCCGGGCGTCACGCCGTTGCAGAATGGCGCTGAGATCAGCGTCGAAGTGGTTTGAGTCGGAGCGGCTGATCATGGATCAATCCGAGAGGATCCAGGTACTCACGGCCGCGTCGTAGCCCCCAATGGAGACAGGCGGCCGCGGCGCAGCCCTCGTGTCCCGGTTCGAGTGTGCCGATCACCGTTCCGATTCCCACACGTTCACCTGCCGCGACCACTGCCGTGACTGGTTCATAGGTTGTTCGGACGCCGCCGACATGGTCGACGGATACCACCGGCTTTCCCGCAACTGTCCCGGCGAAGGCCACGGTTCCAGCGCCGGCTGAAAGCACCGCCTGATCGACGGTTCCAGCCAGGTCGACACCGCGATGCCCGGGGAGCCAGTTCTTCTCGGGATTGTCGAAGACGCGCTCCACCCGGGGCCGGGGCATCAACGGCCAGTCGAATTGCGCCTCCGCGACGGCCGTCGGGCTGTTCGACAAGGCAGCCATCACGGCCGGCGTGCACAGTGTGACGGCGATTCGCCGAAGCAATGCAGAAGGTGTCATCCCCTGAGTGTGACGCCGATTTGTTTCGTGAAAGCCCAGATCAGGGTGGTTATCCACAGGTTCGGGTGGTATCCCCAATGTGGAAGAATTCTTTGCGATACCGAGCTGGTTATGGCATTGCCCGACAAGGACGTACACTTGTCGAGCGGTCTGTGTTCGCACAGTCCGACTTCGCGCGCCCGCGCACGTTTTTTCGGCCTTCGGCTGGTCCTGTATTTCCGGATACGGGTCCGACGGCCGTGTGGGCGCCAGGGCGCGGTGTCACCGGCACTGCGCAGCAACCGAATTGAAAGAGAGAACAACAATGCCCGTTGTAACTATGCGGCAGATGCTTGACAGCGGTACCCACTTCGGGCACCAGACCCGTCGTTGGAACCCGAAGATGAAGCGTTTCATCTTGACCGACCGCAACGGCATCTACATCATCGACCTCCAGCAGACGCTGACGTACATCGACAAGGCGTACGAGTTCGTCAAGGAGACGGTTGCCCACGGCGGCAGCGTCCTCTTCGTCGGCACCAAGAAGCAGGCACAGGAGTCCATCGCTTCTGAGGCCACTCGCGTCGGAATGCCCTACGTCAACCAGCGTTGGCTCGGCGGCATGCTCACCAACTTCACGACCGTCCACAAGCGTCTCATCCGCCTCAAGGAGCTTGAGGCAATGGAGCAGACCGGTGGATTCGAAGGTCGCACCAAGAAGGAAATCCTCATGCTCACGCGTGAGATGACCAAGCTGGATCGCACCCTCGGTGGTATCCGCGACATGGCCAAGGTTCCTTCCGCTGTGTGGATCGTCGACACCAACAAGGAGCACCTGGCAGTTGCCGAGGCTCGCAAGCTGAACATCCCGGTCATCGCGATCCTGGACACCAACTGCGACCCCGACCTCGTCGACTACCCGATCCCGGGCAACGACGACGCCATCCGCTCCGCAGCACTGCTCACCAAGGTTGTCGCTTCCGCGGTTGCCGAGGGCCTGCAGGCGCGTGCCGGACTGAGCGCCGACAAGGACGCAAAGCCCGAGACCGCAGCCGGCGAGCCCCTCGCAGAGTGGGAGCAGGAACTGCTCTCCGACGTTGCACCCGCTGCTGAAGCTGCTCCCGCCGAAGAAGCAGCTCCGGCTGCCGAGGCTGAAGCTGCCCCCGCCGCAGAGGCACCGGCCACCGAGGCCTGATTCCTTGAAACCGGCCCTGACCAGAGTTCCTTTGGTCGGGGCCGTTTTCGCCGGTAGGGCATTTGCTTCACCGAAGACCACGTCCGAAACAGACAAACGAGGAGGATCGCTCACCATGGCGAACTACACCGCCGCAGACGTCAAGCGGCTCCGCGAGCTCACCGGCTCCGGAATGATGGCGTGCAAGAACGCACTCGTAGAAACCGACGGCGATTTCGACAAGGCTGTCGAGCAGTTGCGCATCAAGGGCGCAAAGGATGTCGGAAAGCGCGCAGAGCGCACCACCGCTGAAGGTCTTGTTGTCGCCAAGGACGGCGTCATGATCGAGATCAACTGCGAGACCGACTTCGTTGCCAAGAACGAAGACTTCATCAAGCTCGCCGACGCCATCGTGACCGTCGCCGCAGCTGGTAAGCCTGCTGACCTCGACGCTCTCAAGGCGCTCGAGCTCGACGGCAAGACCATCGCCACCGTCATCACGGAGCAGTCCGCGAAGATCGGCGAGAAGCTCGAACTGAGCCGCGTCGCAACCTTCGACGGCCCCGTTGCCGTGTACCTGCACAAGCGCAGCTCCGACTTGCCGCCCGCTGTCGGCGTCCTCGTCGAGTACATCGGCGAAGGCGATGCCGCTGCCGAGGCTGCTCGTGGAGCAGCTATGCAGGTTGCAGCACTCAAGGCCAAGTACGTCACGCGTGACGAGGTTCCCGCGGAGATCGTCGCTTCCGAGCGTCACATCGCCGAAGAGACCGCCCGCGCAGAAGGCAAGCCCGAGCAGGCTCTGCCGAAGATCATCGAAGGCCGCGTCAACGGATTCTTCAAGGACGTCGTACTGACCGAGCAGTCTTCGGTTACCGACTCCAAGAAGACCGTCAAGGCGATCCTCGACGAGGCCGGCGCGACCGTCAAGCGCTTCGTGCGTTTCGAGGTCGGCGCTTCCGCTTAATCCGGAGCCCGTACACATGGACCCCGCCAGAAGAGCATCGCTCATCCGGCGGGGTCTACGTGTACCTGTGGCCTCCGATGAGGCAGGATAAGAGTGCCTTCGGGACGCGTCTCGAAAGATCGTCCTGAAGATTTGTGAATCGCCGGTACCAATTCGGCGATTGAATAAGGAATTAAGGACCCCACCGGGTCTTGTATCGAACTGAGGAGAACAATGTCCGAACCAGCCAACGAACGTCCAGGATTCAAGCGGGTCCTGCTCAAACTCGGCGGCGAAATGTTCGGAGGCGGCAAGGTCGGACTCGACCCCGATGTGGTCACCAAGGTGGCTGAGCAGATCGCGGAGGTCGTCCGATCGGGCGTGCAGGTAGCAGTGGTCATCGGCGGTGGAAACTTCTTCCGCGGCGCCGAGCTGCAGCAGCGTGGCCTCGACCGCGCGCGTTCCGACTACATGGGCATGCTCGGCACGGTCATGAACTGCCTGGCTCTGCAGGATTTCCTGGAGAAGGCCGGCGTCGACTCCCGGGTGCAGACTGCCATCACGATGGGACAGGTGGCTGAGCCGTACCTGCCTTTGCGCGCACGTCGGCACCTCGAGAAGGGGCGCGTAGTCATCTTCGGCGCCGGCATGGGAATGCCCTACTTCTCCACGGACACCACAGCGGCGCAGCGCGCTCTGGAAATCGGTGCCGAGGTAGTGCTGATGGCAAAGGCAGTCGACGGTGTGTACACCGCTGACCCGCGTCTCGACCCGACCGCGACGATGTATCACCAGATCACGCACCGCGAGGTCATCGAACGTGAGCTCAAGGTCGCTGACGCGACGGCGTTCAGCCTGTGCATGGACAATGCGATGCCGATGATGGTGTTCAACCTCCTTACCGAAGGAAACATCGCACGCGCGGTGTCCGGTGAGAAGATCGGCACACTGATCAAGTCGTGATCGACACCCACAATTCGCTCGACAAATCGACCCTGAACGACATGAAGCAGACCGATATGGAGGAACAGCCGTGATTGATGAAGCGCTCTTCGAAGCCGAAGAAAAGATGGAAAAGGCTGTCGCGGTGGCCAAGGACGATCTCGGCTCGGTTCGTACCGGACGCGCAAACCCCGGCATGTTTTCTCGCATCGTGATCGACTACTACGGCTCGATCACGCCGATCACGCAGCTCGCGAGCATCAATGTGCCCGAGGCTCGCATGGTGATCGTGAAGCCGTACGAGGCTTCGCAGCTCAATGCCATCGAGACTGCAATCCGTAACTCGGATCTCGGTGTCAACCCGTCCAACGACGGCAGCATCATCCGGATTTCGGTTCCGCAGCTCACCGAAGAACGTCGTCGTGAACTTGCCAAGCAGGCCAAGTCCAAGGGCGAAGATTCCAAGGTCACGCTCCGCAATATCCGTCGCAAGGCGATGGACGAGCTCAGCCGTATCCAGAAGGACGGCGACGCCGGCGAGGACGAGGTCGGCCGCGCCGAGAAGGAACTCGACAAGACCACGGCCAAGTACGTGCACGTTGTCGAGGAGCTCGTCAAGCACAAGGAAGCGGAATTGATGGAGGTCTAATCCTCCTCGCGTTCCACGTGTTTGTTTGTCGGGAGTAGATCAGGGAGTTTGGGTGCACGCACAAGAGGGAACCGCCGGCGGTCCCGTCACGGACGGGCCGACGGGGGGCGCTGTTGGCGCGCAGCCGCCTACGTCGAAGGCCGGCAGGAATCTTCCTGCCGCCATCGGCGTCGGACTTGGTCTCGGAGCCTTGGTCATCGGGACCTTGGTTTTCCTGCCGCCCGGCTGGATAGCCGTTGTTGCCATCGCGATGTTCATCGCGACGTGGGAAGTCGCCACGCGTCTGCGTGAAGCTGACATCGAGGTTCCGCGGATCCCGCTGTTGATCGGCGGCCAGGCAACGATCTGGTTGGGTTGGCCCTGGGGTCCCACCGGTGTGATCAGCGCGTTCACCGCCACCGTATTGGTGTGCATGGTGTGGCGACTGTTCGACCACGGATTGAAAGCCACCCCCAAGAACTTCCTGCGCGACGCATCGATCACGGTGTTCGTACTGGCGTGGATTCCACTGTTGGCATCGTTCGGTGCCCTGATGGTTCTCGAAGACGACGGCCCGGGGCGAGTCGCAGTCCTGATGATCGGTGTGGTGTGTTCCGACGTCGGTGGTTACGCCGCCGGTGTGCTGTTCGGTAAGCATCCGATGGTTCCCGCGGTCAGTCCGAAGAAGTCCTGGGAAGGCTTTGCCGGTTCGATGATCTTCTGTGTGATCGGCAGCTTGCTGACGGTGACGCTGATCCTCGACGCGAACTCGATGATCGGTGTTCTACTCGGAGTTGTCCTCGTCGTCGTCGCGACCTTGGGTGACCTCATCGAGTCGCAGGTCAAGCGCGAGCTCGGAATCAAGGACATGGGCACCCTCCTGCCGGGCCACGGCGGAATCATGGACCGGCTGGATTCGCTTCTCCCGTCAGCGTTTGTCACATGGCTGATCTTGTACGCACTCGTCTGATCTCTCGTGCGTGAGTTGTTCTCGGGCCGGGCCAAGCCGATTCCCAGTCCGAACATCTGGCACTGGCCGGACGTGTACGAGGTCGAGAATCGAGCGCAGGACGTCGACGGCGCCGTCTGGGCAGCAATGCGGGCTGCTGTGGATTGGACTGACCGCGACGTCGTCGACATCGGTTGCGGTGCCGGCTTTCATCTTCCGGAATTTGCTCGCGACGCGCGTCGCGTCGTCGGAGTGGAACCGCACCCACCCCTTGTGACGTTGGCGCGTGATCGAACACGCGGTTCTGCCTTGATCGATGTGGTCGAAGGGTCCGCCGAGTCGACGGGAATCGACGAATCTTCGGTCGATCTTGTTCACGCCCGTACTGCCTACTTCTTCGGCAAGGGATGTGGCGCGGGGATCCGTGAAGCAATGCGCATTCTTCGGCCGGGTGGTGCGCTGATGATCGTGGACCTCGACGTCAGGGCGTCGCCGTACGGCGATTGGATGCGCGCCGATCTCCCCAAGTACGACGCGGCCGCTGTTGAAGCGTTCTTCGCGGCACAGGGATTTTCGCTCGCCCGTGTGGATACCCGGTGGGAGTTCGCGACTCGGGACGACCTGCGTCGGGTTCTCGGTATCGAGTTCACCGAGAAGACTGCGGAGCGTGCGTTTGCGCAGGTCTCCGGACTGTCGTTTCCCGTTCGCTATCGCGTGCACGTCCGTGTGAAGCCGCAGTCGTTGGAAATCATCTGACCTGCTGGAGTCTCACGTCAGGCGCTCCCGAAAGTCTGAGCGCCTGACGCCTTCTGCACCGATTCAGAGCTAAGGAAAAATTAGCGCTGATTCGTGATGTGGAACAGGGTGGCAAGCTTGTGGATCTTCTTTGCCTTTGCGAGTCTCGGCAGGTCACTGCCGTCGCGTACCCGTGAGCCGTCTTCGCCGAGGTCGTCGATGACGTCCTGTGCCCAGACCGCGTCGGCGATGGACGGGCTCAATCCGGCATTGACGGGGGCGGTCTGCGCCGTGGTCATGCACAGTTTGCCGGCCATGCCGAGCGAGAGGGTGATTGCGCAGTCGCGCGCGAGCAGATCTTGATCCGTACCCAGCGTGGGGCCGTCGATCGGTGCGGCGATACGGGCTGCGCGGCTGGCAATGGTCAGGCGCGAGCGCGGGTAGGACATCGAGGTGGGGGAGTCGTCCATCCCGGTGTCGCGTCGGAAGTCTCCGCTGCCGAATGCCAGGCGGAAGGTTCCGTCGGTGCGTGCGATCTCCGGTGCGGCTTCGAGTCCGACAGCCGATTCGACGAGTGCCAGGATCTTGGTGCCCTCGGGGAGTCGCTCGGCGGTGGCTTCGATCTGCTGGCCACTCTCGGTCTTTGCGAGCATGACGCCTTCGAGGCCGGGGAGTCCGGCCAGTGCGGCGAGGTCCTCTTCCCAGAACGGGGTTGTCGCGTCATTGATGCGCACCCACGCACGGTTGTGTCCGCTCAGGAAATCGACGACGTCTTTTCGGGCGGCAGGCTTGTCGGGTGGGGTAACTGCATCCTCGAGATCGAGGATGACGGCGTCGGCCGCGCTGGCAAGCGCGGCGTCGAAGGTGTTCGGTTTGGATGCAGGGACCAGTAGCCACGATCTTGCCTGCTCAGGCGCAATTCGTACGGTCACGGGTCTCTCCATGTGAGTAGTCACATCAGGGCCTTTCCGGTGATTTTCACGACACCAATGATGCCTGGTGAGCACCGGTTCAGGCCAATTGCGTAACTAGATTTCAGTCACAGTTGCCGCTTCGCTGCACGCCGGATCTGAACGATGCGTATTCCGCCGGCCAACGCCATGATCAGCGCCCCGGCAATCGCCGAGAGCAAGATCGTGATGCCGAGTGGAAAATCTATCTGCCACGCCAGGATCTTGACCGAAGCACTTTCCAGATTCTGCAGGATAAATACCAGCAGAAGGATCAGCACGATCGCGCCAATGACCAGGCCAACCCAGGTTGTCGCTGCGCGGGTGCGGTCGGTGACGGCGGTTCCGGTCGGTGTGGAAGTGGGTGGGGCAACAGGTTCAGGATAGTGCTTTTCGACGGCCGTCGTATCGTCCGTCTTGGGTAGTTCCGGGTCGGATCCGAATCCGTCTGTCGGACCGTACACGGGCGCGTTCGACGGGTCTTCGGGTGTGCTGGACATGAGTCGATCATCACGCAATAGCGGTGAACATGCACGCTCTACGGGCTCACAATCGGGCCGCGGTGGGGGCGAACGTCAAAACAATGGGAGAATGGTGTAACTATGGCTGCCTCTCTTCCCCTCGTCTTCAATGCACCCAAGCGCGGACTGCCTCCTCGGCACCTCGCCGACCTCGATTCCGCAGAGCGCAAAGAAGCGGTGAAAGAGCTGGGTCTGCCCGCTTTCCGGGCCGATCAGTTGGCTCGGCAGTACTACGCGCGGCTCGAAGCCGATCCCGAGAAGATGACCGATCTTCCGGCGTCGGTGCGGGAGAAGGTGGGGGAGTCCCTGTTCCCGAAATTGCTGACGCCGATCAAGCACCTCTCGTGTGATTCCGGAGACACTCGCAAGACCCTGTGGAAGGCGCACGACGGCACGCTGCTCGAGAGCGTCCTCATGCGTTACCCGGAACGCGCGACTTTGTGCATTTCGAGCCAAGCTGGTTGCGGAATGGCCTGCCCGTTCTGCGCAACGGGCCAGGCGGGCCTCGACCGGAACCTTTCCACGGCTGAGATCGTCGACCAGGTTCGTGACGCGGCTGCCGCGATGCGCGACGGCGAGATCGCCGGTGGACCGGGCCGGCTCTCCAACGTTGTGTTCATGGGCATGGGCGAGCCGCTGGCTAACTACAAGCGAGTGGTTGCTGCCGTACGTCGCATCACGTCGCCGGCGCCCGACGGACTCGGACTCTCGCAGCGATCTGTCACCGTCTCGACCGTCGGGTTGGCTCCGGCCATCCGCAAGCTGGCCGACGAGGGCCTGAGCGTCACGCTCGCCGTGTCTTTGCATACGCCTGACGACGAATTGCGCGACACCCTGGTTCCGGTGAACAACCGGTGGTCTGTGGCGGAGGTCTTGTCAGCCGCGCGGTACTACGCCGATCAGACCGGCCGACGCGTGTCGATCGAGTACGCGATGATCAAGGAAGTCAACGATCAGCCGTGGCGCGCCGACATGCTCGGTAAGAAACTGAAGAAGGCCTTGGGCGGCCTTGTTCACGTCAACCTGATTCCGCTCAACCCCACCCCGGGTAGCGAATGGGACGCCAGCCCCAAGGATGTCGAGCGCGAGTTCGTTCGCCGTGTCATCGCTCAGGGTGTTTCCTGCACGGTTCGCGATACGCGTGGCCAGGAGATTGCAGCTGCCTGTGGTCAGTTGGCTGCCGAAAACTAAGAGCTCCAACACAAAAGACCTCCACGAACACTGGGTTCGTGGAGGTCTTTGTTTGTCTGTCGCTATCGAGGGTGTCTGTCTCTATCGCGGGTGGCGACGGACAACCATGTCGCGGATCAAGATGATCGCCATCAAGCCGGCGGTACCGATCAGCCACAGGTCCTCGACCTTGCCGCTGTGATTGCCGATCATCATCAGGAGAAGGAATACCGTGAAGAACCATCCGGCAATACGCATCGCCTTGAGGCTTTCGCCACTCCACCCCCATGCGGCTGAGGGAACCTCGGCCTCATCGACGTGCGAGACCACGACGGGGGCGCTGGACTTGACGTCCAACTGGGTATCGGCCACGGTCGATCCTCCTGCTCATTCGGTTGAACTACTGCCCAATATCGTGACATACGACCGGCCGTCGTACGTAGTTGGGCGTCGATAAGGTTGTTCTCAGGTCTTATCAGGAACAATGGACGAGTGCAGGAAACCAGACCCACTCGCGTCCTTCTCCTCGGCAGTACCGGTTCCATCGGTACTCAGGCCTTGGAAGTCATCGCCGCTAACCCCGAACGGTTCGAAGTGGTCGGTCTGGCTGCCGGCGGGAACAACGTCGAATTGTTGGCCCAGCAGATCGAAGCGACGGGGGTCAGTGACGTCGCCGTTGCCAATCCGGACGCCGCAGCTTCGCTTCATTCCGTGACGGCCCGTTCCGGTCCTGGTGCTGCAGCGGAGTTGGTACGCGAGAGCGGCGCCGACGTCGTTCTCAACGCTCTGGTCGGATCGCTGGGACTCGAACCGACCTTGGCTGCTCTCGAGTCGGGTGCACGGTTGGCCCTTGCCAACAAGGAATCGTTGGTCGCCGGCGGCGCGCTGGTCACCAAGGCCGCGGCGCCCGGTCAGATCGTGCCCGTCGACTCCGAACACTCGGCGCTGGCGCAGTGCCTGCGCGGCGGTACCGCCGACGAAGTGGCGCGCTTGGTTCTCACTGCGTCGGGTGGGCCGTTTCGTGGCTGGACGGCGCAGGCTCTCGAGTCTGTGACGCCTGAGCAAGCCGGCGCCCATCCCACCTGGTCGATGGGTCCGATGAACACTCTCAACTCGGCAACCCTGGTGAACAAGGGACTCGAGTTGATCGAGACGAATTTGCTCTTCGGTATCGACTACGACCGGATCGACGTCACGGTCCATCCGCAGTCGATCGTCCATTCCATGGTCACGTTCTTCGACGGTTCGACTTTGGCGCAGGCGAGTCCGCCGGACATGAAGCTCCCGATCGCCCTCGCGTTGGGATGGCCCGATCGAATTGCCGGCGCCGCTGCGGCATGCGACTTCACGAAGGCGTCGACGTGGGATTTCGAGCCGCTCGACGAAACGGTCTTTCCGGCCGTCGAGTTGGCCCGTAGCGCCGGCAAGGCCGGTGGCTGCTTCACGGCAATCTACAACGCCGCCAACGAGATTGCTGCGCAGGCATTTCTCGACGGTGTCATTACTTTCCCGACCATTGTTCGTACGGTGTCCGCTGTTCTCGATGAAGCGGGCGAGTGGTCGGCGGAACCGACTACGGTGGACGACGTTCTGGCCGCAGACGGCTGGGCACGCACGCGAGCGCGTCAGCTCGTGAAGCAGGAGGGCTAGAGCTTCGTGGTTTTCGCATTTGGCGTAGTGCTGTTCGCCCTCGGTATCGGCGTGTCCATCGCTTTGCACGAGGCCGGCCACATGTGGACGGCCAAGGCGCTGGGCATGAGAGTTCGCCGCTACTACATCGGCTTCGGTCCCAAGATTTTCTCGTTCCGTCGTGGTGAGACCGAATACGGACTCAAGGCGCTCCCTCTCGGTGGTTTCTGCGACATCGCGGGCATGACGGCGCTCGACGAGATGACGCCCGAAGAAGAGCCGTACGCCATGTACAAGAAGGCGACGTGGAAGCGCGTCGTCGTCATGTCGGGTGGCATCGCGATGAACTTCATCCTGGGGCTCGTCCTGATCTACGGCCTGCTACTCGGCTGGGGGCGGGGTGAGCCGGCGCCGCCGGTGGTACAGGCAGTCACCTGTGTTGCGCCTGATCAGTTGGGTCAGGAAGGAAACTTCGATCTGACGGAATGCTCCGGCGGAGGCCCCGCCGGCGAGGCGGGCTTGCGTGCCGGCGATCGCATCACAGCCGTCGACGGGCAGAAGACGGAGACCTTTCCCGAAGTTGCCAAGGCGATCCGCGGAGTAGAGGGTCCCGTTGTCTTCTCGGTTGAGCGTGACGGGCAGTCGATGTCGATCACGGTGGTGCCTGACCGAGTCCAGCGATACGTGAATTCCGCCAGCGGAGTCCCGGTGAAGCAAGAAGTGTCGGCGGTGGGAATCGGCGGTCCCAGCGCGACATGGATCGAGTACAACGCACTCACTGCAGTACCCGCAGCGTTCGACTACACCGGCGAGTTGTTGGTCGACTCGGTGAAGGCGTTGGCTGATATTCCGTCGAAGGTCGGTGCGCTCTGGGAGTCCGTCACCGGTGGTGAGCGTGCGCAGGACACACCGATCAGCGTGGTCGGAGCCAGTGTCATCGGTGGTGAAGCCGCTGATCGCGCTGAATGGGCGATGTTTGTGGGCCTACTCGCGTCGATCAACTTTTTCCTCGGCGTGTTCAACATCCTCCCGCTGCTGCCTCTCGACGGTGGCCACATCGCGGTCGTGTTCTACGAACGGATTCGTGACTGGTTCCGTGCGCGTCGCGGTCTGATCGCCGGTGGTCCCGTGGATTACACAAAACTTTTGCCGATCACCTACGTCTTCATCGTCATTGGCGGCGCGTTCATGTTGCTGACATTGACGGCAGACATCGTCAACCCCATCAAGATCTTCGGATAGCGTCGACCAGCGCAATCGTCCGCGAGTGACACCCCGGCTAAACTTGCAGTGAAGCTATGAAAGAAGGCACAGACGTGACCATCCCTATCGGTTTGGGAATGCCCTCGGCACCCGCAGCGATTCTCGCTCCGCGACGCAAGACCCGACAGTTGATGGTCGGTAATGTCGGTGTCGGAAGTGATTTCCCGATCTCGGTGCAGTCGATGACTACAACCAAGACACACGACATCAATGCGACGCTTCAGCAGATCGCCGAGCTGACTGCCTCGGGTTGTGACATCGTCCGAGTTGCCTGCCCCCGGCAGGAGGACGCCGACGCGCTGTCGATCATCGCCAAGAAGAGCCAGATCCCGGTTATCGCGGATATTCATTTCCAGCCGCGATACATTTTTGCTGCCATTGATGCCGGTTGCGCCGCTGTCCGCGTCAACCCGGGCAACATCAAGGAATTTGACGGCCGTGTCAAAGAGGTAGCCAAGGCTGCCGGAGATGCGGGCATACCGATTCGTATCGGCGTCAACGCTGGTTCCCTGGATCCGCGGTTGATGGAGAAGTACGGCAAGGCGACGCCGGAAGCCCTGGTCGAGTCTGCGCTGTGGGAAGCCGGTCTGTTCGAAGAGCACGGTTTCGGCGACATCAAGATCTCCGTCAAGCACAACGACCCGGTCATCATGGTCGAGGCGTACCGCCAGCTCGCCGCAAAATGTGACTACCCGTTGCACCTCGGCGTCACCGAGGCCGGTCCGGCATTCCAGGGCACCATCAAGTCCGCAGTCGCTTTCGGTGCATTGCTCGCCGAAGGAATCGGCGACACGATTCGTGTCTCCCTCTCGGCTCCGCCTGCCGAAGAAATCAAGGTCGGAAACCAGATTCTGCAGTCGTTGAACTTGCGTCCGCGCAAGCTCGAGATCGTGTCCTGCCCGTCGTGTGGGCGTGCCCAGGTCGACGTCTACACCTTGGCCGACCAGGTCGCCGCCGGTCTCGAAGGCATGGAGATCCCGCTGCGCGTCGCGGTCATGGGTTGCGTCGTCAACGGTCCGGGAGAAGCACGTGAAGCCGATCTCGGGGTCGCGTCGGGCAACGGTAAGGGCCAGATCTTCGTGAAGGGCAAGGTCATCAAGACAGTGCCCGAAGCGATGATCGTCGAGACCTTGATCGAAGAGGCGATGAAGATCGCCGAAAGCATGGAAGGTGATCCGTCGGAGGGTGCTCCGGTAGTTACCGTCAGCTGAGATACTGGCCCGTAAGTTTCAGGTTCGTGGCAATCTGAGTGCATTACAAGTCCAGGTAAGAATGGACGCACGATGAGCGGAGGGGTTGGTCGATGCTGAAACTCCTTGGAGCCAAGCAGATCGGGAGTCGTGACCTCGACGATGTACGTCGTGTCCTCGACGCCGATCCGATTGCCTCGTGCATGATCGCCTCGCGGGTCGAGGAATTCGGCGTCGACCCGCGCATGATCCACGGTGAACTGTGGAGTCGCGGTGGCCCGACGTCGTCGCTGTGTTTCGCCGGCGCAAATCTGGTACCGCTACGCGGGGAACTCGACGACATACGTGCGTTCGCCGACCGTGCCTGCCGGATACCGCGAATGTGCTCGTCGCTGGTTGGTCGGGCCGAACTGGCGTTGCCGCTGTGGGAGATGCTGGAACTGGACTGGGGGAGCGCTCGGGAAGTTCGCGCGGAGCAGCCTCTGATGGCTGTTTCCGAGCCGTTGGCGTGCGCGCCCAACCCGTCCGTGCGTCAGGTTCGCTCGGACGAACTCGACATCTATCTGCCGGCTGCAGTGTCGATGTTCATCGAAGAGGTCGGTATCGACCCGCGGGCCAATGACGGTGGACGCGGATATCGGCATCGCGTGGCCAGCCTGATCGCGGCCGGCCGGGCCTGGGCACATATCGAGGACGGGCAGGTCGTCTTCAAAGCCGAGGTGGGTTCGGTGTCGTCGCGGTGCGGTCAGATCCAAGGGGTGTGGGTCAACCCGGAATTTCGTGGTCAGGGGCACGGGATCACCGGAACTGCTGCGGTGGCCGAGTCCATCATGGCGAGCGGTCGCATTGCGAGTCTGTACGTCAACAGCTTCAACACAATTGCGCGCTCTACCTATTCGCGCGTCGGTTTCCGTCAGGTTGCGACGTTCGCGACTGTTCTCCTCGATTGAGTCGTGCCTGCGCTTTGCCGAGTGGGCCTCGACCTAGTATGGGATTCGATGAATACTCGGTCGTTCTCCCGTAGTCGCCCCGCGCAAATTCTGGCGTCCTGCACTGTCGTAATTCTGGCGGTGGGGATCAGCTCGTGTACTCCGAAGCCTTCGGGGCCGGAACCCGTCGCACAGCAGTTTCTGAGTGCGTTCGGTGATCGTGACATCGAGGAAGCTGCCTCGCTGACGGACCGTCCTGATTCGGCGGGAGCGGTCATGAGCGATACCTGGGACGCGCTGCAGGCCGATTCCATGACTGCGGAAACGACGTCGGTCAAGATGAGCGGTGATACCGCGACGGTCGGCTACACCTACGTGTGGAACCTCCCGAAAGATCGTGTCTGGACGTACGACGGTGAGATCAAGATGGGTCGCAAGGACGGAAATTGGTCTGTCCGTTGGAGTTCTACCGACGTGCATCCCCGCCTCGGCGACAAGCAGACTATGTCTTTGCGATCGAAAGCCGCGCCGCGGGCTCGGGTCAACGAGCATTCGGGCACCGATGTCCTGGTTCCGGGAATCGTGTACCGGGTCAAGTTCGATCGGTCGAAGAGTGCGGACGTCATCGGCGCGGCAAATAGCTTGGCCGCGACACTGGTTCGGTTCGACTCGTCTCTGACCGGTCAGTCGATTGCCGAGTCGTCGACCGCCGTCAAGGGCGACTACCTGGTGACACGTTTGCGCAGTGACGATTACGAAGCGGTGTCCGCGCAATTGGCCGGAATCCCCGGTGTGACCGTGTCCGACGAATCGGATCTGGTTTCGACGGATCCGGAATTTGCGCCAGATCTGTTGGGGCAGATCAAGAAAACCATTATCGACGAGGTCGACGGCAAAGCCGGCTGGAGCGTCGTCACGGTCAATCAGAACGGCGTCGACACCGACGTGCTGACGGAGACTGCGCCGCAACCGGTTCCGTCGTTCACGATCAGTCTCGACCGCAACATTCAGATCGCGGCTCAGCGGGCCGTCGCTGTCAGTGCGGACCAGGCGATGATGGTGGTCATCGAGCCTTCGACGGGCGCAATTCTCGCGGTGGCTCAGAACAAGGCCGCCGATCGTGATGGTCCGGTTGCGACGATGGGCCTCTACCCGCCGGGTTCCACGTTCAAGATCGTGACTGCCGGCGCTGCCATTTCGGGCGGTCAGGCGACACCCGAGACTATGGTGCCGTGTCCGGGCCGCATCGAGATCGGGCAGCGCAGTGTGCCCAACTACAACGAATTCTCGCTGGGCACAGTGCCGATGGCGACTGCGTTTGCCCGTTCGTGCAATACGTCGTTCGCGAAGTTGGCCAGCGAAATGGATCCCGATGCCTTGACCACCGCAGCCTCGCAGTTCGGTATCGGACCCGATTACAACGTGGTGGGATTGCCGACGGAGTCGGGTTCGGTACCGCCGGCACCGGATCTGGCGCAGCGCACAGAAGACGGCTTCGGGCAGGGCTTGGTTGTAGTGAGCCCCTTCGGAATGGCATTGGCAGCGGCGACGGTTGCCCATGGGTCCACGCCGGTGCCACAACTGATTTCGGGTCGCGAAACCACCGTCGACGGCCACCGGCCGTTGATCAGTACGGAGATGGTCGACGGCTTGCGCGGAATGATGCGCCTCGTGGTCACCAGCGGTACTGCCGAGCGGGTCAAGGATCAGGGTGAGGTGTACGGAAAAACCGGTGAAGCAGAGGTCGATGGTGGCTCCCACGCCTGGTTCGTCGGCTACCGCGGGAACTTGGCTTTTGCGACTCTTGTTGTCCGGGGTGGAAGTTCGGACAATGCGGTGGGCGTGACGCGAGATATGTTGGCGGCGTTGCCTGAAGGGTACTGACGGCTCAGGGAAGTAGTCCCAGCTTTCTGGCCGTCACGACGGCCTCGTGTCGTGAGTGTGCGTCGAGTTTGCTCATTGCGCTTCGCAGGTAGCTTTTGACGGTCTCCGCGCTGACCGAAAGCCGGCCCGCAGTTTCAAGGTTGGTGCATCCGAGAGCGACCTGAGACAGGACGTCGACCTCACGCGGTGTGAGTGTCACGGTGGTTTCGGGGTCGATGCCCGTGGGGCTCAGGAGAAGTGCCAGCCGTTGGGACAGTCCCCGAAGTTTGATCTGCAGGTCGGAATCGGTGACAGTGTTTGCAACGCTGCGTAGTTCGGCGTGGACGTCACGAATCTCTTCGGTGGACATACCGTCGCCGGTAGTGGCGGATGCGGCGTGCAGGAGTTGGAGTCGTCTGTCGACTTCGTCGCGGATTGCCAACTCCGTGCCCAGGCGCCGCGACGCGGACACCATGATGTCGGCAGTTCGGTTGCCGATCGGGGCGAAGTCTCGGATCGCGGCATAGAGCACCGCACGAGACTTGCCTGCAACGATCACCGGGACCGCGAGGATGGAGTGCAGTCCCTCGCCCAATACCGGCCGATCGTAATGATGGGTGATTGATTGAGAATTGCCGTAGTCGTTGACCGCGAACGGCGAGCGTTGGTCAACGACGCGTCCGCCCATTCCCGATCGCGGCGGGATAGCGAGACCTTTGAGGTTGTTGGTGCGGGTGCCCACGAACTCGGTCAGGTGCAAAGTTTCGTCCTGCACTTCGCCGCCGAAGAGCACTGGAACTACTCCCTGAGCTGCGATGGATCGAAGTTCGCTTCGCATGGCATCCCCGTCGCGGGGGCGTAGAAGGTGTGATGCGAGTCTGGACACGCCGTACCCCTTTCCGGGGGTAGTGAAGTTTCCTTGTGAGCTGGATCATAGGTGGTGGGCAGTATGTATGACGAGTCGGTCGTCGAACCCGCCGCCCAACCATACGACCATCAAAGGAGCACGTCGATGAGCACCGATCCCACCGCACGGGTGCGTGAGCTGTTGGAACAGTACGACACCCCCGGCGCCAGCGCCGCAGAGCTCCTCTGCGACCGGCACCCTGCGGACGGTGTTGCGTTCACCGTTATCGAGGCGGACCTCAGTTCGGTAGACCTGACTTACGGTTACCTCCGCGAACAGTCGTCACGCTTTGCGGCGGTGCTCGCGGATCTCGGGGTGGAGCCGGGCGACAACGTTGCGACGCTCATGGGCAAGTCTGCTGATCTTGTCGTTGCCCTACTCGGGATCTGGCGTCGTGGGGCAGTCCACGTGCCGTTGTTCACGGCTTTCGCCGCTCCGGCCATTGCCTTCCGGTTGACGGCCAGTGGTGCGAAGGTTGTTGTTTCCGACGCAAATCAGCTGGAAAAACTCGCGCCGAGCGAAGACATTCCGGCGGATGCATCCTGGCGCGTGATTGTTGCCGGCGGCGCTGCGGGCGACGAGTTGGACTTCGGCGCACTGGTTGCGGCGCAGGATGCCGACGACCCCCGTGGTGTTGCGCAGGCTGTCGGCGGAGACGCCCCGATGGTGCAGTTGTTCACCAGCGGTACGACGGGAACTCCCAAGGGTGTGCCGGTACCTGTCCGCGCACTTGCGTCGTTCCACGCCTACCAGGAGTTCGGTCTCGACGTCCGCGAGGACGACGTGTTCTGGAATGCTGCAGACCCGGGTTGGGCATACGGGTTGTATTACGCCTTGCTCGGTCCGCTCGCGGCCGGAACTCGCAGTTTGCTTCTGCACGCAGGGTTCTCGGCGCCGCTGACGTGGCAAATCATCGAGAAGTTCGGTGTCACCAATTTTGCTGCGGCGCCGACGGTCTACCGCAGTTTGCGTGCGGACAAGGCGCCGGTTCCCGACGGAATCTCGCTGCGTCGCGCATCGTCGGCGGGAGAACCCCTGACGCCGGATGTTGTTGCGTGGTCCAAGGGTTCATTGGGCGTCGAGGTGCGTGATCACTACGGTCAGACCGAACACGGCATGTTCATCGTCAATGCGTGGGCCGACGAAGTTCGTGAGGATGTACGGCCGGGCTCGATGGGTCGTCCGCTGCCGGGCTGGTCTGCTGCTGTGCTGGAAGATGATTCAGATGCGGTGGCGCCCGCACGCACTCCGGGACGGGTGGCGATCGATACCCACAACAGTCCGCTGATGTGGTTCACCGGGTACGTCGACGCTCCCGAGAAGACGAAGCAGCGTTTCACGGAGGATGGTCGTTACTACATCACCGGTGATGCCGGGATGACGGACGAGGACGGATTCTTCTACTTCTCCTCCCGCGACGACGACGTGATCATCATGGCGGGCTACCGTATCGGACCCTTCGACGTCGAGAGCGTGCTGGTCATGCACGAATACGTCGTCGAGGCTGCCGTTGTGGGCATGCCCGACGAGTTGCGCGGTGAGGTTCTCGAAGCATTTGTTGTTCTGCGCGAAGGTGTTGACGGCAACGATGATCTCGAGAAGGAACTGCAGACCTTGGTGAAGAAGAAGTTTGCCGCCCACGCCTATCCGCGGACCGTGCACTTTGTTCCGGGTCTGCCCAAGACCCCCAGCGGCAAGGTTCAGCGGTACATCTTGCGCAAGGGATAGCAGGTTCAGCGTCGGCGGATCCTGCCGACCACCATGAGGGCGACCAGGGTGACGGCCAGCAGCAGGGTGGTATTTGCTGCGGCAAGAAATACCTGGCCGCGGTCGGTGAGTCCGAAGATGCTGACCGGCAATGTCTTCCACGTTGCCGGGTAGACCATGACGGTGGCGCCGAGTTCACCCATCGACAGTGCGATGGAGAGTCCGGCTGCCGCGCCGAGGGCAGGCAGCAGAAGCGGCAGAGTAATGCGGGTGAGTACCCGGAACGGACTTGCGCCGAGGGATTCTGCTGCCTGACGGTAGGCCGGGTCGAGCCGTTCCAATGCGGCCGTTACCGAACTGAATGCGAAGGCCAGCACCAATACGGTGTGCGCGAGAATAACGATCCATTTGGTACCGCCGAGCAGTATCGGCCGCTCGTTGAACGTAATGAGCAGACCCAGACCGATGGCGACAGACGGCACCGCGATCGGCAGATGGAAGACGGTATCGGTGATGCGGCGCAGCCACATCGGCGATTCTCTCGCTGCCAGTGCTGCCCAGGTTCCGACCACCAGAGCCAGTGCGCCGGAAATGAAGGCGGTTTGCAAACTCACTGTCAGGCTCGAGAAGTTCGCGTCGGACAAGGCTGCCGAGAAGTTCTTGGTACCGAGATCCGAGGGCAGCGGGCCGGTCCACGACCCGGCGAGTGCAGCCGCCACTACGGTGGCGATGGGTGCCGCAAAAACTACGCCGACGACGAGGGCGAAGAAGCCGAGAACCAGTGCCCTAGAGCTTCGTGTCCACAGCAGCACGGCTGCCTCCCATCAGAGAGTTGAATGTGAATCGGTAGAGGCAGTACAGCCCGAGTGAGAGTGCTACCTGGACGGTGGCGATCACGGCGGCGCCAGGCAGGTCGAAGGTGACGATTCCGCGTGTGTAGATGAGCACGGGAAGCGTGACAACGTCTTTCGCGCCGGTGAAGAGAACGATCCCGAATTCGTTCAGTGTCATCAGCAGAACCAGCGATCCGCCGGCGAGCAGTGCGGGCCAGGCCTCGGGCATGACAACCTGGCGGAGAACACGAACCGGCGATGCGCCGAGACTGGCAGCCACATCGAGTTGTTCGCGAGGAATCTGCAGAAATGCGGCCAGCAGTGGCCGTACGACAAACGGTGTGAAGAAGGTGATTTCGGCTGCGATCACGCCGAGCGGAGTGTTCAGGAAATTCAGCGGTCCGGTCGATTCGCCGGTGATTCGTACGATCAAGGCGTTGACGGCGCCAGCAGTTCCGTAGAGAAACGTGAAGGCCAGCGTGATCAGGAACGACGGTAGCGCGAGGACTGTGTCGATGAGGCGTCCCACCACTTTGGAGCCGGCGAAGGGAACAAACGCGAGGACCAGTGCGAGAAAAGTGCCGAGGACCAGGCAGCCCAGGGTGGACAGCACAGCGATCTGAATGGTCCGCCACAGCGCGTTTCGGAACAATTCGGATCCGAGGACCGAAGTCCACGTGTCGAGTCCGGTGCCGTCCGGAGTGTTCAGGGACTCGGTCAGGACGCGTGCGGTGGGGTAGACCGCGAAGACCAGAACCAGCAGTAGCGGTGGCAGCGCCCAGGCGATCGGACGCCAGGGAATCGGATCGCTGCGAATCGGGGCCGGCGTGGGTGTTTGGGGGCGTTCCATTGTGGTTGTCATGGAGTTCGATCCGCCGGGACGAGGACGCTGCCGTCCATAGGTAGGACAACCCCGACCTCGGCGTCGACAGGGCGCTCGTCGTGGCCCGCCACCTCGGCATCGATACGTATGTCACCGAGACCGGTGACAGCCAGCGTGATTCGCGTCGTCGATCCACGCCAGACGCTGGAAACGATGCGCGCCGAGAAGGATCCGCGTGCTCCGACCGATGTCACGGAGACGGCATAAGGACGAACACACAGGTAGGCGGCCATGTCGGATTCCCACTCGATGTGCCCGACCTCGGGTTGGGGTGCGTGCGCCGTGAACGGTGTGCCGCCGATCGAGACCAACGCGGATGTTCCGATGACCCGGGTGACGGTGCAGGGCAGTAGGTTCGCGCCGCCGAGGAATGCGGCCGTGAAGCTGGATGGCGGGCGCTTCCAGAGGCTTTGCGCCGTATCGATATCCGCAAGGCGCGCATTGCGCATGACCGCAATACGATCCGCAAGGGCCAACGCCTCACTCTGATCGTGGGTCACGTACAGCATTGCGGTATCGGGCAGAGCGGCACGAAGTCGGGTCAACTCGCCGAGCATACTTTCGCGGAGTTGAGCGTCGAGTGCGGCGAGTGGTTCGTCGAGTAGTAGTACGCCCGGCCGAATCGCCAGCGCCCGGGCGATGGCAATGCGCTGCTGCTGACCGCCGGAAAGCTCACGGGGGAGCCGCTTTCCGTAGGCGGACATGCCGACCATCTCGAGGGCTTCCGCCACCCGAGTCGCGATCTCGGATCGAGGTACACGATGTGCTCGGAGTCCGAACGCGACGTTCTCGGAAACTTTCATGTGCGGGAAAAGAGCGTACGACTGTACGACGACGCCGATACCACGCTGCGCCGGAGGAAGATCGGTGATATCGCGGGTGCCGAGCCTGACAGAACCAGACGTGGGGCGCACAAAGCCCGCGAGGGCTTTGAGAGCCGTCGACTTGCCGGAACCGCTGGGCCCCAGTAGTGCAACGGTTTCACCCGGCGCTACTCGCAAATTGAAATCGACCAATGCGTGAGTCGCGGACTTCCCGCGGCCGTAGGCAACGTTGACACGGTCGAAGGTGATGGCGGGAGCGGAATGTTCGATCGCTCCGTGAACACCCACTTTTCGTGGGAGCGTGCGCCCCAGTCTGGTTCTGGCCATGATCAGCTCCCGGTGGCTTTCTGGTACGCGGCGACGTCGGCGTCGAGTGTGGTGAGTACGTCGTTCCAGTTCGGGGTCCAGACGGTGACACCCTGGAGGACACCGCTGGGTGTGTTCTTGTCGGTGGATTCGCCTGCAGCGCTGCGTACGTCCTCACGAACGGATATGCCGAGCGCATCCTTCGCAATGGTCTTCTGCGACTCTTCGGAGAGTAGGAACTCCATCAGCTTCTTGGCCTGCTCGCTGCTCGGTGCACTCTTCGCGAGACCCATCACATACGGCAGTGCGATGGTAGTGCGGTTGCCGTCTGCGGCGGCAGGGAAGAAGATGTTGAACTTGGAGCCGTCGTCGGCGATGGATGCGAGGTTCATCTGGACATCACCGTTGGCGACCAGCAGTTCACCGTTGCTGACCTTGGGCTGCAACTTTCCGGTGGACGATGACGGTCCGACGTTGTTGGTCTGTAGTTTGCCGAGGTAGTCGAGTGCGCCCTCCTTGCCCATGAGGTGCTGGAGCAGCAGGAGTACGGCGGTGCCGTCGCCGGCCTGGCCGGGGGTGGAGTACTGCAACTTGCCCTTGAACTGTTCGGTCAGGAGGTCGTCCCACGTCGTCGGCGCCGGTGACGCCGTCGGATTGGCGATGAACGAAAGGTAGTTCTCCACGACGGGGACGTACTTGCCGGCAGAGTCCTTCGCGGCGGCGGGAACGGCGGACGTATCGATTCCGCTCGGCTCGAGAAGTCCCTGGGCGTCAGCCTTCTGGATGAACGGCGGCAGCGTGATGATGACGTCGGCCTGCGGATTGGACTGTTCCTTCTCGACGCGGGAGACAACCTCGCCGGATCCGGCTTCTACGAGGTTGACTGCGATACCGGTTTGCGCGGTGAAGGCGGCGAATCTTCCTTCGTACCAACCGGACAGGCCGTCGGCGCTGTAGACGGTGACTGTTTCGGTGCCTGATCCGGCGGCAGTGCCGGTTCCACCGCAGGCGGTGGTGAGGGAAAGGACGGACACGGCGAGGGCGGCCGCAGCAAGGCTCGGGCGGAGACGCATGACGATTCCTTTTTCGGAAGGTGAGATCAGGAGTTGACGAGGAGTTCGGCGAAGTCCGCGACGGACTCGACGATGTGGGTGGCGCCGGCATTACGAAGTTGGTGTTCGTCGTGGGCGCCGGTCAAAGTTCCGGCGACAATCGATGCACCGGAACGGATTCCGCTGAGCACGTCGTTGGACGTGTCGCCGAGTACGGCGATCTGGTGGACATCCTCGATTCCCAGACGCAGGAGCGCGGTGAGAATCAGATCCGGGTAGGGGCGCCCGCGGCCGGCTTCGGCGGGGGAGAGGGTGAGGTCTGCGACGGTGTCCCAGCCCAGGGCGGCAAGGAGCTTGTCCTGGGTTGATCGGCTGAATCCGGTGGTCAGGGCTACTTTGATACCGGCTTCGCGCAATGTGGTGATCGCCTTCTCAGCACCCGGAATAGGTTGCGCGAGTCCCTGATCGATCAACGCGTCATAGGTGGTTTCGAAAGCCACGTTGGCGGCCTGAGCACGATCCTCGTCGCCGAAGATTGCGCGGAAAACCACAATCTTGGACTGGCCCATGGTGTCGAGGACGTACTGACGGGCAGCATCGGCTTCCGGACCCTCGGCGGGTAGTCCGCCGGCTTCGGCCGCGGCGGCGAAGGCGCGAAGCACCAGGCCGTCGTCGGCGACTGTGGTGCCGGCCATGTCGAGAACGGCCAGTGTGATGGGAGACATGGGGATTCCTTTGTGTCAGAGAAGTTTCAGAGACCGAGTTGATCGGCGGTTTGCTCAGCGAGGGCTGGTCCGAGCGTCATGCCGCGTCCGCCGGGGCCGGCGATTACCCAGACGTTGTCGGCGGCCTGCGCGCGATGCACTAGTTGTGCGGGATCGAGGCACTGGCTGTACACGCCCGCCCACCGTTTGACTATCGTCGGAAGATCGCGCCCGAGAAGGGCTTCCGCGACGGAAGCGAGGTGCTGGTAAGGGGCTTCGTCGACATCGAAGTTGAAGGGCTCGTCGTACTCGTGTGTGTCGCCGATAGTGAGGCCACCATGTAGGCGCTGGACGCACAGGAGTTGCATTCGGTGCTCTTCGGCGGTCGGTTCCTGCGGTTGAACCGTGCGCAGGGTGTCCAGGGCAGAACCCGCGAAGCCAGGGTAGTAGCGGAAGCTGTCGCCGTCTGCGATTGCAGTGGTGAGCTTTTCGCCGAGCGGGGCGGTTTGCATCATCTGGAGGCGGACTCGGCGCAGGGGTAGGTCGCCGGCGAGGTCGCGGGCTAGTCCACCCAATGTTGCTCCGGGGCACACGATCACGAGATCGGCGTCGTAGCTGTGGCCGTGGTCGTCGCGGATGTGAACGCCGGATTCGGTGGTGGTAATCTCACGGGCTTCGGTTCCGGCGTGGAAGGTGTACCGACCAGTGGCTTCCAGGTAGGAGCGGATAGCGGGGAGGGCTTGGCGGGATTCGACGGCGGCGTCGAGTGAGCAGTGCAGTCCGCCGAGGAACTTCCCACGCAGTGCTGGGTTGACGGCGCGGACACCGTCGGCGTCGAGGAGTGTGAAACCGCGAGTGTCGGCGTCGGGACGAGCAAAGGCTTCCTCTGCGACGGCCACTTCTTCGTCGGTGCGCATCAACGTAATCGAACCGGCTGCGCGGTACCCGATCTTCGGTACTCGAACTGCCAGGTCAGCCCACAGTTCACGTGACCGCACGGCAGCCTCGAGTTCGTGGGGAGCGCGCCCGGATACCCAGACCAATCCAAAGTTCCGTACGGTGGCACCGCGGGCTTCACGCTCACGTTCGAGATGGATAACTTCGTGTCCGCGGCGGATTGCCTCGTCGGCATGGGCCGTTCCGAGGATTCCTCCACCCACAATCAAAATTCGCATGTAGAGACCATGACATTTGGTCTAGACCAATGGGGATAATTGAGGCGAACAGTAGGTTAACGTTTGGTATAGACCAATTTTCGCGTAATCTGAACCCTGTGAATCGCCAGATGAGTGTTGCAGAATCGGAACCCAAGTACTACCGCGTGCGCACCGAGATCGAGACGATTCTGGATGGGCTCGAAGAAGGAGATGCGGTTCCGTCCGAACGGGAACTTGCCGCACGATTCACCGTCGCCCGCGAAACCGTGCGTCAGGCACTGCGTGATCTGCTGGTCGAGGGGCGCATCGAACGCCGCGGGCGCGGAACCGTTGTGTCGAGTCCCAAGCTGGTGCAACCGCTTTCGCTGCGGTCCTACACAGAAGGTGCCGTGAGCGCGGGGCGTGTCCCGGGACGACGGGTGGTGACATTTGAGCGCATCCTCGCCGACGACGGGCTTTCGGCCGAGTTGGGAATCGACGTCGGCGATTCCGTCGTTCACCTCGAACGCGTCCTGCTTGCGGACGGTGAGAAGATCGGACTGGAATCAACGTATATGCCGGACAGCAGGTTTGGTGAAATGCTGGACACCTTTGACGGCACGACTTCGCTCTATGCCGCCATTCGTTCCATCGGCGTTGTCTTCGGCTCGGCTACCGAACGAATTGAAACAGTATTGGCTTCGCCCCGCGAGGCGACACTGATGGAATCCACGACCTCGATGCCGATGCTCTTGCTGCACCGGACGTCGGTGGATCCCGACGGCATTCCCATTGAGCGTGTGCGGTCCCTCTACCGCGGTGATCGGATTGCGTTCCTGACAACCCTGCGGGAGTGACGAGATATCAACAGCCTGTCATTGTCCGGATTTGAGGTCCCGTCTTTTCCGAGCCTCGAGGCGGGCTGCAGCGAACTGTTCCCACGGTTGGTTGCTGCACCCGTTTTTGTCTGCGCATTCACGAAGGTTGTCGGGAATCCATGAGCGGGCTTGCGTACTTAATTTCGGGTCCACGAGGCGAGGCGCCCAGATCCAAAATGCATGGACGATGCCATGGAGTGTTTCGATGACATCTGGCGAGAATTCGGGTGCAGCTTCGGCGAGCTTATTGACTATCGTTGAAGATCGGATGATGGGAAATCGCGTTTCCTCGAGTTCGAACCCCTGCTCCGGAGAATCGTTCCGAATTGTCCGATATAGTTCACTTATCGAAATATCTCGGTCGGTTATTACGGATACCGGCATTGCTTTGTGTCTGTTCGTGTATATAAGCACTTGGGGCGCGACCAGTCGGCAAGGTGTGCCTTTTCTTGGATGGAGGTCGACGCAGGCCACCGTTTCGTTGTGCTTGCTCTCGATCCACAGAGGGGCGGTTTCCACCCACAACGGTGGGGCAACCACCGCAGATGACTGAAAGTCAGTGATAGCAGCATCGGACCATTGGATCGGTGTGTAACGCGGTTTGTTCTCGGTGAGCGCGAGGAGTCTGTCGCAGACGGAACACCTGAGCATGAAGTCGGCGTCGTTTCCGGTGGACCGTACTGCGCACGTGACTCCGCAGCATTTGCTATCTGATCCGGGAAACAGTGCGTCGATGATGAGGGAACGTAATTTTAGATCAGGTGTGCTGCCGAGATGTGCGAGTTGGCTGTTGACGAATCCTTCATGAGGTTTCGGAGAAACATCGTGTGTAGTGCAACCGGAGGTTCCCCTAATTGCGTATGGCATGAATTGGGTTTGCATGTGGGTGAGCGTCGCAGTTACATTCGGTCGCCGTCAACTCGAATCGAGCGCTTTCTGCGAATAGCGCGTAGATATCGGTATGGTGAACGCTATGAGTGAATGCGACACGACGAAAGGCGCATGAGCGCCCCGCAAGACGATTACCGCGCTGCGCCGGCGCGACGCGCCTTCAAGGCAGGTTCGATGGCCGGCTACGGCGATGTTCTCTGGGTACTCGACGTCAGCCACCCGCTTCTGCTGCGTCGGGTCGGAAACGGCGAGGTTACCGAGCACGTCATACCGGGACCGATACGTGGTTCGGGGATCGTGGGATACAAGATTCGGTCACTGTGGGCCGACGAGTCCGGATGTTGGATCACAGGTCGGGACGGAATCGCGCACTGTGATTCCACAGGCGTGGTGCGAGTGCTCGACGAGGCTCCGGTCCGAAGTGCGGCACTGGTCAACGGTGTCCTCGCATACACGACCCATCGAGATGGACGCGATGAAGGCGCACCGACGCTGATCCGGCTCCGGACAATTCAGGGGAGCGTGAAAGAGGTCACGGTACCGGCTGATGTTCAGAGTATCGGCGTCGAGCAGTCTGGATTTCTGGTATTCATGCGAACCGGTGTGCAAGGAACGAGTGCTGCACTATTCGACCGCGGATGTTGGTGCGCCAGAGTGTCGTTGGATGGAACCTGCACGATCGGTACAGCGTGGCCGCGGCGGTACTGGGAGACGATGGATGTGAAGTTGGTGGATATCGGCGCACCGTTGGCGGTGTCACGGTCCTCGATGTCCGCTGAAGTTCTCGACGACAATCTCTTCCCAGCGTTGAGGATTCGCTTGAGTTCTTCGTTCGGGCCGTGGCCTGTGGTGGGTGGGCCGTGGTTCGCGGCAACTGGGAGTCATGTCGCGAGTGCATATCGCGACGACCGGTTCGACGTCGTGTTCAACTCTCGGGCTGAGAGTTTCGCCTACTATCGGCTCGACCGTCACCTCACCCGTCCGGCCGCTTGGGCGTTCGCGCCGGGATTTCCGAAAGACCTTGCAGTGCTGGCGTCTTCTGGGCAATTGTGGATTTCGACGACCGAGGATCTGTATGTCTCCGAACCGGATTCGTTGCGCTGTGGCGGTGAAATCGAGTTGCGTGAAGCGGATCAACAGGACCTCCCCATGCCCTACCTGCCGGTGAATCCACCAGCGGAAGTTGGCGATCCCGAAGTGTGGGCCTGCCGAGAACGGGCGCGACTCATCGAGGAGAACAGGGACCTCGGCTTGATCGACGTGGAGATCGAAGGATGGTTCCCGTTCACCACTGTGTTGGTGACATTCCAACTTTCGGAATTGCGCGGCGTTGTGTGCGCTCGACGCTTCGGCCTCTTCAATCGCGATGGTCAACCTGCGTTGTGGCGAGGCGCGCCGACACTGCTGAGTTCGATGCACCTGGACATCATGGAAACCGGCGGCATCCGACGGTTGAGATCACAATCACCGGACGCTTTCGGTCGAGTGTGGGTGTGACAGGCGGAACGTGGTTACTGTGCAGGCATGACGTGCGCTGTGATGTCAGGCCTTCGAATCGGCGATGTGACTCGCGGTGACGCGGCGGGTGGCGTCCACGCGTCGGAGATTTTGGATTGGGGTCACCCGAGCGTCGAACAGTTGTATGCCGAAGCCGCGCGAGAGACGACATCCGCGCGCGAGTTTCTCGTCGCGGCTCACCGGGCGATCCAACAGAGAATTCGCGCTGTCTACGCACTCGACGACACTCAACCGGTTTCGGTCACTCTCCGACGGGAACGTGGCTCGTGCAGTCAGCGGTTGGCCGTTCTCGAGGCGTTGGCGCGTCGCCACGGGATAAGGACACGGGTGACCGGGCTGATCCTGCGTGGCGAGTTCTGGTACCCACGATTCCGTAGATTGCATGCGTTCATCCCCGAGCGCGTGTTGCTGGCCTGGCCGGAGTTCCTGATCGACGGCAACTGGTGTGACGTATCCGAGGTGCTGGTGGAACCGACCGAGGCGACGTCGTTCGAGCCGTTCGCCAACGCTGGAGCCGAGACCCTGTTCGACGCACTCTCGCGGGCCCCGATCAGGTGGACCGAAGCGAGTTCGTGCGATTGCCTGGACTTCTCCGAGTTCGTCGAAAAGGAGCTGGGAACCTTCGATTCCCGCGACGCGCTTTTTGCGGAATTCGGCCAGACGATGTCTGCTCCGATCAGGGCTGTCATCGATCCTGTGTTCCGGAATTGGAGTGCGTCCGGCTAGCTCGAGGATCGAGGTCTAGGCTGTTCTGCATGTCTGTGCGCACACCGTTGGTCCCCGGAACCGTCTCACCTGTACTTGCCGTGCCCTCCAAGATCGAGCGGCCCGAGTACGCGTGGAGGCCGACCGCCAAGGAAGGCAACGAGCCGTGGATCCAGACTCCGGAGACCATCGAGGCGATGCGTATCGCCAGCAAGATCGCTGCGCAGGCGCTGCAAGAGGCCGGCAAAGCGGTTGCTCCCGGCGTTACCACGGACGAGCTTGATCGCATCGCCCACGAGTACATGATCGACCACGGCGCTTACCCGTCGACGTTGGGCTACAAGAGCTTTCCCAAGTCTTGCTGCACTTCCCTCAACGAGGTGATTTGCCATGGAATCCCCGATTCCACGGTCATTCAGGACGGTGACATCGTCAACATCGACGTCACCGCGTACATCGGTGGCGTTCATGGCGACACCAATGCAACATTCCTTGCCGGCGATGTATCCGAAGAGCATCGACTGCTCGTCGAGCGCACCCACGAAGCCACGATGCGGGCAATCAAGGCAGTCAAGCCGGGTCGCGCACTCAACGTCATCGGCCGTGTCATCGAGTCGTACGCTCATCGCTTCGGCTACGGCGTCGTCCGCGACTTCACCGGTCACGGCATCGGTGAGACATTCCACAACGGCCTCGTGATCCTGCATTACGACGAGCCCACGGTCGAGACCATCATCGAGCCCGGCATGGTCTTCACCATCGAACCGATGATCAACCTCGGCGGCATCGACTACGAGATCTGGGAAGACGACTGGACCGTCGTCACGAAGGACCGTAAGTGGACGGCGCAGTTCGAACACACCTTGGTTGTCACCGACACCGGTGCCGAGATCCTGACCCTGCCTTGACCCTGCGCGGTGCCCTGCTCGTAGCCGGCACGACGTCGGATGCCGGTAAGAGCGTGCTTGTGGCCGGTCTCTGCCGGATGTTGGCACGCCGCGGTGTTCGTGTCGCGCCGTTCAAGGCGCAGAACATGTCCAACAACTCCGTCGTCACCCTGGACGGTGGCGAGATCGGTCGTGCGCAGGCACTTCAGGCACGGGCCTGCGGGCTCGAGCCGAGTGTGCGTTTCAATCCCGTGCTGCTCAAACCGGGAAGTGATCGCACGTCGCAGCTGGTGGTACGCGGCAAAGCGGTGACGACGGTCGGTGCTCGTGACTACATGCAGCATCGAGCGTGGTTGCGGGGCGTCGTGGCGGAAGATCTGGCGTCGTTGCGCGAGGACTACGACGTCGTGATCTGCGAGGGAGCAGGATCTCCGGCCGAGATCAATTTGCGGGCAACAGATCTCGCAAACATGGGGTTGGCCGAGGCGGCGCAGATTCCGGTGATCGTGGTCGGTGACATCGACCGTGGGGGAGTCCTTGCGCATCTCTTCGGGACTGTCGCGGTTCTGTCGGAAAGTGACCAAGCCTTGATCGCCGGGTTTGTGATCAACAAGTTTCGCGGCGACGTCGGACTGCTGGAACCGGGACTCGAGCAACTGCGCGAGTTGACCGGGCGTCCGACGCTGGGTGTCATTCCGTTCGCCGAAGACCTGTGGCTCGACGCCGAGGATTCCTTGGGCGTGACCGGCAATGCTCCCGTAGGTCGACCCGGGCCACCGGTCGGATCGTCATGGCTGACCGTTGCCGCAATCCGCTTGCCTCGCATCTCCAACTCGACAGATGTCGAAGCGCTGGCTTGTGAACCGGGCGTTGCGGTTTCGTGGATCACTGATCCCTCGCGGGTTCGCGACGCCGACCTCGTGGTGATCCCGGGCAGTAAGTCCACCGTGAGCGATCTGGAATGGTTGCGTAGTACCGGACTGGCGGAGGAGATCATTGCCCGAGCGGGTCGCGGGCAGTCGATCCTCGGTATTTGTGGCGGCTACCAAATGCTGGGTAAGGCGATTGTCGACGACGTGGAATCGGGATCCGGCACTACGACGGGTCTCGGCTTGCTGGATCTTGAAATCGAGTTCGCTGCGGACAAGGTACTGGCCCAGGTAGAGGGGCATGCCGACGGTGTTGCAGTGTCCGGGTACGAGATTCATCATGGACGGGTGATCCGAAACGGAGACTCACCACTCCTGCACAACGCCGACGGCACTCCGGAGGGAAGCGTTCGAGGCTCGGTTCGGGGGACTCACTGGCACGGGCTTTTGGAAAGCGATGACTACCGCCGGATGCTACTGATGGATGTTGCCGGTGATGGATTTGTTGTTGCCGAGAATGTTTCGGTCGCTGAGGTCCGTGAACAGCAACTCGACCTCCTGGCCGACCTCGTCGAGAAATATGTCGATCAGGATGCGCTCGACAAACTGATCGGCGGGGGAGTGCCGAATGGCTTGCCCGTCATCACTTCTCGCGTCGTGGCGCACAAGGGCTGACTGCCTGCGGCGATCAGTCGTCCTCCGCGATCGGGACGGCTGTTCCCGTGACCGCGATTCCTCCTTGCGTCGGAATGTCGACCAGCAGGATGCTTGGCCGGCCGACATGCCGGCCCTGGTGAATGGTGATGCGGCGGGGAGTGTTCGCGGGATCCAGTGAGCGAAGGTATCCGCCTGTCGAGGCTGCGGCAGATCCGGTAGCGGGATCTTCGGTGATGTCGCCGGCAGGGAAAAGATTCCGGGCTTCGAAGGTGTTGTCGTCCAATCGATGCAGGAAAGTCACCGTCCCAGGCCAGCCTTGCGCATCCATCAGTGCGCGCATTGTCGACGGGTCGAAGATGAACTCGTCGAACGTCGACTGATCCCGAAGAACCACGACGGGATGGGTGTTGCCGGCATAGGACAGTCGAGGAGGGAAGTCGGTATCGATGGCCGAGGAGTCGAGACCGACGAGTCCTAATAGGGCGGTGAGTACCGCGTGATCGATATCCGTGACCGATGGTTCGACGCTGGTGAAAGTGGCACGGATGCCTGATTCGTCGACCTGGGTCGTGATCGGCACCGGCCCGACGGAAGTCTCGAACACGAAAGTGCCGGCGCCGTCACGCTCGGTGAGTGCCACGGCGGTGGCGATGGTGGCGTGACCGCAGAACGGGATCTCCGAAATGGGGGAGAAGTATCGAATTGGGCTGTGCTGCTGGTTCTCTGCAGATCCAGGTTCGGTGATGAAGGCGGTTTCCGGGTATCCGATGCGGGTCGCGATGGCCTGCAACTCTGCATCGTCGATTCCGCGGGCATCCAAAACGATTCCTGCTGGATTGCCGCCGGCAGGATCGGAACTGAACGCCGTGTAGCGAAGGATGTCGGGTGCGAGGGCCATGGATCTATTCTCACGGAGGAAATGTGGTGGGGGAAGGACCGGATTCTCGGAACTGGACTGCGCGGCGCCCGGAACAACGTGAACTCCGTCGTGGTTGATCGAACTATGACTGACAACACAGAAATCCGGGACACATTGCTCGAGCTTGTTGCCAAAGGGAAACAGGGCGTTCTTGTGACAATCAAGCGCGACGGCCGACCTCAACTGTCCAACGTCATTTTTCTGTGGGACGCAGAGTCGCGAACCGCATCGGTGTCGATAACGGCAGACCGCGCGAAGAGCAAAAATGCTGCCCGGGACCCGCGCGTATCACTGCATGTCAGCGCGCCGGATTTCTGGAGTTACGCGGTGATCGAGGGGTCGGCCGAACTGACTCCCGTGGCGGCGGATCCGAATGACGAGGTTGCTGATGCGCTGGTCGAGTTGTATCGCGGTATCAGTGGCCAGGAGCATCCTGATTGGGAGGACTACCGCCGCGCCATGGTCGCCGAGCGCCGCCAGATTCTGAGCCTGCGCGCGGATCATGTGTACGGAGCGCCCGGAAAGTAGGCGAACGAGTGGTGAAGGCTTCAGGCACGCTACTTAAATAGTTGCAAATCTCCACGGAATAATAACGTTACGGGTTACTATGTAATTGTGAATTTCGAGATTCAACCCCGCCCTGGACGTCCTCGTGACCTGAGCAAGGATCAGGCAGTGCTTGTGGCAGCACGTCGACTCCTGGCAGATGTCGGCTACCAACAGACAACGATTGCGGCGATCGCGCGTATGGCCGGCGTGAATACGCCTGCTATCTATCGTCGGTGGCCTACGCGGGAAGCCCTGATCGAGGAAGCCGTGCATGGCACGGGCGGGCACCCCCTGCCGGATGAATCCGGCGACCTTCGGACCGACCTTGCCCTCTGGGTACGTGTCTTCCTTGTTCGTGCTGCGCGTCCGGCTGCGCGGGCCGGTGTTCCGGGTCTACTTGCCGATTCGCAAAGCCACGAGGCCCGTCAACGACTGCTGGCGATCGGTGCGCCGGTCCGCAAGGCCTTCCAAGGTCTACTCGAAGGTGCCGCAGCCCGAGGCGAAATCCCGGCCGGTGTAGACGCAATGTTCCTGTTCGACTTGATGTCCGGTGCAACGACAATGCGCGGGTTGACCAGGGGTACCGAGGACGAAGACGGCTTTGTCGATTCGCTTGCGGGTTCCCTGTTCGTTCTGGCTGCGCATGCCACCGAGACGCGTGAGATGAAAGCGGTGCACGAGTGAAGATCGACCTTCAGTTGAACGGCCGGCCCGAGGATGCGGCAGCACGGGCGAAAGAACTTGTCGCCCTGGGTGCAGACGGCCTTTTCACGTTCGAGGGAGCGCACGACGTGTTCGTGCCGCTCGTCGCGGCGTCGGGTGCCGTCCAGGTGGACCTGATGACAAACGTGGCAATTGCGTTGCCCCGCAGCCCGTTACATCTGGCTCATGTCGCGAATGACTTACAGTCCTTGAGTCGGGGGCGATTCCGGCTGGGCTTGGGCTCGCAGGTACGTCCGCACATCGAACGACGTTACGGCACCGAATGGTCGCGTCCGGCCGCTCGGATGCGGGAGTCGGTTTTGGCGATCAAGGCGATCTTCACTGCGTGGGAGGAGCGTTCACCGCTTGACTTCGCCGGCGAGTTTACGCGGCACACCTTCATGCCCCCGACATTCGACCCCGGGCCAAATCCGTACGGCACTCCGGAAATTTGTCTGGGAGCGTTGGGTCCCTTGATGACTCGGGCGGCAGCGGAGGTGGCGGACGGATTGCTCGTCATGCCCTTCAACAGTGCCCGGCACTTCCGGGAACGCACGATGCCCGCGATCGAGGAGGGGCTCGCACTGGGCGAGCGCACGCAATCGGACCTGGCGATCTACCCCCAGGTTCTGGTCGGTGTCGGTCGCACACCTGACGAACTTGATGCCGCCGAGCGTGGGGTCCGAAGCCTGCTCGGGTTCTACGCATCCACCCCGGCGTATCGGCCGGTGCTCGAGGTTGACGGTTGGGAAGACATTCAACCAGAACTTAATTCGCTGGCGCGGAATCGCGAATTCGACGCGATGAGGGACCTGATTGATCGCGACATGATGAACGCCATTGCGGTGGTGGGAACTCCCGAAGAATGTGCAGCGAAGATCATCGCGCGATTCGGAGACCATGCCGATCGTGTGTGCTGCTATTTCCCGGGCTATCCGGTGGTGGATGAACATATCGCGGAGATGATTTCGGCGCTCGAGGCGGATCGATGACAACTGGGCTGTCGGTGGAGGTGGACTGTGGTGTCGCCGTCATTACGCTCAACCGTCCGAAGCAGCGCAATGTGTTCACCCGGGCGATGGGTCAGGCGCTGGGAGCGGCCTACCGTGACCTCGACAACGACGACGAGGTTCGCGCGATCGTGCTGACCGGCGCACCTCCGGCATTTTGCGCGGGCGCGGATCTCGGTGGCGGCGCAGATACCTTCGATGCTCCGGCCGACACGTTCACGGCGTCTCCCGTGAATCCGCCCGCCTTCGATCTTCGTAAGCCTGTTATCGCCGCGGTGAACGGGCATGCGATCGGAATCGGCTTGACTATCGCGATGCAGGCAGACATTCGGATCTTCGCCGACAACGCCAAGTATTCGATACCGCAGGTTCGGCGGGGGGTGCTGCCGGACGTCATGTCGCACTGGACGGTTCCGCACATCGCGGGGATGGCGGTTGCCGCAGATATTCTGTTGACGGGCCGCACATTCGACGGCGCCGAGGCCGTGCGACTGGGACTGGGAAGCCGTTGTCTGCCGGCCGACGAGGTGTTGCCCGCCGCATTGGACATCGCCCGTGATATCGCGGTAAATGTTGCGCCGATGTCGGTGGCGCTGTCCAAACGCCTCCTGTGGCAGACCGCACGGCGCGGATTCGAACCTGAACGGGTGGCGGAACTCGAGACTGAACTGCACTTGCGGGTCATGGGCAAACCCGACGCAGCTGAGGGCGTTCGTGCCTATCTGGAAAGGCGTGACCCACAATGGGTTTCGAAACTGTCCGAGGAATGGCAAGAGGTTGCGCCGGAATGACGTCGCAGCCTACCGACGTTCCAGCGATCACCACCGGCGATGTCCTCGCGGGCGTTGACCTGACCGGTCGAACCGTTGTTGTCACCGGCGCGTCGAGTGGGCTGGGCGCGGAGACAGCCCAAGCCCTCGCCGGTGCTGGTGCCCACGTCGTCCTCACCGCGCGTGACATTTCTGCGGCAGGGTCAGTGGCGACTCGAATCCGGGTCGCGCACCCCACCGCCGAGCTGGATGTTTTCGGGGTTGATCTCGGTGACGTGGAAAGTATTGGCGCACTGGTAGATCGACTGTCGGATCTATCCATGACAGTGGACGTTCTGATCAACAATGCGGGGGTGATGTACACGCCGTTCGAGCACACTCGGGACGGTTTCGAGCTTCAGTTCGGTACCAACCACCTCGGCCACTTTGCGCTGACCACCGCGCTGTTGCCGATGTTGGTGGCCGCCGCCGATAAATCCGGTCGAGCTGCCCGAGTGATCACGGTGTCTTCGGACGCACATCGGACTCACCCGGTTGATCTTGCCGATCCGAATTTCGAGCGTCGCGCCTACGACAAGTTTGTTGCCTACGGGCAGTCCAAGTCGGCGAACGTGCTGATGACCGTCGAACTCGAACGGCAGGTCGGCGGCGACGGTGTGCATGCATTCGCAGTTCATCCGGGGGTGTGTGCCACTGGGCTCGCGCGTCACATGTCTCGAGAAGACATGGCCGAGATGAAGCGTCTGGCGTCGGGGACGTCGAATTCGCTCTCGAACCTCAAGTCCGTCCCGGCTGCCGCAGCGACATCGGTCTGGGGTGCAATCGCGCCCGAGCTCGATTCCATCGGCGGTGGCTATCTCGCGGACTGCAGCGTCGGCGCGGCCAGTGCCCATGCGACCGACCCCGCGACCGCCGCCGATCTGTGGGAACTCTCCACCAAGCTCACCACCATGCACGTGAAATAGGAGGACTGATGGCTCTACCGATCAACGAGGATCAGCAGGCGCTGGCGAATTCTGTTGCGGCATTTGCCCGACGGAACGCGCCGATCGCCGAGACCAGGACTCATGCCGACGCTTTGTCTGCTGGTAGCGGACCCGGCCTGGTGTGGGATGCGGTGGTGCGGCAAGGATGGCACAACATGCATTTGCCGGAGTCCGTTGACGGTTCGGAGTGTGGGCTTGATGTTCTCGCGGTAGTGGTCGAGCAGTTCGGCAAGTCCATGTTCCCCGGACACTATGTGCCGACCGTGATTGCCAGTGCTGTTGCGGCGACGGCCTCGAGTGGTGCCGGCGATCTGCTCCTCGCGTTCAGTGAGGGTTCCACCGGCGCGATCGTTGCGGGGAACCGATTGACGGCACGCCAAACGGCCACCGGCTGGGTGGTCGCCGGTATTTCGGATCCGACACTCGGATTGCCCGGTGCGGCCAAGATTCTCGTGCGTGCGGCAGATACAGATGCGCCTGACGTGAACCTGTGGTTCTGGCTCGGCGGGGCCGGGGAGTCGGCGACTGCGACAGTGACACCTTGCGACGCCCTCGACCTCACAAGGTCAGTCGGACGGCTCGAACTTGCCGGCCACCCGATTGCTCAGGACCAGGTACTGGCAGGCATTGACCAGGTGCGTGTCGACCTCATCGTCACGGCGTTGTTGGGGGCGGAGGCCAGCGGGATCGCAGCCTGGTGTCTGGAAACCGCGGTGGACTATGTGCGCACTCGACACCAGTTCGGGCGTCCGGTGGGCAGCTTCCAGGCAGTCCAGCACAAGGCTGCGCTTATGCTCGTCCGATCCCAGATTGCTTGTGCTGCAGCGTGGGACGCAGCCCGGGCGGCCCAAGGAACGTCCGATCAGCAGCAACTGGTAGCAGCCCAGGCGGCGCTCAATGCCGCCCCATCCGGCATCGACCAGGCCCTCGATTGCATCAGCCTGCTCGGTGGCATCGGATTCACCTGGGAGCATGACGTGCACCTGTACTGGCGGCGGGCCGTGAGCATCGCGTCCGTCGTCGGCACCGAAGACGAATGGTCCAAGCGACTTGGCGAGGTCGCGCAACATGCCACTCGCGACTTTTCTTTTGTGGACCAGGACACGTTGCCGGACTTGCGAGTACGCGTCGGCGAGGTTCTCGACGATGTTCTCGCACTCCCGGAAGACGAGGTCGCGACGGAAGGGTGGGCGCCGTCACGCGGCGGCGCCCGCCGTGGCCGACTCGCTGCCGAAGGTTTGACCGCGCCTCACTACCCGCAGCCCTACGGCCTCGACGCCGGACCGTTGGAGCAAGCGGTCATCGGTGACGAGTTTGCCCAACGGGGACTTGTTCAGCCCGACACGGGAATTGCCGAGTGGGTGCTGCCGACTCTGATCGCGCATGGCACCGAGGAACAGCAGAAGAGGTTCGTGCCCACGACGCTGCGAGGTGAACTCGTGTGGTGCCAGCTGTTTTCCGAGCCGGGAGCGGGATCGGACCTCGCCGGTCTGTCCACCAAGGCCCGCAAGGTCGACGGAGGTTGGGTGCTTTCAGGTCAGAAGGTGTGGAATTCGCAAGCGCGGGAAGCGGACTGGGGCGTCTGCTTGGCCCGAACCGATGCGGACGTGAAGAAACACGCCGGCCTCACCTACTTCTTGATCGACATGAACTCCACCGGCGTCGACGTCCGCCCGCTGCAGCAGGCCACCGGAGTCTGGGAATTCAACGAGGTCTTCTTCGACGACGTGTTCGTACCCGACGACTGCGTCGTCGCCGGCCCGGGCGACGGCTGGAGACTGGCCGTCACCACGTTGTCGAACGAGCGACTCAAGATGGGCACGGCCAAGTTCGGACACGGGTCCGCGGACACCGTCCGGCAATTGCTCGACGGGGGAGAGTACGGGAGCACCCGCGACGAGGTGGTTCGAGTTCTCGGACGCAACACAGGCCGCGAGCTGTCCGTGGGTGCGATGAATCTGATGAGCGTCCTGCAACGATTGCACGGGACGGAGGACACGACTGGATCGGCGACTAGCGTGCAGAAGGTCTTCCACGCAATAGCGCAGCGCGACGGGTCCCGTGCGTTGGTCGGCCTGCTCGGGCCGCTGGGCGCGGTGGGCAGCCCGGAGGAGCCGTATGTTCAGGACTACCTTGGGGTTCCCGCCGTTCTGATCGGCGGCGGCACCATCGAAATTCAGCTCAATGTCATTGCGCAGCGGGTGCTGGGGTTGCCGCGCTGAGACACCGACATCCACTCGTAGCCGGCGGACCTTACGTCCGTCGGCTAGGAGCCGATCACCAAGGATCGGGCGATGTCCCGGTAGCGGTCCGCGATCGCGTCCATCGACAGGCGTCCGGACGGGTCGAACCATTGGCAGACCCCGTTGATCAGATCCATCAGTGCGAGGGTCGTGATCTCGACATCGCTTGTCTCGGCGCCCGGGCCCCGGATGTCGGCCACCGTGTCGCGAACGGCACGTTGGTAGGTGGCCTGCATGCCCACGATGGTGTCCAACTGGTCGGGAGAGAGTGCGCCGCGGTTTCCCCGAATGCTCAGCAGTTCAGTACTCCGTGCACTGCTGATATGTAGATGAAGTGTGATTGCTTCGTCAAGGCGATCTTGCGGCGCACGCGTCGAGTCGGTCAGGACAGGGAGTATTGCGTCGTTGAATTCGCGCATGAATTGCAGGGATATGGCGAACAGTAGATCCTGTTTATTTCGATAGTGGTGGTACATCGTCGACGACGAAATTCCGACGGCGTCGGCAATTTCGCGGATCGCGGTCATTCCGTAACCACGGTGGTGAAACAACCGCGCTGCTTCGACTCTGATCTGCTCGGCCACGTCCACGCCGGCCTCGAGTCCGAGGTTTCTCGCCATTTTCACCTCCGACGTGAACAGTGATCCGGTTCCGGGTACATCCTCGAAAAATGTAGCAGGGGACCGACGCCCGGAACCGGTCGGCGGCTCAGCGGACGGCGGATTGTCCGTTTCGGATCTCGGACGGCACGACGATCTCCCGCTTGAGGATCTTTCCCGTCGCACCCTTCGGCAGTGCCTCGACGAGGACTACGTGACGTGGGTACTTGTAGGCGGCGACGCGCTCCTTGGCGAAATCGGCAAGTTCGTCGGCTGTCGCGGTACGGCCAGGCTTGAGTGCCACGACAGCGCACACCTCCTCGCCGAGTCTTGCGTCGGGAACACCGATTACAGCGACCTCGGCTACATCCGGGTGCTCGTACAGAACTTCCTCGATCTCCCGGGGATACACGTTGTATCCTCCGCGGATCACGAGATCCTTCTTCCGGTCGACGATGAAGTAGTACCCATCGGTGTCGCGTCGGGCCAGATCACCGGTGCGGAACCAGCCGTCGGGAATCGCCGCGGTGGTCGCGGACGGGTTTCTCCAGTATCCCTTCATCACGTTGTGGCCGCGGACGACGATCTCTCCGACCTCCCCGGCATCGACGTCGTGCCCGGCGTCGTCGACCAGTCGCATCTCGACGCCGACTACCGGCAGTCCGATCGAGCCTGCCTTGCGTTCGCGGTCAGGGAGATTGAACGAGACGATCGGGCTGGTTTCGGAAAGTCCGTATCCCTCCAGCACCGTGCAACCGAATGCTTCCTCGAAGTTGCGCATCACCTCGACCGGCATCGCAGATCCGCCGGAGACGCAGAGTCGAAGGTTAGAGACGTCGAAAGCTTGTGCATCGGGGTGGTTTAACAGTGCGTTGTACATCGTCGGGACGCCTTCGAACACGGTGACCCGGTCGCGCTCCAGCACCTCGAGCACAACAGCGGGGTCGAAGCGAGGAACCAAAGTGAGCAAAGCCCCGACCTTGATTACTGTGTTCAGTGCAAAGGTTTGGCCGAAGACGTGGAAGAGCGGAAGCGCACCGAGCACTACGTCCTGGGACGAGAGTTCGAGCAAAGTCGATGCCACGACGTCGCAGTTGGCAGCAAGGTTCGCGTGGGTCAGCTCGGCACCCTTGGGTTTGCCTGTGGTGCCGGAGGTGTAAAGGATGACAGCCGTATCGTTGTCGTCGCGTTCCACGTACTCGTGCGCCGGCACGGTCTGCGCCAGGAGTTCGTCAAACCCGTTGGCCGTCACGGTGATCGGATCGGTTCCGGCCGCGGCGGCGCTGACCCGGGCAGTGTCCGCGACGTCCTCCCCGGCGAAGAGAACCTTGGTGCCCGAGTCGGTGAGATGGTAGGTCAGTTCACGCTCCTTCAGGAGCGGGTTGAGCGGGACCACGATGCAGCCGGCTCGGAGGACGCCGTAATAGCAGATCGCGAAGGACGGCACGTTCGGCAGACAGATCCCGACGACATCGCCCGGCCCGATTCCACGATCCCGGAGCAACCCGGCGATCCGTGCGGTGGCGTCGTCGACAGCTGCGTAATCCAACGTCGTCTCGCCCAGTCTCAGGGCGGGAGCGTTGGGGGTATTCGCGGCACTGGCCGCGAGATTGAGTGCGAGGTTTCCCATAATTCTCTCCTGTGGCCGCACGGGCGTGGACGTGCCTCACGTGCGGTGACGATTCGTGGGTCCTGAAACTTGGGGCACAGTCGATTGTTGGTTAAATCGACTGTGCCCCAAGCAATTTTCAGATGTGTCAGGTGCTGGGGATGATGCTGGCGCCGAGTCGCCAGATGGTGTCCAACAGGTACTGACGTGAGGGTGTGACCTCGCGGCTCATGGCCTCGGCCATGAGCTCACGGAACGCTCCGAGGAATGCGGCAGAGACGAGGCGTGCATCGACCGCGGGATCAACCTCGCCGTTGCGCTGTGCGTACGCGACGTTGCGTGCGGCCATGTCGATCTGGGCGGCGAGGCGTTCTGCATCCGCTTGAGCGGCTGACGGTTCGCGCATTCGCCGACCCATGACGATCTGTGCGAGCCCGTCCTCGAACAGGAAATCTATCTCGCGGGACAGGCGTAAGCGTTCACGCTCGGTCCAGCCGAGTTCCGGCGATACAGGGACCGCGAAGACGGCGTCGTCGTAGGAGTCGTAGAAGCCGTGGACAACGGCGGCGACCAGGCCGTCCTTTGCGCCGAAATACCGGTAGAGCAACCCGGGAGATGTCTCGGCGCGTGCCGCGACCTTTGCAACCTCCAGGGTCCCTCCCGTTTCCAGAAGTTCCGCGCGGGCGGCCGCGATGAGCCTCAATCGGGTGGCGTCACCGCGGGCCGTCAGCGTGTGGGGGGTGTTTTTGTCAGACGTGGATGACATTGTTCGGGTTCGGCTGCTCGTCGGCCGGCGCAGCGCTGTAGTCACCGAACGGTGTATCCCGCTCCGCGACAACCGCTGCGACGCCCTGTTGTTCGGCGATGGTGATGAACTTCTTCGCTTCGGGGGTGTTGCGCATGAGGCCGTCGAGAATCGGGCCGAGCATCTGGGTGCTCGCGAGCCCCTGGTTCTCGTAGGCCTGATTGACGATCAGCTTCATGGCCGAAAGCTGGGAAACGGGAATGCTCGCCAGCTGGGCGGCCATCTTGGCTACCTCAGCTTCGAGATCCTCGAACGGAACAGCCTTGTTGATCAGGCCGATACGTTCCGCCTCGACGCCAGACACTGCTTTGCCAGTCAGTGCGTACTCCTTCGCTTTGGCCATCCCGAGCCGGTAGATCCACATGCCGGAGAGGTGGCAACCCCACATGCGAGCATACGGCGTACCGATTCGAGCGTCCTCGGAGGCAATGACGATGTCGGCGCCGAGGGCCATTTCGCTGCCACCGCCGACGCACCAGCCATGGATCTGAGCAATAACCGGCTTCGGGCTGCGCCAGATACTCATGAACTTCTGCGTCGGGGATTCTGATGGAGCGGTCGCCATCACAAAATCCTTGCCCGCGTCCCACTCTCCGTCGGTGTTCATCTGATCTTCCCAGTGCTTGAAACCGCCACTGAAATCGTATCCGGCACAGAAGGATCGGCCGGCGCCACGGACGACGACGACCTTGACCTGTGCGTCGCGGTTCGCCTTGGTCATGGCGTCCTGGAATTCATCGGGCATCGGAGGAACGATGGTGTTCAGGCGCTCGGGGCGATTGAACGTGATCGTGGCAACCGGACCGGCGACCGAATACAGCAGAGTCTCGTACATTTTCGACCTTTCGTTGATGAACTGAATTCACTTTAGCTTCAAAATGAGGCGCTTGTCTACCGTTTCCGGTGAATTCGTTTCCGGCCTCGCCGACCGGGATGAGGTGTGTCGGGTGCCGCATTGACGTAGCTGTAGTGACGTGGGTAACTTGTTGCCTATTCGAGCGGCCGATCATTTGATCGACCCAATGGCATTGTGCACAAACATCATCCAGCAAGTAGATATCGATAGGGAGGCTCGTCCGTCATGGAGTCAACATCAGTCAGTCCCGCAACAGCCCCCGGTCCCGGGACCAAGGTCATCGTCACCGGCGCGGCCGGAGGGATCGGCGCCGCACTGATCGGAGCCCTGGCGGCGCTCGGCTGTGAGGTCGCCGGAATCGACCGGCCGGGAACGGCGCTGCCGGAAGGACTCGGGTCGATCCCGCTCTTCGAGGCCGACCTCGCCGACGAGGCTGCAGCGGCGGAGGCAGTGAAACGAGCAGTGTCCCAGCTCGGGGGACTGGACTGCCTGATTGGCGCCGCAGCCAGCGTCGCGACCCTGCATCGCGCAAAGTCGTTCTCTCCCAGTATCTTCCGTCAGGACATCGAGTCGAATCTGTTGTCCCAGTTCTGGACCGTGCAGGCCGCCTATGCCGCGCTGGCCGAGAGTGATCAGGCGAATCTGGTCCTGTTCTCTTCGACGGGGGCTTTGGACGGTCTTCCCGGGCAGGTGTCATACGGGGCTGCCAAGGCGGGAGTGCTCGGGTTGGTCCGCACGCTTGCGGCCGAATGGGCAGATTCAGGTATCCGGGTCAATGCAATTGTCCCCGGACTGGTCGCGACCCCCAAGGTTCTCTCGATGCCGGCAGAGACGCGGGATCGGGTGCTGCGCAACGTTGCGATGAAACGACTGGTCGAGGTGAACGAGGTAGTGGCGTCGGTGTTGTTCCTGATGTCGTCCGGCGCCGGCGCCATCACCGGCCAGTCGTTGCGAGTTGACGGGGGCGCGGGAATCAACACCCAGGGCCTCTACCGCTGATCCGTCGTTCCCCGTCGTCAATCGTGAAAGGAGCTGTCGCAATGACGAATTGCGATCAAGCAGGAGCTGCAACGTTGATGAGAGGCGTTGCAGACCCGGCCTTCGCTGCGGTGGCAGAGGAGTTCGATCGGAATTTCGCCGAGCGAGGTGAAGTGGGAGCGTCCCTGCATGTGCTCGTCGACGGCAGGCCGGTCGTGGACCTGTGGGGTGGTGTCGCCGATCCCGAGACGGGGCGAGTGTGGGAACAGGACACGGTCAGTGTCGTATTCTCGGCCACCAAAGCTGCAGTCGCACTGTGTGTCCACCGACTCCTGGCATCCGGTGACCTCCACGAGGACATGTCGGTGGCACAGGTGTGGCCTGAGTTTGCCGCGAATGGCAAGGGCGACATAACCATCGGAATGTTGCTCAATCATTCCGCCGGGATTCCGGTGCTCAGTGAGCCGCTCGGATCCGGGATGCTCGAGGATTGGGAGTTCATGGCCGACCGGATCGCGGACCAGGCGCCGTTCTGGCTGCCAGGCGAGCAGCACGGCTACCACCCGGTGACCTTCGGTTTTGTACTCGGTGAAGTCGTGCGCCGGGTCGCCGGTTCCACGATCGGCACGTTCTTTGCATCAGAGATCGCGGGTCCGCAAGGGCTCGACTTCTGGATCGGACTACCGCCGGAAATCGAACCGCGTGTCGCTCCGATCGTGAAGGGGATCGCCGGTGAGGTCGCCCCGACACCGTTCCTCGATGCCGCACTCCACCAACGTGGTTCGATCCCGAACCTCTTTGTGTTCAACTCGGGAAACTGGGCTCGTGCGGGGGTGAACACCCGTGCCGGCCGGGCGGCGGAAATTCCCGCGGCAAACGGCGTCACCAATGGAAAGGGCCTCGCCAAGATGTACGCGAACGCCCTTCGGGACCCCGCCGTTCGGTGCCTCGCCGAACCCAAGTCGTCTTCGGCGAAAGAGATGCACATGTCCGACGGATTCGACGCAACACTGTTGATGCGGACCAGATTCCGCGGCGGATTCATGCTGTCGATGGACAACACTGCGCAACTTGGCGCCGGCCAGAGCATGCGGATCGGTAGCAATGCCTTCGGCCACTGTGGATCCGGTGGCTCGATCGGGTTTGCAGACCCCGCACTCGGCCTCAGCGTCGGCTACACCATGAACAAGCAGGGCCCGGGAACGCTGCTCAACGAGCGCGGGCAGGCCCTCGTAGATGCCATCTATCGCTCGCTCGGACAGTCTGTCCCGACGCCGGCGCCACTAGAGTCGCAATTTGAACAGGATCGACTATGACTTCTGAAAGCACACAAGGTAATTCGACACGGACTGACGTGCTCATCCTCGGCGCCGGATTCTCCGGCCTCGCGGCGGCCGCGACGATCTCCCGCGCGGGCGGACTCGACTATCTGATCCTCGAACAGGGCGACGACGTTGGTGGCACCTGGCGCGAGAACACCTACCCCGGGTGCGCGTGCGATATCCCGTCACCGCTCTACTCGTTCTCCTTCCGGCAGAACCCGGGCTGGCGGTATCTCTTCGCGCCGCAGCAGGAGATCCTGGAGTACCTCCGTGACACGAGCGCCGAGCTTCGGATCACCGAGCGTATTCGTTTCGGCGCCAAAGTTATCGGTGCAGTCTGGGACGAGCAAGACGGTACCTGGACGGTCGAGACGGCGGACGGCTCGGTGTACCGAGCGCGATTCCTGGTCTCCGCAATGGGACTACTTCACCACGCTTCCTACCCGAAGCTGCCCGGCCTCGAAAACTTTCAGGGCCCGGTCTTCCATTCCGCGCACTGGGATCACTCGTGCGATCTCGAGGGTAAGAAGGTGGCCGTCGTCGGCACCGGGGCGAGTGCGATCCAGTTCGTTCCCGCAATCGTCGACCAAACCGCAACGCTCACGCTCTTCCAGCGGACCGCCCCGTGGATCGCCCCCAAGTTCAACCGCGCGTTCAGCGAGGAAGAACGAGAAGAGATGCGCCGCAACCCGATCAAGCGATGGAACCGACGCGCTCGTCTGTTCTGGATTCACGAGAAGCGTGCCAAGGGATTCGTTTCCGATACCTCGAAGATGGGGCCCACCAAGGCGTTGGCGTCGGGTAACCTCGCGAAGCAGATCAGTGACCCCGAGCTGAGGGCAAAACTTACCCCGGACTACGAGATCGGTTGCAAGCGACTGTTGATCTCCAGCGACTACTACCCGGCACTCGCCAAGCCGCACGTCGACGTCGTCACCGCCGGCGTCGGAGAGGTTCGCGCGCAGTCCGTAATCGACACGGATGGAACCGAATACGATGCCGATGTCATCATTTTCGGAACCGGCTTCGATGCGCAGAACAGCCTCAGCCGGGTCCCGATTCGCGGACGCGACGGCGTCGCACTCGGTTCGCAGTGGGCGTCGGGCCCCGAGGCGTATCTGGGGACGACGGTGGCAGGATTCCCCAACCTGTTCCTGCTGTGCGGCCCGAATACGGGCCTCGGGCACAACTCGCAGGTTTTCATGATCGAGGCCCAGGCCAGGTACATGAGGCGGTGCCTGCGATACGCCGGTCGCCGAGGCGTGATCGAGGTGCGTCAGGATGCCCAGGACCGCTTCAACCAGTTTCTGCAAGGGAGGCTCTCGTCGACCGTGTGGCAGGCCGGCGGCTGTAAGAGTTGGTACCAGGATCCCGTCACCGGGCGTAACACGCTCTTGTGGCCGAAGTCGACGTTGTCGTACTGGCTGCGCACTCGCTTCCTTCGGCGGACCGATTACCTCCGGAGCGTGACCACCACAACTACTCAGCAGTCGGTGACTGCCGGCTAGTGCACTGTTCGTTTTTTGTTCGATCCGACCCAAGCGCGCCCCGGCCGCACCTTTAATGAAAGGTTCTGCAATGTCGACGATTCCCGAACTACTACACCGCAACGCCGAGCAGTACGGAGACATGCCAGCGCTGTCCCACGACGGACGCATCCTGACTTGGAGCGAGACCCGGACCCGTATCGCCCAGATCGCGCTCGGACTGTCCCGGCTGGGAGTGAGCAAGGGTGATCGCGTCGCGATCATGATGTCCAGTCGCCCCGAACACTGGTTGACGGACCAGGCGCTCGTGCATCTCGGTGCGCTTCCGGCGACGGTGTACGGCACGATGCCGTCCTCCCAGATTGCGTACGTCGCCAACCACAGCGGGGCCAAGGTAGCCGTACTTGAAGGTGCCGGTGAAGTCGAACGCTGGCTGCCGGTTCTCGACCAGTTGCCCGCGCTCGAGCGTGTCGTCGTATTCGATCCCGAGGCCTGTGTGGCCGACGACGAACGCTTCGTGAAGTGGTCGGACGTCGTAACGGACGAGACGGACCTCGACACGTTCGAGGCCGGTTGGCGGGAGATCACCGCGGACGATCCGGTGACACTGATTTACACCTCCGGCACCACCGGCATCCCCAAAGGCGTGCTGCTCACTCACCGCAACGTAATCGCCAACGCCGAGGCTTGGGATGCCGGGGCGCCAATACCCCAGCATTTCCGCAGCGTCTGCTATCTGCCGTTGGCGCACATTGCCGAACGTATGATCTCGGTCTACATGGCCATCCACAAGGCTGGCTACTTGACGTTCTGTCCCGACCCGAGCCAGTTGGTCGGCGTACTCCTCCAGACACGCCCGACCAGCGTCTTCGGCGTCCCCAGAATCTGGGAGAAACTTGCCGCAGCACTGCGTGCTCGACCGGGGTCATCGCTCGCTGACGTCGGCCTCGACCAGGTCACCTGGGCATGCAGCGCCGCCGCGCCGCTGCCGGTGGACGTACAGGAATACTTCCGGGAGCAGGGAATCGCGATCATCGAAGCCTGGGGGATGACCGAAACCACCGGCGTCGCCACATCGACGACCGAGACCGACTTCCGCTTCGGCTCGGTCGGCAGCCCGATCCGGGGCACCGAAATCAAGCTGCTCGAAGACGGCGAACTTCTGGTGCGTGGTCCGATCGTGGCGTCGGGATACCTCCAGGACGACGGATCCGTTCTCCCCGTCACCGACGATGAGGGCTGGATGCACTCGGGTGATATCGGACGGATCGATGAGGACGGACACCTCTACATCATCGATCGCAAGAAAGACCTGATCATCACGTCGGGCGGAAAGAACATTGCCCCGGCCGCGCTCGAGGCGCTGCTGACCAAGCATCCCTTGGTCGGTCAGTCGTTGGCCTACGGTGATCGTCGGCCCTACGTTGTCGCCCTGATCGTGCTCGACCTGGATGCGACGACGGCGTGGGCGGCTTCGCAGGGAATCGTCGTCGCCACGCCATCAGAGCTGGCTTCGCATCCGGGCGTAGTCGCGGAGATCGACCGCGCGGTGGAGATCGCCAACCAGGATCTCGCTCGGGTGGAACAGATCAAGCGCTACCGGGTGCTTCCGACGGAGTGGACTCCGGAAGGCGGCGAAATGACCGCGAGTTTGAAGATCATGAGGCGCGTCGTCCATGAGAAGTACGGCGACGTGTTCGACGCTCTGTACGCGTAGTGAGGTGGCCCCGGGGATGTACCCCGGGGCCGATTCAGATGAACTCGCTGCAGTTGTCGGTATCTCAAATTCCGGAGGCGTGAACCTCGTACTCCCCGGTGGCGCAGCCGGTCAACAGTTGGCCGCCGGGAACCGGAGTGATCTCGAGATTGTCGATGCCGAACGTGTCGGTACTCGACCCTCCGGTGCCGATGGGGCTGGGGAACCAGACCTCGAGTCGGCAACTGCCGTCGCCGGCGGTGCCAGTCAGGTCCAGCCGGTCACCCTCGGCTTCGAGGTGCGTGATCCGGCCCGGCGCAAGTCTCGGGTAGGCGCGCGTGAGTTGTTCCAGCAGTGCCGTTTTGCGCGGAGCATCTTCGCCGGTACTGCAGAGGATGGGCATGAGTCCGTCGCCCAGTTCCTGGATGCCGTTTTGGGGATCGCCGCAGGACTGCTTCCAGACCCAGTACGCGCCACCCTGAATATGGGCGTCCTGCGCCTTCGTGAAGCGAGCCGCCTGGTCGACAAGATCGTCACCCCAGAACCCCCACTCGCCGCTCCAATACGGGACGCCGTACATCCGTGCCACTCGCTCGGCGAGGGTGAAGCCACGCTCGATGCTCACGATGGTCGGCAGGCCCAAAGATGCGTCCATCGTGATCGACTCGGCGTACAGGTGAGGCGAAAAGACGATGTTGCGATCATCGGTGAATCCGGGGGGCGGGCCGCTGTCGAAGCCGAGGCCGGACCACAGGATGCTCGGCTCGAAGTAGACGATCTGCTCGGCGCCCGCATCGCGGATTGCGTCGATGGTCCGGTCGTAGAACTGGCCGAGCAGCAATGACGAAGTGAGCGGGGCACTTTCGCCGAAGTTCGGCTCGTTGAACAAGTCGTAACCGGCGACGGCGGGTTCATCCTTGAACTTGCCGGCCAGCATGGACCACGCATTCACCAGCTGATCCTGGACGCCGTCGGTGTTGTAGAAGAAGTTGTTGAACGCGCGGCCACCCGCCGGCGAGATGTCGCGGCCGGTGAACTGGCAGCGCGGCGCACCATCGGTGATGGTGGCCCACTCGGGAGCGCCGTCGTAGCCCCACATCGGCGAGGTGCCGGGCCGGCAGCTGACGTCGTCGGGAGAGGGTGCCGCTGACCAACCGTCCTGATGCATGTCCAGCACCGTGTACAGGCCGTGTGCCTTGGCTTGCGCGACGGCGGTCCGGATTTCTTCGAGGTACGCCTCGTCGTAATGACCGCGCTGCGGTTCGAGGGAGGACCACGACAGCGCAAGGCGGACGACGTTGAATCCGTCTGCTGCGATGCCGGCGAAGTCTTCTTCGGTCAGCGGCACCGTCGACGGGACCTCGGGGCGGGGCGCGTAGAAGTCGACGAGTTGGTTCACGTTCACACCGCGCAACAGGACCTGGCGGTCTGCCGTATCGGTGATCGTGTCGCCCGAGACGCGAAGGGGGAGTAGAGCACCAGTCTCGGCGGCAGCGATCGCTTCAGTAGTGACGGGTGGTGCAGGTTCGGTATCCGCAGACGCGAGGAATGGCACCGCAACGACGACGGCGGCCATGACAAGCGCGCCGGCTCCCACCAATTCTGCCCGCCGAGCCCGGGAGGCTTCCGTGGCAGGCTGCGCCGAACGACGCTGCGCCCACACTGCCGCGAGTCCGACGATCCAGCCGACGCAGGCTCCGTAGGAAATACCGTCCGCGAGCCGGATGTACGTAGCCATCAGCGGCCAGAGATCGCCGGCGAAGCTGTCGTCGGTGATCAGGCCGACCAGTGAGGCAGCCAGTGCGAGCACCGCGCCGGCTCCCATCGCCGCGAACCACCCGGAGAGGAATGTTGCAGCGGTACCGCCGCTCACCCGCCGGCCGAGAAATCGTTGGCAGGCGATTGCGCCGAGGACCAGCACAACAACCCCGCCGACTGCGGCGACAAATCCGTTGAGCACATTGGGTGCCGGCATCCACCGGTCGTACGGAGCGCCCACCCACCACTGCCCGGCAAGGAAAGGTGCGAGGGCGCCGAAAGCCAAGGCCCCGAACCGAACTGACGGAGCTGTGGCGAGAATGTCGGGTAGTTCTCGTCGGCGTCCGGCTACCGTCACGACGCCCGCCACGATCAACGCGGCTGGAATCGCCTTGGCGAGGGCGAATCCGCTGCCCCACGCCGCTGCCCCGAGATTTCCGGTTGCCACCAGCGACATGGCGAACTTGGCCAGCAGCACTGCCAGCATGACGCTGGACGTGGTGGCCGCGAACAACCATCGGGATGCCGCGATCGAGCGAACCGACCACCAGGTGACTCCGAGCAGCACCGGCAGGTAGACGACGAAGGGTGCGATCTGCCACGGCGCGTTGATCGGCCAGAGATGAGCGCCCGTCCACCCGAGCAAGCTCAACAAACCGCTGGGATCTGCGGCCGCTTGGATTATGACCAAGAGGGCCAATACGGCGGTGGCGAGCCACGCCAGGCGATGTGGGGACACTGGTACTTCCGTTCACTGAGGGGTGATTGCCGAGCCTATAGGGCTGATGGCCTGCGGATACCCCGAACTATACGATTGTCCAGTTTGAGAAACATCGGTGATGCCCACTCACCGGGCATCAGAAAGCCCCTGACGTCGCGTGGTGGCGTCGTCAGGGGCTTCTAGGTTTGACGCGCTAGGCGTCGGCCAACAATTGCTCGAGCCGGTGCTTGCAGAACGCGGTGATGTCCATGTGCTCACCGAGTTGCAGGTGAGTGGACAGGCGCAGCAGGGGCAGTGAGAGTTGCACTGCCGCCAGCACCTCGTTGAAATGCAGGTTTTGGACCTTCCATCCCGTCAGCTCCTCGTATCGAGCGACGGTTTCCTCCCGGGTTGGGGTGCCGGGAAGGGCCGGGTGTCCCTCGAACTCGCTGCATGCCCAGTCCAGGAATACCAGCCAGGCTAGGTCGGCCTCGTGGTCGCCCAGGTATGCCATCTCCCAGTCGAGCACTCCGGAGACCTCGAGATCCTGGTTGTAGAGGATGTTCGACATGCGTGCGTCGCCCCAGACAAGAGTCACGTGCTCCGGCTCGTAGATATTGTCCTTGAGCCAGGCCAGGGCCTTCGTGAAGATGGGCGGGAGGTCCGGCGCCGCCCACGGCAGCGCCGCGTCGAAGTAGTTCACGGCCTGTTCGACGGGAGTAGTACCGAACTTGGGGTACGCGAGAAATCCGAGTTGAAGTTCGGCTGGGTCCAGGCGGTGAATCTGCGCGATGGTTTCGACGCACTCCCACCACATCTTCGCCCGGCCGGCTTCATCGGCCTCGAAGTAGTTTCCGGCGGTGTGGTACGACGGAAAGTCGCTGGGGGCCTCGGCATTTGCGATGCGATCCATCACGTAGTACGGGGTGCCGAGCGGGTTGTCGCCTTCCTCGATCCAACGCATGTGGGGGACTGTGAGGTCGGTCGGTTCGAGGCGTTGCGCCACCAGGAACTGGCGGCGAAGGTCGTAATCGGGGAACAGGGAAACTTCGGGCGGGCGTCGGAAGACGAATCCCGACGACTCGTAGGTGGAGCCTTCGAGATCGAACAGGTATGTCTCCGTGGAGAATCCGCGTTCGGTGCGCTTGAAGTTGACAATCTTCGCGTCCTGAGCGCCCGGGATGCGTTCCCGGACAATGGGTTCGAGGGCGGCCGCGAGTTCCTCGGGGCGATACGATCAGCCATTGTTCTGACCGGTTCGGTTATTGCTCCAGTCGGTGTAACCGTAGCGAGGGTTGACGCCCATGAAGACCATCTCGACCAGACCGTATCCGACCTTGTCGCCCATCTTGACCTCACAGAGCGTCTCGGACAGCATGCTGACCTGGCTGATCTCGTTCAGGTCGGAGAGGTCGACGTCGAAGCTGTCGCTGAAGTCCTTGCCGCGGTACATGCCTGACGCGTAGCCCTTGTACTCGTCGTAGCCTGCGAGTCCCGGCCAGAAGTCACATACGGGCTTGACCTCGATGACGTCCGTGGAGCGGTCAGCGCGGTGCACGGTGAACGTGCCGGACTTGACGACGCGGAGGTCGTCGCGGAAGTCCAGGTCGTGCTCGACGTCGATGATCGGTAGCGGGTCCTTGCCGGAATCGATCGGGAAGAGCACCTCGCCCTCGAACTGCCAGCGCTCACCGGTGTGGGTCTCGCGCTGCGCGAAGTGCACCACTTCGTCGTCGAACTGGAAGATGCCCATGTAGTAGAGGACGCCGGCGGGTACCTCGGAGGGCTGCATGTTCCCGCCCTCGGTCAGGCTGCCGCCGCCGCCGCCGTGGCGCACGCCCCACGAGTGGTCGCGGCCGAACCACCAGTTGTCGGGGTCGATTTCGATGCGCTCGCCGTCGATCTCGATCCAGCCGGTGATGGTGCCGTTCTGGTAGAACCGGCGCGCGTCCTCGCGGACCCGTCCGCGGCTGCGGTGGAAGGCCGCGGTCTGCTCATAGACCGGGAAGTCGCCGGTGAAGTCGAGTTGCAGGCTGAGGCCGTGTTCGTTGGCTTCGACGGTGGAGCTCACCTTGCGCAGAGGCTCGACGATTTCGTAGGTGTACGGCCCGACGCTGAACGCGTTCAGGGCTCCGGTCTGCGGGTTCAGTTCGGTAGACAGGCGGACGACGCGAGCCTGCTCGCCCTTGCGGGTGACCATCGCATAGGCGTCGAGGACGTTGCGGTTCGGGTATTTGGCGATGCCGGTCATGATGCTGATCTCGCCGGTTTTGTCGAAGCCGTACATCACGATGCGCTCGGTCCAGCGTAGGTCGCTCTGCGAGACGTGGTCGAGCGTGGTGGGGAGTTGGTGAATGAGCAATTCGTCGTGCGGAGTGATCACTGCCGGACCTTTCGATAAGTGAACGGGTGAAGTCGATGAACTGAAGCTAATCTATTACGGAGCACACCGCAACGTAATGGTTTCGGTGAAATTCGTCAGGTAGTGTCCGCGAATGTGGATGAACGCAGAGATCGTCGTAGTGGCACCGCTGGAGTAGGGCGACCCCGTGACCCGCAGGTAGACCTGGCAATTCTCGCTGCTACCCGGGAATTACTGGCTGAGGACGGCTATCAGAAGACCACCATCACCGCGATCGCGCGACGGGCGAACCTGGGTACCGCTGCGATCTACCGACGGTGGGCAACCCGGGAATCGATCATCGAAGACGCGGTTTTCGGTATGCAGGACTCCGCATTGCCGGTCACTACCTCGAACCTGCGCGACGATCTGGTCACCTGGACGCGATGGTTTCTCACGCAGGTTGCAGAACCCGCGACCCGTGCCGCTATCCCGGGTTTGCTCTCTGCCTATCACCACGAGGACGGGGCCTACGAAAGGCTGGTTCATCGGTCCGAGGATCCGGCCCGACATGCGTTGGCCGATCGTGTGCGCAGCGAGTTCCCCGAGCGTTCCGATGCGGACATCGTTGCCGGCGCCGATGTTGCCTTCGACTTCCTGGTCGCTGCCACCATCATGCGCGGGCTTACCAGTGGTCTCGCCGGCGCCGATGCGTTCTGCACCCGTACCGCCGGCTCGTTGCTTCTACTGATTACGGAGACTCGCGCTGAGCCCCACGGGAATTGACGGGTTCCGGCCGATCCGAGCCAGTGAGTAGTGTGACGAAATTGCGGAATGCGGCAGGCATGTCCACCTCGTCCGGTGCGAGTAGCCATTGGATCTGTACGCCGTCGATGACCGCGATCAGTAATGGCGCAGCCTGTTCGGGGGTGAGTCCGCCCGGCAGTTGGTCGCCGAACTCCATGCGCAGCAATACGGCCATGCCCGCCCGTAGGGAGGCGTAGCGCTCGGTAAAGAACTCACGCGCGGGGTGCTGTCCGGTCGCGCTCTCAGCGGCAAGTGCAGTGAATGTCTGGACCATCCCGGGCCGTTCGGCGTTGAACTCCACGACCTGTTCAAGGTGGGATAGTCGCACATCCGTCGTGTTCGCGAGAAGTGCGGCGGTATCCCATTGGTCGCGCGCTTCGAGCACGCCGATCAGCAGATGCTCTTTGCTGGGGAAATAGTGCAGCACACCCGGCTGAGTCAGGCCGACGCGCTCGGCCACCGCGGCGATGGTGGTCGAGCGATATCCACGCTCCGCGATCTCGGCCATCGTCGCGTCGAGAATGGCCTCGCGTCGGGCCTCGGCCTTTGCCGCGCGGCCGCCCTTTTGTCGCTCAGTCATGACGTGAGCCTAGCGACGAGAGCGCTGGTCGGGCGCGGCGCCCCGTCAGGATCGGGTATGTCTCGGAGTCCATCAGGGACCGTTCTGGGAGAGTACGGCGGCCATCAGCCCGGCCTCTTGGCTCTGGGTCGCCATGATGTCGCGAGCTGCCTGCTTGACCGGGCCATGGGTGAGCAGAGCGTCGGCGGCTAGAGCCATCTCGACGCCGCCGAGGTGATGGCGGTACATCAGCTGGAGGAACAGCACTTCTGCGTCGTGTCCGCGGGCGGCAGCGAGGCCGTCGAGTTCCGTCATGGTCGCCATTCCGGGCATGAGTTCGGTCGGCGAGTCAGATGGGCGGGAGGAAGGTGAATGCTTATGCGCAGCAGTGGTATCTGCCAACATCCAGGACATGGGCTGCCGGTTGGTGGGTGGTGCTTCGGCGAGGCGAAGCCAGCCGAGGAACGTGCCGATCTCCACGGACTGGGCATCGCGAATCTGTCGGGCCAGTGCGGCGATACCGGGGTCGACGTCCGGATCGAGGCGCTGCGCGATCTGTACGGCTTGCTGGTGGTGGGCCGCCATGTCTTGGATGAAACCGATCTCGGTGGCGTTCAGTACCGGGTCGGCGACGGGTGGGTTCACCGGCGCGAGCAACGGGCGCAGGGCTGCCCCGATCGCCAGCAGCAGCACTGCCAGCGACGTGAAGGCAATCGCGCGCACAACGGCGGATCGTGTCATGACCCGATGGTCGACTGCTGGTTCGCGGGCGGGCTGTACACGTCATTGTCGAGATGCAGAGCCAGGAAACCGTTGTCGGAGCACGTAACCCACAGTTCGTTGCCATGCCATGCCGGCGGTGAGAAGCACCAGTCGGTGGACAGGTCGCCGCCGGCGAGCATGCCGGTGCGCGGCGACATCGCTTGGGCGGGATCAAACTCCCCGCGACTGTTGGCCGCAAGCGCCGACGGAAGTGCGAGCGCCGGGAACCCGATGATCGATGCCAACGCGTGCGGCGAGTTCCATCGCTCGACGTTGCGGCCCGTCATTGCGGGCGGATTGAAGTAGGCGATCTCCCGTACGTCGAATGGATCCCGCACATCGAAGACCCGGATGCCCGAGGATTCCCAGCCGCAGGCGAGTGCCGTCGGATCCACCGGCCGGTCCGCAGTGCAGTAGTGGGCGTCGTAGGCAAACGCCGATCCGCCAGAGGCAGAAGCAATCTGGCTGTCGATATTCTCGGGAAGGTTGATTGCCAGCTTGATGCCACCGACAATCTCAGGGTTGGCATCATCGGCGACGTCGATCAACTTCACCCCGCCTGACCCGGCCTCGTCGACGGTGAACAGGTAGGGGTGCCCGTCGTAGGTCACCGGGATGCTGTGCTGGGTTGCTATTCCGTCGGTCCACGTCATCTGAGCCAACACGGGCAGTTGAGGATTCGGGTCGCGTCGCTGTACAGCGCTGGTGTCGAGGACTCTGAGGCCGCCGGCGTTGTCCGACAGATACATCCGATTGCCGTCGGGGCTGAAGCCGAAGCCATGTGATGACGGGCCGGACATGCCCTGCCAGATCACCCGAGGGTTGGTGGGATCGTCGAGGTCGACTGCGCTGACCAGTCCCGGGGCTACACCTGACGACCAGTAGGTACGGCCGTCAGGGGAGAACCCGCCCTCGTGGGACGTGATGGGCAACGGCATTTGCAGGTTGGTTCCCGCTCCCGGGTTGAGCAGCCGGGGATGTGCACAGTCGGAGATGTCGTAGACCGAGAGCAAACCGGACCCGGTGAGTGCCGGAACTCCCGTGCCTACCAGTAGCTTTCGTCCGGAGTGGACCTTGAGGCTTTCCCAGGTACCGGCGAGCATGGCCGGTTCGGTCAGGTTCACCGTCGGAACCGGGTTGGCAGGATCGGAGACGTCGAGGACTTGCACGCCGGGCGCCGGCCCGAGAAGGTTGCCCGGGAAGATTGTGCCCAGGTAAGCGCAGTGGTCGAAGGCCGCGGAGACGATGCCGGCGCCGCGGCCGGCGAATCCTCCGATGCGAGAGATGTTGCAGCTGTAACCCTCGGTGCTGCGTCCGCTGTCCCGGTCGGCGGCGGGGACGTCGCCCTGCAGCCCCGACTCGGGCCTCGAGCCCGGTCCACAGTCAGCCGGCGCGGCCACGCTCCGGCTGACATCGTGCGACTCGATCACCGCCCCCGAGGTGTCGGTTCGGGGGTCGGCTGAACTGACGACGGGCAGTATCAGTGCCACGGTGGCCGCGACGGCGAAAACGCGAACAATGTTCAAGGACTTCATGTTTGAGTCTCCCGCGAAGCGGACACCATGGCCCGGATGAAGTTGTACCGATACGTCGGATCTATGCGGTCTTCGCGTACGTGGACGCTTCAGCGCGCCGTCAGTCGGCTGCCTCGATGCGAAGGGTGAGAGGGCAGTTGGCCGACGAGGTGCCGACCTGGAGGTCGTACGAGCCGAGTCGGTAGATCCAGTCCCGGCTCTCCTCGTCCCAGATCTCGAAGGCGCGACGCGGCAGAGTTATTGTTGCCGTTGCAGTTTCGCAGGCATCTGCTTCGATGCTCGCGAAGCCGGCCAGCGCTCGGGCCGGCCGAGACGGGTCGCCGTCGACCGGGGCGAGGTAGACCTGCACGACCTCGCGGCCAATCCGGGATCCGGTGTTGCGGACGCGGACTGTGACGGTGTCGCCGTCCCGCTCGACGCCCTCGTACTCCCACGTGGTGTAGCCGAGGCCGTGTCCGAACGAGTACGCGGGTGCGACATCGCGGCGGTCCCAGGCGCGGTAGCCGATAAACAGGTCTTCGGAATACGTGACCTTGCCGTCGACGGGGGTGACGTCCGTGACCGGGCAGTCCGCGAGAGTGGCGGGCCAGGTAGTGGGCAACCGACCGCCGGGCTCGGCCGCACCGGTGAGCACCTCGGCCAGCGCCGCGCCGGCGTCCTGGCCGGGGAACCAGGTCAGGAGCACCGCGGCGACGTCGTTGCGCCACGGCATCTCCACCGGGGCACCGGAGTTGACGACAACGACGGTGCGCGGGTTGACAGCGACCACGCGGGCGACCAGCTCGTCCTGGCGTCCGGGCAGCTTCAGGGTGGTGCGGTCGAAACCTTCGGACTCCACCTTGTCGGTGGTTGCCACCACGACGACGGCTACGTCGGCCTGGGCTGCGGCGGCTTCCGCCTCGGCCATGAGTTCCTCGGGGTCGCGCTGCGGCTCGAGGTGGCCCAGGCCGGTGCTGACGATGGCAATGGGGGAGCCCTCCATCTTCATCGGCTCGTATCGCAGAGCGACCTCGACGGTGCGGCCTGCCTCGAGCTCGACGACAGCACGGTCCTTCGGTGAGCCGAAAAGCATCTCGAACGGGTCGAAGCTCTCCAGCGTCTGCTCACCCTCGAACACCGTCTGGCCGTCGACGGTCAGGCTGAACTGGCCGATGCCCTTGGTGCCGAAGCGGTGTGGGCCGGACAGCTCCGGTGTGAAGGTGCCGGCGATCTCGATGGTCTGCAGTGACGGGTAGTCGATGCCCTCGGGGAGGTCTCCCATCCACATGATGTTGCCGTCCGCCAGCGGGAGCTCGCGCTGCAGCGAGCCGTCGGCATTGAGGCAGCGGGCCACCAGACTGAACCCGCGATCGGCGACACCCATGTCGTCGCTCAGCACCGTGCCGACGGTGTAGCTCAGCGCGTCCACAGGCAGCGCGGCCCTCAGCCCGTCGAGGGGGGAGACGACGGCCTCGGGGAACACCATGGCGGATCCGCCGCCGAGTACCCGGGCGTCGCGTGCGGCCAGGCCGATCAGGGCGACGGTGGACTCGGTCGGGGCGATCGGCAGGACCGGAGTGTTGTCGATCGTGGCGTTGCGGGCGAGCACGAACGACCGGCGGGCAACCTCGCGCGCGATCTCGCGGCCGTCGATCTCGGCGGGGAACTCGGTGACCGCAGCCGGTGCTCCCTCGAGCAGGCCGACGCGCGCCGCGAGCAACAGGACGTGACGCACAGCGTCGTCGACCACGGACTCGTCTACTTCGTCATTCCGGACTGCCTTGACCAGGAACTCGCCGTAGACATTCGCCGGACCGGGCATTGCGACGTCGAGGCCACCGAGGATGGCGCCCACCGTGGAACGCGTGCCCATCCAGTCGGAGACCACGATGCCGTCGAAGCCCCACTCGTCGCGGAGCACGCCCTTGAGGAGCTCACTGTGCTCGCTCATCGTGGTGCCGTTGACGCTGTTGTAGGCGGACATGATCGCCCACGGTTCGGCGTCGCGCACGATCGCCTCGAAGGGAGCGAGGTAGATCTCGCGCAACGCGTTCGGGGACACGATGTTGTCGACGAACATGCGGTCGGTCTCGGCGTCATTGGCCACGAAGTGCTTGACAGTGGCCCCGACGCCCCCGGACTGCACGCCACGGACGAAGCCGGAGCCGATAGCGCCGGTGAGCAGCGGGTCCTCGGAGTACGCCTCGAAGTGTCGGCCGCCGACCGGCGTGCGGTGCATATTCACGGTGGGAGCGAGCAGTAGGTGCACACCTTTGCGGCGAGCTTCCTGCGCGAGCAGAACGCCGGCCCGTGCGATCAGGTCCGGATCCCACGATGCGGCCATGGCGGTGGGCGACGGCAGCAGGACGGACGGGTCCTCTGGTCCCCAGGTGGCACCCCGGACGCCGACGGGGCCGTCGGACATCACGATCGAGCCGAGTCCCACCTCGGGGAGTGGGGGCAGTGTCCAGATGTCTTGGCCTTGGAGCAGTCGCGCCTTCGCGTCCAGATCCAACTTGGCGAGGGCTGATTCGACGGCCTCGTGAGTTGATTCGTCGTGCATTGTGTACTCCTTCACCATGGGGTTTGCTGCGTCGGCCCGAGGGTTGGTCGTCGGCTTACCGGTCTGCTGAAAGGTGATACTGCCATTGAGCCTAGTGATTACTAGGTGTTGTTATTGAAACGTTATCAAAAGGGCGATAGGGGATGGGGTGTACCCGTGAAGGCTTGTCCGGATATGGAGATGCTTGCTGCATTGCAACCTGCCTACTGGTCTACGCCTCGTGCCGAAGATTCGTCTCCGGCATGGCAATTCGTGTTTGTAACAATCAAATAACAAAGCCTAAGTCTTGCTAGGTTCCGTCGTTAGTCTGCAGCCTATGAAAAGTCTGATGAGCAAAGGTGTAGTGCTCCTCGCCGCGGCAACCCTGGTTCTACTGGGATCCGGTGCCAGTGCGCAGGCGGGCGGAATCGTCTCCGGCGCCGAGCCGGTGGCAACTGTCGAAATCAGCAAGTCCGTCGACGACATGTACTCCGAACGTGGACCGTGGGAGGTGACCAAGCAGGCAGGGTTCGGCTGCTGCGACTCTTCCGGTCACAAGTTCGACGTCTGGTACCCCACAGACCTGGGGGCACACGGCGACCGGCACCCGATCATCACTTGGGGCAACGGCACCTTTGCGCATCCCTTCCAGTACGACTATCTGCTTTCGCACCTGGCGTCTTGGGGTTTTGTCGTCATCGCGCCCGACAACACCAACACCGGCTCGGGGCAAGAGATGCTGCAGGCAGTCGACTTCCTCAAGGGGCAGGACAACGACCCGTCGAGCGTCTTCTACCAGAGCTTGGATACCGACAACGTCGGCGCAATGGGGCACTCCCAGGGTGCGGTCGGAACACTCAATGCTGCAATCAGTGCCGGTGGCGCAATCAAGACCGCGGTCCCGATCGAGCTTCCCGGCCAGTTCATGTGCGCGCTCAACACGCCCCAGCCCGACCCGGCGATGGTGGTCTGCACTAACCCTCAGGCGCTCACCACAGGCTCGGTCCTGTACATCAACGGTTCTGCCAGCCCCATTTCGCCGTCCACACAACCGCTTCCGTGGGAGCAGATCGGTGTTCAGTCCATGCAGGGCTACTTCGACGCCACTCCGAACTCGGTGCAGAAGGCAAAGGCGACTCTGATCGGCCCGAACCACAACGACATTCAGGGTCAGCCGGGCTGCCCGCCGAACGATCTGGGCTGCGTCAACGGAGTGCAGGGATTCCTCGGTGTTCTCACTGCCTGGAACATGGCCACACTTCAAGGAGATGAGCACGCGCAGGGAGCTTTTGTCTCCGGCACCGGCTCGATGTTCGGCCTTCCGGCCTGGATCAATCAGGCCAGCAATATCGCCGGCTGATACCGGCAACTCTCAACGCGATCGGTTCCCACCAGCCTGAAGTAGGCCGGTGGGAACCGATCGCGCTTTTTGTGTGTCTCGGTCAGATGAGTTCGACGATGGTGGCGTTGGCCATTCCGCCGGCCTCGCACATGGTCTGGAGACCGTACTGAATTCCGTTGTTACGCATGTGATGTACGAGGCGCGTCATGAGAATTGCGCCCGATCCTCCGAGTGGATGCCCAACGGCGATGGCGCCGCCGAGCGGGTTCAGCAGCTTTTCGTCCGCACCGGTCTCGGCGAGCCAGGCGAGCGGCACGGGAGCGAACGCCTCGTTGACCTCGAAGGCGCCGATGTCGTTGATGGACAGTCCCGAGCGTGAGAGCGCCTTTGCCGTGGCAGAGATGGGACCACTGAGCATCATCACCGGGTCGTCGCCGGTGACCGCGACGGTGTGGATGCGGGCAATCGGATCGAGACCGCGTTCCGCAGCGATCTTGCTGGTGGTGATCAGCAGTGCAGCAGCGCCGTCGGAAATCTGGGATGCGTTGCCCGCGTGGATGACTCCGTCGGCCTTGAAAGGGGCCTTCAGTGTTCCGAGCTTGTCGATCGAGCCGCCGCGCCGCAGGCCCTCGTCGACGGCGAGCTTGCCCTCGATCGGTGCGAGCTGTGAATCGAATGCGCCGGAGTCGATAGCCGCAGCGGTGAGCTCGTGGGAACGTAGCGCGTACTCGTCGAGCGTGCGACGGTCGAGGTTCCAGCGCTCAGCCATCATCTCGGCCCCGAGGCCCTGGCTGAAACTGTCGACACCGTAGCGAGTCTGAACACTCGGCGGTGTGGCCGAGCTACCTTCCTTGGCTGCGCTGCCCATCGGCACTCGGGTCATGGACTCGACTCCGCCGGCGATAATGAAGTCGGCGTGCCCCGCGATCACCGATGCCGCAGCGAAGCTCACCGACTGCTGGCTCGACCCGCAGGCACGGTTGACGGTCGTGCCGGGAACCGACTCGGGCCAGCCCGCAGCCAGTGCGGCGGTTCGAGCAATGTTTCCCGCCTGATCGCCGGCCTGCATGACACATCCCCAGATGATGTCGTCGATCTCCGCAGGATCAAGGCCGGTACGGGCGGTGAGGGACTTGAGAATATGTGCGGAGAGGTCCGCGGGGTGAACGTCGGCGAGGGACCCACCTCGCTTTCCGATGGGTGTCCGAACGGCGTCGACGATGACAGCGTCGTGCATGGGTGCTCCTACTGATTGTGGGTGGGAATCTCGAAGTGGTGATCGGTCGTCGCATGCGAGCTGGTTCGACTGGACCGCATAGCGTCTTATGTGGTGCCGGGGAACGTGCACCGTGCCATCGCAGAGCCGTCCAGGTCTCGTGGCGGGACTTCCACGTTAGCGACTTCCGTAACGTTTCGCTCCGTAATGGAGGGATCTGATTCTGAGTTCCTCACCTGAGCGAAAGGTACGCCTATCGCCTTGGATGCGACGGAAGGTACGTTCGCTCGGAATAGGGTGGGGATCACCGTGCCGGATTCGGGCGTTCACCGCACCGGTCGCCGGTTGAACAGGTGCCGAGCCCACACGTAGGAGAGAACGGCGATCGCAACGCTCCACGCGATTGCCAGGATCGCGTTGTTGCCGATCGGACCGCCGAGCAGTAGGCCTCGCAGTGTTTCGATGATCGGCGTAAAGGGCTGGTATTCGGCAAACCATCGCAATCCGGTCGGCATCGACTCGGTCGGAACGAACCCGCTGCCAAGAAAAGGTAAGAGCACCAACAGCATTGGGAGATTACTTGCAGTCTCGACGCTCTTGCTGACGAGGCCGAGTGCGGCAGACAGCCAGATGAGGGCCGTCGTGACCAGAATAAGTAGACCGATGGCCGCGATCCATTCGACCAGTCCGGCCGTGGGGCGGAACCCGACGGCGATGGCCACGGCGATCACGATCACGAGGCTCACCGCCGTTTGTAGAATGCTGCCCAGAACGTGTCCGGTCAAGACTGACGTGCGGGTGATGGACATGGTGCGGAATCGCGCGATGATTCCCGCCGTCATATCCATCGCCACTGAAATGGCTGTCCCTTGCGCCGCTGACGCCACGGTCATCAAGATGATCGCCGGTGCAACGTAATTGACGTAGTCCGCCCGGCCGCCGCCGCCCGGGCCGAGACCGTTTCCGAGCGTTCCGCCGAGGACGTAAACGAACAGCAGTAGGAAGACGACGGGCATTCCCACCAGCATCAACGTCATCGACGGGTATCGCACGATGCGTCGGAGTGTGCGGCGCAGCATGGTTTTGGAATCCTGATAGGCAAAAGTCATGGTGGTCATCGCGTCGGGGTCCTTTCGGTGCCGGTGAGGGTGAGGAATACGTCATCGAGATCAGGGGTATGGACGGAGAGTTCCTTGACATCGATCGAGTGAGCGTCGAGTTGATCGAGAAGTGAGCGCAGTGAACTGACTCCGCCGTCACTGGGAATCTGCAGGACGAAGGCGGCATCGTCACGCGATGATTCCACGAGAACTGCTGCTGCCGAATCGAATTGGATTCTGTCGGCGAAGTGAAGTCGAATATGTCCGCCCGGGATACGTCGTTTGAGTTCTGCGGCCGTGCCTTCGGCGACGATCCTGCCCTGATCGAGTACGGCGATGCGATCCGCCAATTGGTCGGCTTCCTCGAGATACTGAGTCGTGAGGAAGATCGTGACACCGTCGCCGACCAACTCGCGGATGATCTGCCACATGGTGCGTCGGCTACGAGGGTCGAGTCCGGCAGTGGGCTCGTCCAGGAAGATGATCTCGGGCCGGCCGATCAATGTCATTGCGAGGTCGAGGCGTCGACGCATTCCGCCGGAATATGTGGATGCGAGCTTCTTCGCAGATTCGACCAGGTCAAACTTTTCGAGGAGTTCGGAAGTGCGACTGCGACGTTCGTCTCGGCTCAGGTGATGAAGGTCGGCCATCAGGAGTAGGTTCTCCTCGCCGGTCAGGTAGTCGTCGACTGCTGAAAATTGGCCGGTGACACCGATACTCGAACGTATGGCATCGGGATCGTCGGACAGGTTGTAGCCCGCGATTCGGATGTCGCCACCGTCGGCCGGTGTGAGGGTGGAGAGGATTTCGACGATCGTTGTCTTACCGGCGCCGTTGGGGCCGAGTAGCGCGAAGATCGTTCCGCGGTCGACCGAAATATCGATGCCGTCCAGTACCGTCTTGTCGGAGTAGGACTTTCGTAAGTCTGTTGCGGTGATGGCAGTGGTGCTGGTCATCAGCGTTCCTTTCACTGGGTGGTGGGGGGCTCCGCACGTCGAATGACGATGTCGCCGTAGCTGGTATGTGCGTGGACCTCGACCCGGCGCTCGGTGGAGGCCGGTCCGTCGGTGGTGGTCATCTGGTTGTCGACGCGGCCGAACGATGTGTGGGCGTCGAATCGGGCAGCGGTGCCTGATCGCACTCCGATGTGTATCTTCCCGGCAGCGGTTTTAGCTGAGGCAACTCCGCTTTCGAGGCTGCCGAGACGGATGTCGCCGTTGGCGGTAGCGGCAGTGACGTCGGATTGGGCGCTGTCTACGACAACATCGCCGTTGGCTGTTTTAGCCTTCAGAGCGCCGGCTACCACTCCAATCCTGATGTCGCCGTTGGAATTCTTGACCACCGCGCTGCCGTCGATGGTGCCGAGGTGGATGGTCCCCGATCCGGTGCTTGTATCGGTATCGCCCCTGACGTGTTCGACGGAGACAGTGCCGGCGCCGGTGCTGACGTCGAGGGGCCCGGTGGTGCCGAGAGTGCAGTCACCGCTCGAGAGCTTCAGGCGGGACTTCCCGAGGGTTCCGGTGACATGGAACGTCGCGAGTGAGGCGCTACCGTCGAGTTGAGAACCGACGGGTAGTTGGATTGTCACCTCGATCGAACCGGTCTTGCCGAAAATGCCGAGTCCGCGTTGCTTCGGCGCCTTGATCTGAAGCCTTCCACCGGCGAAGTCGACTCGAGTTTGTTCTGCCACTCGAACATCTGCTTCGTGAGAGCTGTTGCTGGGCAACACTTCTACGAGGGTATCCACACGGTCGCCGGCAGTGATGCGGACGTTCCCGACGGGGAGGTCGATGCTGACCGAGATGGGGCTGGGGGTGCTGAATGTGGGCATGGTGATACTCCCGATGATGTGGTCTTCGGTTGCGAAAAAGGTTGGCGCGTCGGCAGGGCGGAGTGTCAGTGCACCCATCCGGTGAAGCTTTCGGCACCCTGGGATGCGCGTTGTCTCGGAGCGGTTCGGCTGGCGCCGCCGTCCAAAGTTGTTGCCGCGCAGCGAACGAGCCACGCATTGACGGAGATTCCGGCGTCACGTGCGGCGGCCTCGACCCGATCCTTGAGCTCTTGGCCGAGCCTCAGATTGATCCGCGTCATAGTTCCGTCGTCGGCTTGCGTGATCGGCGGCGGCGCAGTGAAGTCGGGTTCAACCGCCGCGCTCTCGTTCGGTGCCGGCGTCACGACGAAGCTGGGTTCATTTCCGCGGAGGCGGAGGTCGACGGAACCCGGTGCCAGGTCGCGGGTGATTTCAGCAGCAGCTGCAGACAAGGCGTCGAGGAGCGTCAGTCGGGTCGCTGATTCCAGTGGCGCCGTCAATCGTTCGGCGAGCGCCCGGGCATCGTCTCCGCCGGCTTGTGCTGCGACTGCCAGTTCGTGACGGAGGTTGTCGACGTACGGTCTCAAGTCCATGGCACCACTATGGCACCATTCGTGTGCCATCACAAGAGTTTGGTGGCATCGAATGTTGCGTGCGCACGCGGGCCTTCTCGCCGTGGGGGCCGAACAAGTGCAAGATCTCGACAACCTGGTCACCTGTCGGGCCGAACCAATGGGGTTCCGCGGTGTCGAATTCCGCGACTTCTCCGGGCCGGAGTACAACCTCGTTTTCGCCGAGGATCAGGCGGAGTTCGCCGGCGAGAACGTAGAGCCACTCGTACCCGGCATGTGTGACAAGTTTCGGCGGACGGGGCCCGATTACCTGCTTGAATACCTGAACTCGGCCCGGATAGCGCGTCAACGGCACTACGGCACTCCCGTTCCGGCGGCGACTCGGTGTGAGGTGGACTCGGGGGTCCCCGGTCGCGGGTGCTCCAACCAGTTGGTCGAGTGCCACACGATGGGTTCGGGCAAGAGGCACAAGCAAATCGAGGGTAGGGCGGCGCTTGCCGGACTCGAGTCGTGACAGTGCACTGACGGAGATGCCGGTGGCGTCGGACAGAGCTTCGAGGGTCATGTCGCGATCGCGTCGAAGTGCCCGCAATCTCGGTCCGATATCGCTGAGCATCTTCTCCAGTTCGGCATCCATGCGCTCATCTTTGCAGTTTCCGCAAATTTCCTACCGAGTTCGGGTGCCCGGTTGCGACGATCCTTTCGACAGGCGACCACGGCACAGCATCAGCACAAAGGGAGTCCAACCATGAGACCTTCGAGCGGAATCGATAGACCGCCGGCGATCGGAATGCATACCCGACGGCGGTGGGGCGTCCTGGCAATCTGCTGCACCAGCCTGTTCGTGGTCGGATTGGACACGACCATCGTCAATGTCGCGTTGCCGACGATCGGGGAGAGTTTCCACGTCGGGATCGCTGGTCTCGAATGGGTCGTCAACGCATACACACTCGTTCTGGCGAGCTTGCTGATTTCGTCCGGAACCCTGGCCGACAGGTTCGGCCGCAGACGCGTTTTCCAGCTCGGACTGGTCGTCTTCGGAGTCGCGTCGATAGCGTGCGCACTTGCGCCGTCGGTAGGCGTGCTGATCGCCGCGAGAATTGCACAGGGCGTGGGTGGTTCGATGTTGAGTCCGGTTGCACTGGCAATCGTGGTCAACGTGATGACCGACCCGAAGGAGCGAGCCAAGGCGATCGGCGTGTGGGCCGCGGTGTTCGGTCTGAGTATGGCCATCGGGCCGATCATCGGCGGAGTGCTCATCGAAAGTTTCGGCTGGCGATCCGTGTTCTGGGTCAACGTCCCGGTGATCGTGATTGTTCTGATGTTGACTGCCGTGTTCGTGCCGGAATCGCGCGCTCCGCAGCCGCGAAGGCTCGACCTGCCGGGGCAACTATTGTTGGTCGCTGTTGTGGGCGGCGCGGTGGGACTGCTCATCGAGGGCCCACGAATCGGATGGACGTCACCAAGTGCGGTGACCGGATACATTGCAGTCGCACTAGCTTTGGCCTCGTTTGTTGCTGTCGAATCGAGGAAAACCGAACCACTCGTCGATCTTGCACTGTTTCGGCACAGACCCTTTCCTGCAGCGGTTCTCGGCGCAGTCGTGGTGTTTGTTGCATTGAACGCAACACTGCTGCTCGGCACGTTCTATCTGCAACAAGCACGCGGTATGACCCCGGCTGCCGCGGGCGTCATGATCCTCCCGATGGCCGTTGCAGCAACCGTGTGCGCGCCGCTGTCGGGCATTCTGGTCGGACGCGTCGGGCCGCGGTTACCGCTTCTGATCGCGGGCAGCTTCACTGCATTGGGTGGTCTGTGCCTGGTATCTCTCGACAACAACACCGGACTTTCAACTGTGCTGGTCGCCTACCTGTTTCTGGGTATCGGTTTCGGTTTCTCGAATGCCCCCATCACCAACACTGCTGTCAACGGACTGCCGAAATCGCAAGCCGGACTTGCCGGTGGAATCACCTCCAGTGCACGACAGTTCGGCGCTGCTCTCGGCGTCGCATTGGCCGGCGGCTTTGTCGCGAACACTGTCGAGTCGGACGTCGCGCAGGCATCACACGCGGGGTGGATGCTCGTTGTCGGGTGTGGGCTGGTGGTTCTTGTCATCGCCGGTGCATCGGCTCAGTCGGCATCGGCTCAGTCGGCAGCGGTTCAACCGGCAGCGGTTCACCCAGTACGGGTGATTCCACCGAACCTTCCGGCCGGATAGAGATGTGGGTGTAACCGATCGTCGTAACCGAACGGGGAGTGCCATGTGCCAGAACCATCAGGACGCAACACCGGCCACTGTGACGGTGAATCGCGAAGCAATCGCGCGGTATGCCATGGAGGACCGGCAAGATTTCGTGGATGCGGATCGTGGCTTGATCGCGCCGTTGCCGGGAAAGGTGTTGGGCGATGACGGTCACGTGGTGTTCGACCCGGAGGCGATGGCTTACCTCACCGACGATACTTCTGCGCCGGATACCGTCAATCCGAGCTTGTGGCGTCAGGGCCAATTGATGCGCCGGGGCGGGCTGTACCAAGTCACGGATCGCCTATATCAGGTGCGAAACAACGACCTCGCCAACCTGACGGTCGTAGAAGGCGATGAGGGCCTGATCGTCATCGATTGCATGGCGGGCGTTGAATCGGCGCGCCAGGGCATGAAGATGATTCGTGAGCACGTCAGCGACAAACCGGTGGCGGCAATTATCTACACGCACACACACATCGACCACTACGGCGGCGTCAAGGGAATCGTCGATGTCGACGACGTCGCGTCGGGGAAGGTACCGATCATCGCGCCAGGCACGATCGCGTCGTTCGACAAGTTCGCAATCGGTGAGAATGTGGTTGCGGGTAATGCCATGGCCCGGCGTTCGTTCTACGCATTCGGCGGACTGCTCGACCTCGGGCCGAAGGGGATGGTTACGTGCGGGATCGGAACGATCAGCACCAAAGGTCCACTGGTCTCGTACATTTCCCCCACGGACAGCATCACCGAGACCGGAACGAAACGAGAAATTGCGGGTCTGGAGTTCGAATTCCTCTACGCACCCGACACCGAGGCTCCGGAGGAAATGCATATCTGGATCCCCGAACTCGCAGCGCTGACCTGTGCGGAGAACGCCAATCATTCGCTCCACAACATCCAGACATTGCGGGGGGCACGTACGCGCGACGCCCGCAACTTCGCCCGATATCTGGATGAGACTCTCGAACGATGGGGAGACGACGCAGCAGTTCACTACGGTCCGCACACCTGGCCGGTGTGGGGCAACGAGAACCTGGTGCCGTTCATCGAATCACAAAGAGACACATACAAATACATTCACGACCAGGCGCTGCGTCTGGCGAACAAGGGATACACACCACTCGAAGCTGCCGAGGTCATCGAGCTACCGGAGGAACTCGGGCGTAAGTGGTACAACCGCGGATATCACGGAACCCTGCACCACGACGTTCGAGCCGTCTACACCAAGGAGTTGGGAATGTGGGACGGCGATCCGGTGTCGCTACATCCACATCCGCCGGTGGAGTCGGCCAGACGTTTTGTCGATCTCCTTGGTGCACAGAAGATTCTGGACGAGGGCAAGCGGGCTTTCGATGCGGGAGACTACCGCTGGGCCGCTGAGATCCTGCACAAGTTGGTGTTCGCACAACCGGAGAACACCGAGGCGAAGAACCTCCAGGCTGACGTCTACGAGCAGATGGGGTATCAAGCCGAAGGGCCGCAGTGGCGCGGAATCTACTTGTCGGCGGCCCTGGAATTACGTGAAGGCTCGCAGCCTCCGCCCTACATCACGGCGAGTGAGGACAGTGTCCTCGCGATGCCCATCGACATCCTGTTCGACTTCGTCGCAATACATCTCATCGGAGACAAGGCAACGGACGTCGATCTCCGCATTGATTTCGTCTTCACCGATCACGACAACGAAACGTGGACTACGTGGGTCAAGCGTGGCGTACTCAATGCCAGACGGGGAGCGGCATCGAACACCCAGCTGACGGTGTCGGGACCGAAACCTGCGCTGATCGGTGCACTTTTGCAACCCGGTGCAGCGCCTGAGTTGGCTCGGGCCGGGAAGATCTCGCTCGACGGCGACGATTCTGCTTTGAAGACGTTGGGAGAGTTGTTGGATACCTTCGATCCCAGCTTCAATATCGTCACGCCGTAGCTCGTAGTCGAAGGGACAGATTTTTCGATGTGTACGCGATTGGTATATCTGGGGCCGAACGACACTGTGATCACGGCCCGATCGATGGATTGGAAGGTCGATCTCGGAACCAACCTGTGGGCGTTTCCCCGTGGCATGGAGCGTGCGGGGTGCGCCGGGCCGACTTCGATAACGTGGACATCGTTGTACGGCAGCGTTATTGCCACCGCCTACGACTTGTGCACGACGGACGGGGTGAACGATGCGGGGCTCTCGGCCAATCTGCTGTGGCTGGTCGAGTCCGAGTACCCAACCTATGACGGATCGACGCCCGGCTTGTCCATCGCGCTGTGGGCTCAGTACGTGCTGGATCGATACGCGAGTGTGAAAGAAGCCGTCGAGGCATTAGCGGCGGAACCTTTCACCCTTGTGACCGCGTCCGTTCCCGGAGAAGACCGGCTTGCGACATTGCACATGTCGCTCTCGGATGCCGGCGGTGACAGTGCGATAGTCGAATACATCGATGGCCGTCCGACAATTCATCACAACCGGGACTATCAGGTGATGACCAATTCCCCGACCTTCGACAAGCAACTCGCTGTCAACGAGTACTGGAAGCAGATCAACGGAACCGTCATGTTGCCCGGAACCAATCGTGCTGCGGACCGATTTGCGCGGGCCTCCTTCTACGTCGACGCAATTCCGAAGACCGACGACGCTCGGACCGCGTTGGCCGCGACGTTCAGTGTCATCAGGAATGTCTCCGTGCCCCTGGGTATTTCCACTCCCGACGAGCCGAATATCTCGTCGACGCGGTGGCGCACCGTCGTCGACCACAAACGCGGGCTGTACTTCTTCGAGTCGGCGATGACACCGAACACTTTCTGGGTGGACGTGTCATCGATCGATCTGAGTGAGGGGTCGGGAGTACGCAAGCTTGACCTCGGGCCTAACGAGAGCATCGTCTATTCGGGAGATTCCACTGATCAGTTTGCGCAGGCTGAACCGTTCGTCTTTGCCGGACTGTGAGTGCTGGCAGGGGCTGAGGGCCGGCAGGGTTTGAGGGCCGCAGGCCGGAGGAACAACCGGTCGTATTCGGTCCGCTGCTCGCAGCCGCGGAGATTGGATCGCGTACCGTTTCCTTTCATGGAACTGACTCGAGTAGCGGTGGGCAAGGGGTCGTGCACCGTTCGGATCGACGGACCGGTCAGCAAGCATGCGGTTCTGTTGCTTCCGGGCAAGGGTGATCCTGTTGATGTGTACGACAAAGTGTGTGAGCGCCTGCACAATTCGGATTTGCGCACCGTAGCGGTGGAATCGATCGAGAATCTCGACGAAACGACTGCTGTGGTCCTTCTGGACGAGTTGAACATTGCGTGGGTGAATTTGGTGGGGCACCGGGAGGGCGCGGATCTTGCGTGGTTGTTGGCGGCACGTCAGTTCGGACGGTTTGCGAGTCTGATTTCGGTGGATCGTGGTCATCCGGCGGCCAGTGACGTTGTTGGAGTTCCTCCGGTCGAGGTGCCGACCACGATTGTTGTGGGTAGCGCCGGACGTGCACTTGCGGACGCCAGCGGCCGGTTCGTGTACTCCGATTTCCGGGTGGCAGAAGTGCCCGGTGTGGACGACATCGTGAAGTCGGCTCCGGCAGAACTTGCGACGGAGATCGTGCTTCGCACCAGTTCCTGGTGAACATCTGACAGACGACAAAGGCGGGCACTCCTTAATGGAGTGCCCGCCTTTATCTGTCGAAAAGCCGATCAGATATCGAGTCCGAGCAGTGCGTTCTCGACAACCTCGGCCAGAGCCGGGTGGATCCAGTACTGGCCGCGGGCCATGTCCTGAGCGGAGAGTCCGAAGCTCATGGCCTGGATGAGCGGCTGGATGACAGTGGGCGCCTGGGTGCCCATGACATGGGCGCCGAGGAGACGTCCGGTCCCGCGCTCCGCGATGACCTTGCAGATGCCTTCTTGATCTTCCATCGCCCAGCCGTAGGCGACGTCGCCGTAGGCCTGGACCTTGACGGTGATGTCGAGGCCGGCGTCGCGGGCCTGTTTCTCCGTCATGCCGACGTCGGCGATCTGGGGGTCGGTGAAGACGGCGGCGGGAACGAAGCGATGATCGGTGCTGCGTAGCCCGGAGGTGTCGTTCCAGGCGTCCTGCAGCAGGTTGTGCTGAACGACCCGCATCTCGTGGTTGGCGACGTGCTTGAGCTGATACGGCGATGAGACGTCACCGAGCGCGTAGACGCCTTCAACGCTGGTGCGCTGGTACTCGTCGACGACGATGGAACCCTTGTCGTCGAGTTCGATGCCGGCCTTGTCGAGGCCGAGAAGATCGCCATTGGGCTTGCGGCCCACCGCAACCAGGAGGACGTCGCCGGAAACGACTGTGCCGTTGTCCAGCTCGACGGCGATGTTGTCGCCGTCAGCCTTGACGGATTGCATCGGCGAGCCGAGGTGGACATCCCACTTCTTTGTCGCGAGTTCGGTGAAACGCTCCGAGATCTCGTCGTCCAGATGACGCAGCAGCCGCCCACTGCGGCCGATGATAGAGACGCGAGAACCCAACGCGGAGAACACGTGTGCAAATTCGGTAGCGATGAATCCGGAGCCGACGATCACAAGATGCTCGGGAAGTTCCGGCAGACGCATGATGTCTTCGTTGGTGTAGTACTTCACACCGCTCGCGGAGATCTCCGCGGGAATGATCGGGCGCGACCCGGCCGCGATGACTACCTGATCTGCCGTGATTGTTTCGCCCGTACCGGTGTCGATGGTCTTCGGACCGGTGAAGGTGGCGTGGCCGCGGTAGACGGTGGTGTTGGGGAGATCCTCGCTGCGGTAACGCTCACCGCCGGCGGAGATGGGATCGATGCGCCCGAAAACGCGCTTGACGATGTCCGACCAGCGGACGCCGTCCAGGGTGGCGTCGACACCGAACTTCTCGGCATGCGAGATGGTGTTGGCAACCTCGGCGGCGTAGACGAACATCTTGGTCGGGATGCACCCGACGTTGAGGCACGTGCCGCCGAAGGTGCCTTCTTCGAGGATGGCGATCTTCTTGCCGTCGAAACGCTCGTCGGGCAACGAGTTTCCGGAACCACTGCCGATGATGGCAAGGTCGTAATGCGTCACTGCGCAGTCTCCTGTGTGATGTCAGCGTCTGCGGCGAGGTGGCCTTCGAGCCACTCCAGCCACAGATCCAGTTCGGAAAAAGCTGCGGCCAGAGGCTTCTCGGTGGAGAGAAAGACGTCATGGCGCGCGCCGTCGATAGGAACGATGGTAGTGCGGTCGCCCAGGCAGCCGGCCCACCGCGCGATCTGCCGCACGTCGAGGACCGAATCCGCGATGTCGACGCTCGGGTTGTAGGACTTGGCGAATTGTGACTTCTTGGAGCGCAGGACCAGGGCGGGCACTCCGATATCGAGGCCGCGATGCAGTTGCGCGTGTCCGGCACGAACTGCTCGCATCCAGCCGAACGTGATGGGGCAACCGGATAGGGGTTTCCAGTCCAGGTTGTAGTCCCACTCGCCGTTGGCGGAGACGTGCAGGCTCGAGCCGTACGTCGGCAATCCGGTACCGGGAATGACGGTCTTCGCGGACACTCGGCCCACTGCATCGATGGCCGCCGTGCCGACGGATCGAACCATCGGCGGGCCCTGGAGGTCGAACCACGGGCTGTTGAGCACGATGCCGGCGATGCCGAGTCCGGCGGTTCCGCCAGGCCTGCGCTGGAGTCGGTCCAGCCACAACGGCGCGATCAATCCGCCGGTCGAGTGAGCCATCAGCAGCAGTTCACTGCCGTCGGTTTCGGCATTGACGATGCGCAGTGCCTCGTTGAGTTCCGCGTCGTACAACGCGAGATCCGACACGTAGTGGGCGGTGTGGCCCGGTTTCAGCGATCGCCCGCACTTGCGCAGATCCAGCGCGAAGAACGCGTAACCCTGCGCAGCGAAGTGCTCCGCCAGATGTTTCTGGAAGAAGTAATCGGTGAACCCGTGTATATACAGAACTGCACGGGTTGCGCGGGCGGCGTCGCCTGGCGGTTGATAGCGGACGAGTGTGGCATCCACCTCACCTTCACCGTCCGGATCGGTTCCGAGAGGAATGGTCAGCTGCTGATATCCGTCTCCGAGGACGTCTGGAACCCATGTAGTCACAGATCACAATCTAATCGTCGTTTCACGTCCGCGTTGTAGCGCACAATTGGGTGTGGTTAACGGCGCACTTACGCCCAGGTAACCTGTTCGGCGTAACACAGCAGGCGGATGCGCGCACGGCAAATGACAAGGAAGTCGATTCTCCAGTGTCGAATCAGAACGCGGTAGAGACGAAGACGGATGTAGTGCTCGTGGGCGCAGGCATCATGAGTGCGACGCTGGGCGCCCTGTTGCGCCAGTTGCAGCCCGATTGGTCGATCTCGACCTTCGAGCGCCTCGATGCCGTCGCAGCCGAGAGCAGCGACCCGTGGAACAACGCAGGAACCGGTCACTCCGCGCTCTGCGAGCTCAACTACACCCCCGAGAACCCGGACGGCACGGTCGACATCAAGAAGGCCGTCAACGTCAACGAGCAGTTCCAGGTGTCCCGCCAGTTCTGGGCGCACGCGGTTGAGCAGGGCATCCTGACGCAGCCCAAGGAATTCATCAATCCCGTCGCACACGTGAGTTTTGTCCACGGTGAGGCCAACGCCAAGTACCTGCGTGCCCGCTACGACGCACTTGCCGGCAATACCCTGTTCCGCGGCATGGAGTACATCGACGATCCGGCCGAGTTCACCAAGCGTCTGCCGCTGATGTCCAAGGGCCGCGACTTCTCGGACCCCATTGCTCTCAACTGGAGCCAGGACGGTACCGACGTCGATTTCGGAGCGCTCACAAAGCAGCTCGTCGGCCATATCGGCAAGACCGGCGGCATGATGTACTTCGGCCACGAGGTCACCAACCTGACGCAGAACTCCGACAAGACGTGGACAGTCAAGGTCACCAACACGCGTACCGGTGAAAAGCGCGTCGTCCGTACACGATTCGTATTCGTCGGTGCCGGCGGTGGCGCTCTGCACCTGCTGCAGAAGTCGGGCATCAAGGAAGCCAAGGGCTTCGGCGGCTTCCCGGTCAGCGGTGCGTTCCTGCGTTGCACCAACCCCGAACTCATCGCGCAGCACAGCGCGAAGGTGTACGGCAAGGCCGCTGTCGGCGCTCCGCCCATGTCGGTTCCGCACCTCGACACGCGCGTCATCGGCAACAAGCCGGGACTGATGTTCGGACCGTACGCCGGCTGGTCACCCAAGTTCCTCAAGCAGGGTCGCGTCACGGACCTGCCGGGTTCGGTCAAGCCCAACAACATCCTCTCGATGCTCGGCGTCGGCGTCAGCGAACTCGGCCTGGTCAAGTACCTCGTCAGCGAGCTCACCAAGAGCGAAGCCGGCCGTATCGTCGACCTGCGTGAGTTTGCCCCCAAGGCACAGGCTCAGGACTGGGAGCTCATCACCGCGGGCCAGCGTGTCCAGGTGATCCGCCGGGCCAAGGGCAAGGGCGGCGTCCTCGAATTCGGTACTGCCGTCGTGGCCGCCGAAGACGGATCGATCGCCGGCCTGCTCGGCGCATCCCCGGGTGCGTCGACGGCTGTTCCGGCCATGCTCGACGTCCTCGAGCGCTGCTTCCCGACCGAATTCCAGGGCTGGAAGGGCAAGCTTCGCGAGATGATCCCGTCCATCGGCGTTAAGCTCGCCGACAACGAGGGCCTGTTCGACCAGGTGTGGGATTGGTCTTCGAAGGTGCTCGAGCTCGATTCGGCCGCCGCAACCGGGGCTTCTCCGGTCGCGGATACCGCAGCAGCTGTGTGATAGTCGAGTCCATGACGGCAACAGCAGCACTCAAACGTTCGTGGGCACTCGATCTCGACAACAAGACGTTTTACGAGTTGCTGAAGCTTCGAGTGGAGGTCTTTGTCGTCGAGCAGGCTTGCCCGTATCCCGAGCTGGACGGGCGAGACCTGCTGACAGAGACGCGCCATTTCTGGCTCGAGCAGGACGGCCAAGTGGTGTGCACCCTTCGTCTTCTCGAAGAGCACGACGACGGCAAGAAGAGCTTCCGAATCGGACGACTCTGCACTTCTCGTTCGGCTCGTGGCGAAGGTCACACGACGCGATTGCTGCAGGCAGCGCTCGCCGAGGTCGGCGAGGCACCGTGTCGCATCAACGCCCAGACCTATCTGGTCGAGATGTACAGCAAGCACGGCTTCAAGACGGACGGCGAAGAGTTCCTCGAAGACGGAATTCCCCACACGCCGATGCGTCGTGGCGGCGGCGAAGCGTTTGTAGTCGCCAGCTAGTTCTGTAAGACAATTGACTCTGGTCGCGCCGCGACAATTGACCCTGGTCGCGCCGCGACAATTGACCCTGGTCGCGCCGCGACAATTGACCCTGGTCGGCTCGCTGAAAAGTGAGCCGACTAGGGTTTTTTCGATACCGAATGCTCGCGGGGAAGTCCTGTTCGATTCAGGCGCGGTCCCGCCACTGTGAAAGATCTCATCTGCGAAACGAGATCTCAGCCAGGTTGCCGCGACATTCGGATAAGCCAAGTTCTCGGCGAGGAAACCGAGAGGTGGAGGGATGTCGACGTGCGTGTAGAAGATGATCAGAGCGCGGTAGCGGGTTTTCCGTTCAGCGCCGTTGTAGGCCAGGACCAATTGAGGCTGGCGTTGATCCTGTGTGCGGTGCACCCGGGAATCGGCGGGGTGCTGGTTCGCGGCGAAAAAGGTACGGCCAAGTCCACGGTGGTGCGCGCTTTGACGGCGCTGCTGCCGGCGGTCGACGATGCCGGTGTCAGCCGTCCCGCGCGGCTGGTGGAACTTCCCGTCGGTGCGACGGAAGATCGGGTGATCGGCTCGATCGACCTCGAGAAGGTTCTTCGCGACGGTGAACGAGCTTTCCAGCCCGGGTTGCTGGCCGCAGCCCATCAGGGTGTTCTGTACGTCGACGAAGTGAACTTGCTCCACGATCATCTGGTGGATGTTCTCCTCGACGCTGCGGCAATGGGCCGGGTGCACATCGAACGTGACGGAATCTCGCACTCGCATGCAGCGAAGTTCGTTCTCGTGGGAACCATGAATCCCGAAGAGGGAGAACTGCGTCCACAGTTGTTGGATCGTTTCGGTCTCGCAGTGGATGTGGCAGCTTCTCGGGATGTCGATGTGCGCATGGACGTTGTGCGTCGCCGCCTCGACTACGAACGCGACCCGCAGGCTTTTGCGGCCCGCTACGCGCCGGCCGATCAGGAACTGGCGGCCGAAATTCTTGCGGCACGTGGGCAATTGGATTCCGTGGAGTTGAGTAACCGTGAGCTACGCAGAATTGCGTCACTCTGCGCATCTTTCGACGTCGACGGTATGCGTGCCGATCTGGTTCTCGCTCGCACCGCTACTGCCCATGCCGCGTGGCGCGGGGACACCGAGGTGACCGAAGAAGACGTGCAGATTGCCGCGGAATTGACTCTGCCACACCGTCGTCGACGCGACCCGTTCGATGAGCCGGGCCTCGATCAGCAGCAGTTGGACGACGCGCTGAGGCAGGCCGACCAAGATGCGCAGCAGCAGGCAGACGACGATGCGCGCGCTGGTGAGCCTGAGTCTCCCGAAAACCCCGAAGATGGTAGCCCTGAAGACGGTGGCCCGAATGATTCTGGCCCCGATGACGGACCTGACGATGACGGTCCGGAGGATCCTGACGGTCCGGGCGGGGGAGTGCGCGCCGCCGACCGACCGTCTGCTCCACCGAGCAGCCAATTTGCCACCAAACTCCTCGAAGTTCCCGGTGTGGGCGAAGGTGCGCCCGGACGCCGTTCGCGGTCCGAGTCTTCGCGTGGACGCGTCGTGCGGTCCACTTCCGATCGCGGCCACGGACTGCACCTGACAAGCACGGTCTTTGCGGCTGCGGGATCCCAGGTTGCTCGCGGCCGCACTACGGGACGGCTTCGGCTGGCGCCGACGGATCTGCGGGGCGCGATTCGTGAAGGGCGAGAAGGCAATCTGATCGTCTTTGTTGTCGACGCATCGGGTTCGATGGCGGCGCGTGATCGCCTGTCTGCTGTCACGGGGGCGGTGGTTTCCCTTCTTCGTGACGCGTACCAGCGCCGCGACAAGGTTGCCGTGATTACGGTGCGCGGGCGCGAGGCAGAAATCGTTCTGCCGCCGACGTCCTCGGTGGATATCGCTGTTCGTCGGCTGCAATCCATGCGCACGGGCGGTAAATCGCCACTGGCAGAAGGGTTCCTGCGGGCCCGGGAAGTTGTTCTGCGTGAACGGCTTCGGGATCCGCAGCGCCGCGCACTGGTAGTCGCACTCACCGACGGCCGCGCTACCGGCGGCAAGGACGCACTGCACCGTGCCAGAGTTGCTGCGCATCTGTTGGCCGATGCCTCGGTGGCGTCCATCGTCGTGGATTGCGAAACCGGGCTTGTCCGTTTGGGATTGGCCGCCGAACTGGCCCGAGAACTACGCGGCGGATGCGTCCGCCTTGCCGAATTGTCAGCGCAGCAGGTCGCGGGCGTCGTCCGCGCCGCCGCCTAACGTTTCCCCCCAGGAGATCACCATGCCCAAGGGCGTTCCCGAATCAGTTCCCGACGACGGCTTGACTACACGTCAGCGTCGTAACGCGCCGGTGCTGGCAGTCCACACCGGACCGGGCAAAGGCAAGTCCACCGCAGCGTTCGGTATGGCGCTGCGCGCCTGGAACCAAGGTTTCGACATCGGCGTCTTCCAGTTCGTGAAGAGCGCGAAGTGGAAGGTCGGCGAGGAAGCTGCGTTCCGTGCGCTCGGAAACCTGCACGACGAGACCGGCGTCGGCGGTCCGGTGCAGTGGCACAAGATGGGCGAAGGCTGGTCCTGGACCCGAAAGGCGGGTAGCGAAGAAGATCACGCCACCGCTGCTGCCGAGGGGTGGAAGGAGATCGCCCGTCGCCTTGCCAACGAGGAACATCGCTTCTACGTACTCGACGAGTTCACCTACCCTCTCAAATGGGGATGGGTCGACGTCGACGAGGTTGTGCAGACTCTGCGTGACCGACCGGGTAATCAGCACGTTGTCATCACCGGACGTGACGCTCCGCAGGCCTTGATCGAAGCGGCCGATCTTGTCACCGAGATGACCAAGATCAAGCACCCCATGGACGCGGGCCGGAAAGGCCAGCGGGGCATCGAATGGTGAGCTCTTCTACTCCCGCCGTCGTGATTGCCGCCCCCGCGTCAGGGAGCGGAAAGACCACGGTGGCAACGGGATTGATCGGTGCTCTTCGCAGTTCGGGTAGCAGCGTCGCGCCGTTCAAAGTGGGGCCAGACTACATCGACCCCGGCTATCACGGACTGGCCGCGGGGCGTCCGGGACGTAATCTCGACACCGTGCTGGTGGGGACGGATCGCGTCGGGCCGCTCTACAACCACGGCACCGCCGGTTGCGACATCGCAGTCGTCGAAGGTGTCATGGGTCTGTTCGACGGCAAGATCGACGAAGCCAACGCGCAGGCGTCGGCCGAGGGATCGACGGCGCAGGTTGCCTCGATTCTCGGCGCACCGGTTGTCCTCGTGATCGACGCCCGCGGCCACAGTCAAAGCCTCGCTGCGGTGCTGCACGGCTTCGCGACCTACGACGCGAGTGTGCGCATCGGGGGAGTGATTCTCAACCGCGTCGGCAGTGCCCGTCATGAGCAGGTGTTGCGACACGCGTGCGACAAGGTCGGGATCCCGGTTCTCGGTGTTGTTCCGCGCCTGGCGGAGTTGGAAGTACCGTCCCGCCACCTCGGATTGATTCCGGCGGCCGAACACGGAGCGGCAGCGGTCGCGGCAGTCGATGCGATGTCGGAGTTGATTGCAACGCACGTCGATCTTGATGCCGTGCGTACTTTGGCTACCTCGACGGTCAGCGAAGCCTCCTGGGACCCTGCCGTGGAAGTGGGGGACCATCGCGCTTCGAGGCCTGTGGTTGCGATGGCCGGCGGGCCGGCCTTCACCTTCGGATATGCCGAGCATCGGGAACTGCTCGTCGCGGCGGGCGCCGACGTGCAGGTCTTCGATCCTCTCGAGGACGAATTGCCCTCCGGCGCGGCGGCATTGGTTCTACCCGGCGGATTTCCCGAAGAACATGCCGTTGATCTGGCATCCAATACCGTTTTGCTGCAGCAGGTTCGAGACCTCGCCGGTGGCGGTGCCCCGATTCACGCCGAGTGCGCCGGCCTCCTTTACCTCGCGCGCAGTCTCGACGGACACGAGATGGCCGGTGTGATCGGCGTCGACGCGCAGTTCGGCAAGAAACTGACTCTCGGATACCGAGAAGCTGTGGCACTGGGGGATTCGAGCCTATTCGAAGCGGGATCCAGGGTTGCCGGGCACGAGTTCCATCGAACGTCGCTGGTTTCGGAATCGGCGGACGGGCACGTAGGTGCCTGGGGTTGGCGGCCCTGGGACGGCGGAACCAAGCGTGAGGGCTTTGTTCGCGGCGGTGTGCATGCCTCCTATCTGCATACACATCCGGCGGGTCAGCCGACATCGATCGCACGGTTTGTCGACGCAGCCCGTGGGTGAGGTGTACGTCGGCGTCGGATTTACCACTGCGGCCACCGCCACTGACATTGTCGACGCAGTGCGAGCGGTGACAGCGGGCGAGATGATTGCGGCTCTGGCCACCATTACTGCAAAGGCGTCTTCGTCGGCGCTCACTACGGCAGCTGACCAGCTGGCGGTACCGGTGGTCGCATTCGAATCGGAAAGTCTGGTCGCGGTGAATGTTCCGTCGCCGTCGCGACGAGTCGAGAATGCGGTGGGTGTGGCGAGTGTGGCGGAAGCCGCCGCGATCCTCGCTGCCGATCACGGACCGTTGGTCGTCGGCAAGACATCCACCAATACGGTGACCGTGGCTGCTGCCCGTAAAGTTCTACCAGCGTGTACAACGATCCAGAAATGAATGGAGTGCGAGTGAGCGAGCCCACCGCAGACGAGACCAACTACCTGGTCGGACTCAACCTGACCGATCGACGCGTTGTCGTGTTCGGCGGCGGGACGGTCGCCCAGCGCCGACTCGGCTTGCTGATCAGCTCGGGCGCCCGCGTGCACGTCATCAGCCGTGCGGTCACACCGGCAATCGAGGGTATGGCGACGGCCGGCCAGATCACGGTCGACGAGCGTCCGTACCAGGATGGTGACCTCGAGGGTGCCTGGTACGCGATTGCGTCGACGGATGAACCGGAGACCAACGCGGCGATCGTCGCCGAGGCAGAGCGTCGTCGAGTCTTCTGTGTGCGCGCGGACAACGCGAAGCACGGTACGGCTGTCACGCCTGCCAGCGCCGAGTACGACGGCATGAGCATCGGCATCCTTGCCGGCGGCGATCACCGTCGTTCGGCAGCTGTTCGCACCGCTGTGGTCGAAGGGCTGCAATCGGGTCTTCTCGCGGACACCGCCGAACCGGCTGCGCCCGGTGTGGCACTCGTCGGCGGCGGCCCCGGTGATCCGGACCTGATCACGGTGCGTGGCAGACGACTGTTGGCGCGTGCCGATGTCGTCGTCGCCGACCGCCTGGCACCGCCGGAATTGCTGGCAGAACTCGGCCCCGACGTCGAGGTGATCGATGCCGCGAAGATTCCGTACGGTCGGGCCATGGCTCAGGAAGCCATCAACGCTGCGCTGATCGACAATGCCAAAGCCGGAAAGTTTGTCGTCCGGCTCAAGGGTGGCGATCCGTACGTGTTCGGCCGTGGCTACGAAGAGCTCGAAGCCTGTGCCGCAGCAGGTGTCCCGGTGACAGTCGTTCCGGGAATCACGAGCGCGATTTCGGTACCGTCGGCGGCCGGTATTCCGGTCACACATCGCGGCGTCACCCACGAGTTCGTGGTTGTCAGCGGTCACGTTGCTCCGGACCACCCGGATTCGTTGGTCGACTGGTCGGCTCTGGCGAAGTTGCGGGGCACAATCGTTCTGCTGATGGCAGTCGAGCGCATCGAATTGTTTGCCGCAGCTCTGATCGAGGGTGGGCGCCCCGCGAGCACTCCGGTGATCGTGATCCAGGAAGGCACGTTGCGCACGCAGCGTGAGGTCCGGGCCGACTTGGCGACTGTCGCTCAGCGAGTCAAGGACGAGGAGATCAAGCCTCCGGCGATTGTGGTGATCGGACCGACCGCGGGCTTCTCGCTCGTCCAGTAATACGTTGCACGACAAAAGGTCTGGCCTTCACTCGGCACGAGTGAAGGCCAGACCTTTTGTGAAGGTGGTGTCGGGCTAGCGCGCGGCACCGATGAGAGCAGCTGCGACGAGGGGAGTCGGCGCTGTGAAGGCGACGGGGGTCTTGGTGTCCTGGGTGCGGTCAGGTGAGCCGTGGGCGGCGACGGTGTAGATCGAGCAGGTGTTGGCGAGGCAGTCCGACGCGCCCTTGACGGCGACTGCATCGACGGTGGTGCTCCACTTGCCGTCGACGATGTTGGCGGCCTTGATCCAGGTGGTGGTCATCCAGGCGCCGGCGTCGGTGAGGGAGTACTTGTTGTCCTGGACCAGTCCGACGTAGATGCCCGCACCGGCGCCGGAGAATCCGGTGCCGGAGACGGTGACGGTTTCGCCGGCAGCAGCGATGCCGGTGGCGTTCGAAACGGTGACTGTCGGAACAACCACGGGTGCCTTGAAGGTGACCGGGGTCTTGGTGTCCTGGGTGCGGTCAGCCGAGCCGTGGGCGGCGACGGTGTAGATCGAGCAGGTGTTGGCGAGGCAGTCCGACGCGCCCTTGACGGCGACTGCATCGACGGTGGCGGTCCACTTGCCGTCGACGATGTCGCCGGTCTTGAGCCACGCGGTGGTCATCCAGGCGGTGGAGTCGGTGGCGGAGTACTTGTTGTCCTGGATGAGTCCGACGTAAAGGCCGGATCCGGCGCCGGAGAATCCGGTGCCCGAGACTGTGATGGTCTCGCCGGCAGCAGTGAGGTCGGTTGCCTTCGACAGGGTGACCGCCGGTGTGGGGTCTGCGGGCTCTTCAGGTTCGCTGCCGCCGAGGCTGCCCAGCGAGCCGGTGTTGAGTCCGCCGAACGGCGTGCTCTGTGCTCCGGCGACGCCCATCGACATTGTCGCGGCGATTGCGGTGGCTGCGGTGATGATCGCTACCTTGCTGGATACGCGCATGGTCCTGCTCTCTTGTGTGAGTCGCCCTTTTCGGCGTCCTGATTCGAACTAAGTTAGGTAAAGCTAGCCTAATTAGTGAACGGTTGTCTAGTTGTGATCCACCTTGTGGGACAACGGAATTCGTGTCGCGCCTGCACATGTGGGCGGCGCTGACCGCCGGCCCCGATTCAGGGAATCCGTTGTCACGTCATGCAATCGGTTTTGCTGGTCGGATGCCTCGCGGCGAGACATCCGACCGGTGAGAACGCTGGTTCTAGGTCCGTCGGCGGAGCGCGAAGGTCGTTGCTATCGCACTTCCTGCTCCGATGAGGCCGCCGACCACGAGTGGTGCGATCCAGCCAAAGCCTTCGGTGAATGAGTCCGAGAGGTTGCGAATCGCTGCATTCGAATCACCCGAACCGCCGTTGGAGGCAGCCAATGCCGCAGTCTCCGACGATTCACCGGGGCTGTCGCCAAAGGTGACCGGAGTCTTGGTGTCCTGGCTGCGGTCGCTCGAGCCATGGGCGGCAACGGTGTAGATCGAGCACGTGTTCTTGGTGCAGTCGGAGTCGCCCTTGACGGCCATAATTTTCATGGTGGTGGACCACGCGCCGTCCTTGATCTTGCTGGGAAGGATGAAAGCCGTGGTCATCCAGGCGCCGGCGTCGGTGGTGGAGTACTTGTCGTCCTGGATGAGGCCGACGTAGATGCCCGGCTGCGCACCGGAGAATCCGGTGCCCGAGATGGTGATCTCTTCGCCCTCGATCTTGATGCCGCTCGACTTGGACAGGGTCACGGCCCCAGTCTTTGCGGCGTCGCTGTTGGCGGCACCGTTATTGGCCGGAGGCGCCGTGACGGTGCCCGGTGCGACGCCGCCGACGAAGCCCACCGGGGTGCGGCTGTCCTGGCTGCGGTCACTCGAGCCGTGAGCGGCGACGGTATAGATCGAGCACGTGTTCTTGATGCAGTCGTAGTTGCCCTGGACGGCTGCAAGTTCCATGGTGGTGGACCAGTTGCCGCCCGAGATTGCCTCAGGCTTGAGGAAGGCTGTTGTCATCCAGACCGAGGCATCGGTGGCGCTGAAGACGTTGTCCTGGACCATTCCGACATAGAGGCCGGGCGATGCGCCGGAGAACCCGGAACCGGAAATAGTGACAGTTTCACCAGCAGGCGTGATGTCAGTGGACTTCGAAAGTGTCACCGACAGGGCGCTATTGGTCGTTATCGCTCCGGCACCAGTCCCGGTGCCAGTCCCGGCACCTGTGCCGGTTCCTGGTCCGGTGGTTGCACCGGGCGCCGGGGTGCCGACGAAACTGATGGGGGTGGAAGTGTCCTGGCTACGGTCGCTCGAACCGTGTGCTGCGAGGGTGTAAATGGCGCAGGCGTTGGCCTGGCAGTCGCTACCGGTGAAAATGGACGACACGTTGAGTGACGTCGACCAGGAACCGCCGGGCATATCGGTGGGCTTGATGAACTTCGCGTCCTGGAAGACCGAGGCATCGGTGGACGAGTACCGGTTCGATTGCGCCACTCCGATGTAGATGCCCGTTCCCGAGGTCGAGAATCCGCTGCCGCTGATGCTGATCGTGTCGCCCGCCGCGTTCAGTCCGCTGGTTCGGTCCGCACTCACGCTCGGCCCGCGGGTCGGCGTCGTCGGCTTTGTCGTGGTGGTGATGACCGGAACGTCGATCGTCGGTTCGGGATCTTCGGTGGTGGTCGGCGGCTTGGTGGTCGTGGTGGGAGGCTTTGTTGTCGTCGGCGGCTTCGTGGTGGTGGTTGTTGTCGGTGCAGCTGCGAAGGTCACCGGCGTCTGGGTGTCCTGGCTGCGGTCACTCGAGCCGTGTGCCGCGACGGTGTAGATCGAGCAGGAATTCTTGGTGCAGTCCGAGGTGCCCGCAATGGCCTTGACCTCAACCGGTGTCGACCACTCGCCGCCGGTGATCTGGGAGGGGCGGATGAACGCGGTCGTCATCCAGGCGCTGGCGTCCGTGGCCGAGAATTTGTCGTCCTGAACGAGGCCGACATAGATGCCGGGCTCGCTGCCGGAGAATCCGGTACCCGAGACGGTGATGGTTTCACCGCTGACCTTCAGCCCGGTGGTCTTCGAGACCGTCGTATCCGGAGTGCCCGAGATAGCGGGGGCGGCCGGGGCGTCACCTGAGGTTCCAGGGGCCGCGATGGCGACGCTCACCGATGTCGTCAATGCCACGGCGACGGCCATAGTCGCGAAAGCAGCCCTGCTCAACGCTCGCATCTTTCTTCTTTCCTTCTGGCGACAATCGCAGTCACAGCACGATCCGTCGAACACATGCTCGAGTAAGTTAGCCTAAGCTAGCAGAGGCAAGCCTAAGCTACTGCATTTTGGTCCATTTTGGGCAATCTATGGAGGTTCTTTACGGTTGTGCCGGGGATCACCGGGTGGTCTCGCAACCCTCGCAGTGCTGGCCAAGGGCGACGAGATCAGGCTGGTGGCCATCGTGGTCATCGGACCGGTGACGAGCTTTTCCCGAAGCCCTGGGTAACGTGGAGCCCTGTGTCTGATTCCCTGAGATCCGAAAATGCCGGTGGGTCCGAAAACCTTGCTGTGAAATACCCCGTGACCACCCGGGCGTTCGGTCTGGCCATCATCGTCTTGAGCGGTATGCAGTTGATGATGGTGCTCGACGGCACCGTCGCTTCACTGGCACTCGCTCGGATCCAGGAGGATCTCGACCTCAGTGATTCCGGACGCAACTGGGTCATCACCTCGTACGCGCTCACCTTCGGCGGTTTGATGCTGTTGGGTGGTCGGCTCGGCGACACTTTCGGGCGTAAGAAAGTCTTTCTCAGCGGTGTCATCCTGTTCACGCTTGCATCCCTGGCGTGCGGTCTGGCCACCAACGAAGCGATGCTGATCGCGGCGAGATCCCTCCAAGGTGTCGGTGCTGCAATCGCGTCGCCGACGGCATTGGCTCTGGTGGCAACCACGTTTGCGCCGGGACCCGTCAGGAATCAGGCGATCGCCATCTTTGCCGCGATGACGGGCATCGGATCCGTGACGGGCCTGATCATCGGCGGCGCACTCACCGAGGTGTCGTGGAGATGGATCTTCCTGATCAACGTGCCGATCGGCCTGTTGATCATCGCGCTCGCGTTCGGTGCCTTGGTGGAAACCGGGGCGGAGCGGCTGGCGTTGGATGTACCGGGAGCGATCCTCGCGACGCTCGGCTGTACCGGAATTGTCTTCGGATTTACCGAGGGACCCGAAATGGGCTGGACCAGCGCGCCAGTGCTGGGTGCGCTCATCGGCGGCGTCGCATTGTTCGTCATCTTCCTGATGGTTGAGCGCCGTGCCGAGAATCCACTACTGCCGTTCAGTCTGTTCAAGAACAAGAATCGCGTCTTCACGTTCATTTCGCTCGCATTGATGGGTGCGGTGATGTTCTCGCTGGCCCCGTTCGTTGCACTCTTTGTCCAGGACATTCTCGGTTACAGCCCGCTCCACGCGGGTCTGGCCTTTGTTCCGTTCGCCTTCGGGTTGGGCGCCGCAGCATTTGTCGCGTCCAAACTAGTGGTTCGGGTGCAGGCTCGCTGGTTGATCGTCACCGGTGCGGTAATGACGTTCCTCGGACTTCTCTACGGTTCGACGCTCGACCAATCCACCACGTACATGGGCAATCTGTTTGTGCTTGTTGTCGGTATCGGCTTCGGCGTCGGACTGGCAGTCGTGCCGCTGCCGCTGTGCGCGATCGCGGGAGTCGGCTCGCAGGACATCGGCCCTCTCACCGCTATTGCCCAGGTTGCGCAGGTACTTTTCGGCCCGGTCGGCCTGGCCATCGTGGGAGCAATGGCGACGTCTCGCACCCTCTCGCTCGGCGGTGTCAGCGGTGTTGCCGCAGACATGAACGAGGCACAGTTGTCGGCCTTGAGCGAGGGATACGTATTCGCTCTGTTCGGGTGCGCGATCTTCGCGGCGCTTGCCGCAATCTCCGCCCTGTTCATCAAGTTCACACCCGCTGACGTTGCGCAGGCGCAGGCTGCCGAGAAGGTTGCTCAGGGTATCGACTGATCAGGCCCTATTTTTGAGAGTCTTTACTGGCTACGATCGTTGCAAGGGGAGCCGAGATTCTCTACATGATCGGAGTGCCACGATGCGGATTGCGGATATCTTGCGCAACAAGGGCAACAGCATTGTCACGATCGACGCCCATGCCACGGTGAACGCGCTACTGTGCGACCTCGCCCGCCACAACATCGGTGCCATGGTCGTCCTGGACAACGACGCGGTAGTCGGAATCATCTCCGAGCGCGACGTTGTGCGACGCCTCCACGAGCGTGGCCCGGAACTGCTGTCCACCGAAGTATCCGATGTGATGACCGCGCTCATGTTCACCTGCGTGCCTGCCGATTCGGTGGACAGCATCGCGGCGATCATGACCGAGCGTCGTATCCGTCACGTGCCGGTCATCGAGAACGGAAGCTTGCTCGGCATCGTCAGCATCGGCGACGTCGTGAAGAGTCGGATCGACGAATTGCAGAGTGAGCGCGACCAACTCGAGTCGTACATCGACCAGGGTTGATCATTCCGTCAAAATGATCAACTCGCGTTCCGACGCGATTTCCACCCGCAAACCAGCTTTCGACGCCACCTTTGCGACGCCCTTGACGTCGGTCGGTTCGGCACGCGATATCACCAAAGCCCGCGCGAGCAGTCCTTTGTGATGCTTGTTGAAGTGGCTCACGACGGTACGAGTGCCGTCCGGCTTTTCGGTGAGAACCGTCGCGATCACGGCGTCGGGGATCGGTCCGAGGTCCTGATAGGTGCCTGACCTCAGGTCGACGACCAGGCCGTCGGCTTCGGCCGCCAGGGCCTTCGGTAGTTCCGGCTTCCACAGTGAACGCAGCGTTCCCAGTCCGGGCAGCTTGGATCCGCCGGAGAGTCGATATGCCGGAATCAAATCACCGGCGCGAACTGCGCCGAACAATGCGGAACCGATCGCGATTCGTTCGAGAGCTTTGGCTTTCTGGGCGCGAGTGAACGACTTCGCGTCGAGGGCGTCGAAGAGCACGCCGGTGTACCGCTGCAAAGCGGGCCGAGTTGCCGAGACCCAGAGTTTCGCGTTGCGTTCTACCTCGTCGGCCTGAGTCGGTCCGAGGCCCAACGCTGCGCACGACGCGTCGACATCAGCCGCCAGATCGACCAGCGTCTGCACCAGCAATTCGCGGGTTTCGGTCAACTGGGGCATCGACAGTTCGGCCAGATCCAGGGGCGCATCCTTGCCGCCGTCGGACTTGGTTTCTGAGGGAGGCAGCAATACAAGCACTCCGATACCGTACCGACGCCCGGATAACCGAGTGCGCCGACTATCCTTGGACCTCGTGATTACCCGTCTGTCCCACCTGTTCCTGCGTACCCTGCGTGACGACCCCTCGGACGCCGAAGTTGCCAGCCACAAACTGCTGGTCCGTGCCGGCTACGTGCGTCGTATCGCCCCCGGCGTCTACTCGTGGTTGCCTCTGGGTCTGCGGGTGCTGCGCGAGGTAGAACGCGTTGTCCGTGAAGAGATGAATGCCATTGGGGGACAGGAAATCCTGTTGCCCGCTCTGCTGCCGCGCGAGCCTTACGAGGCCTCCAACCGGTGGACCGAGTACGGCCCCAACCTGTTCCGTCTCAAGGACCGTAGGGGCAACGACTACATGCTCGGCCCGACTCACGAGGAGCTTTTTGCTCTGACGGTCAAGGGTGAGTACAACTCGTACAAGGACTTCCCGGTCACCCTGTACCAGGTGCAGACCAAGTACCGCGACGAAGAGCGTCCGCGCGCCGGCATTCTGCGTGGACGTGAATTCCTGATGAAGGACTCCTACTCTTTCGACCTCACCGACGAGGGACTGACCGCGTCGTACCAGGCACACCGTGACGCGTACGAGAAGATCTTCACGCGCTTGAGCGTCAAGTACGTCATCGTCTCCGCGACGTCCGGCGCGATGGGCGGCAGTGCGTCGGAGGAGTTCCTCGCCGAGAGCGAGATCGGCGAAGACACCTACGTGCGCTGCCTCGAGTCCGGTTACGCCGCAAACGTGGAGGCCGTGAAGACGGTTGTTCCCGACGCGCTTCCGATCGACGGTCTGCCCGAGGCCAAGGTCTACGACACCGCGAACACGCCCACCATCGACACCCTCGTCGACTGGGCCAACGGCGCAGATCTCGGCCGTACCGTCACCGCTGCGGACACACTCAAGAACATCATGGTCAAGACCCGTCTGCCCGGCGGCGAGTGGGAACTGCTCGGTATCGGCATCCCCGGCGACCGCGAGGTCGACGAGAAGCGCCTCGAGGCTTCGCTCGAGCCCGCTGAGTTCGTCATGATCACCGAAACCGACTTCAAGAACAACCCATTCCTGGCCAAGGGATACATCGGGCCGAAGGCCCTGCAGGCCAACGGCATTCGCTATCTCGTGGACCCGCGGGTTGTCGAGGGTACGAGCTGGATCACCGGTGCCGACGAAGACGGCAAGCATGTTGTCGACTTGGTCGTCGGCCGTGACTTCACGCCCGACGGAACCATCGAAGCCGCTGAGGTCCGTGACGGAGATGCCTCTCCCGACGGCGCCGGCGCGCTGGTCTCCGCCCGCGGAATCGAGATCGGTCACGTCTTCCAGCTCGGCCGCAAGTACACCGACGTGTTCACCGTCGACGTCCTCGCCGAGAACGGCAAGCCGGTTCGCCCGACGATGGGTTCCTACGGCGTTGGTATCTCGCGCCTCGTGGCCGTCATCGCCGAGCAGCATCACGACGAGAAGGGCCTGCGCTGGCCGGCCGAGGTATCGCCGGCCGACGTGCACCTGGTGATCGCGAACAAGGACGAAACCGCTCGCGAAGGTGCCGAAGGCTTGGCGGCGCAGCTTGATCGCGCGGGCCTCGAGGTCATCCTCGACGACCGTAAGGCTTCGCCCGGAGTGAAGTTCAAGGACTCGGAACTGCTGGGTATTCCCACCGTCGTTGTTGTCGGCCGCGGTTGGGCCGACGGCAAGGTCGAGATCCGCGACCGTTTCACCGGCGAGAGCCGCGAGATCGATGCAGCGTCGGCGCTCGATGAAATCATCAGCGCCGTGCGTGGCTGATTCGACAAACTGACCCCGCTCGAGCCCGGTTCCAGATTTCCCCTCGCTCCGCTCGACCGTGGCAGCCGCAGATACCTTTCGAGGTATCTGCGGCTGCTCTGTTTTTCTGCCACAATCTGTATCCATGGACCGCGAACCGGATTGGGCAGAAGTCGACGGCTATCTCGTGTCCACGTTGGTAGGTGAAGACCCCGCTTTGGATGCGGCACTCGCCGCCAATGCCGAAGGCGGTCTGCCGCCTATCGACGTGGCCCCGAATCAGGGCAAGCTCCTGCATTTGTTGGCTCGAATGTGCTTGGCGCGCAACGTCCTCGAGATCGGCACGCTGGGTGGATACAGCACCATCTGGCTGGCACGCGCGGTCGGACCGTCGGGACGCGTCATCACCCTCGAGTTCGAACCGGCCCATGCCGATGTCGCGCGCGCGAACATCGAACGAGCAGGTTTGGCCGATCGCGTCGACATTCGAGTCGGAGCGGCGCTCGATACCCTTCCGAGCATCGTCAAAGAGGAACTCTGTCCCTTCGACCTGGTGTTCATCGACGCGGACAAGGAAAACAACTGTGAGTACGTGCGATGGGCCCTTGCGCTCTCGCACCCAGGCACCGTCATCGTCGTCGACAACGTCGTGCGTGGGGGACACGTCTCCAATCCCGACATCGACGACGAGCGAGTTCAAGCCAGCCGCGCTGTGCTCGAGATGATCGCTGCTGAGCCGAAACTCGACGGCACCGCCATTCAGACCGTCGGCTCCAAGGGCTGGGACGGGTTTGCCATTGCGCTCGTGAACGAGTGAACGTTATTGCACTAGTGAACGTGTGAGCGCACACTCGAAACGGTGAGACTGCGGCAGACGGCAAAGTCGGTGTGGGCATGGGTTCGCAGTGCGCCCGGAACGTATATCTGGTTGCTGGCTTTGCTGTTCACGACGCTGTTCCTACGACGTCTTCCCGAAAATGTCCAAGAACATTTCCTCGGTCGGCGGTCGACCAATCTGCACCACCTCGCCGAGGATCCGATCCGAGTCTTGTTCTCGAGCGCATTCTGGCTCGAAGGTGGCGGCTGGCTGGGTTACCTCGTGTTGTTCACCATTTTTCATGCAACGGCGGAGCGGTGGCTCGGTACCTGGCGCTGGTTGGTTGTTGTCGTGGTGGCCCATGTCGGAGCCACGTACCTCAGTGAAGGTGTTCTCTACGAAGGCATTCGGCACGGCTACGTGGACCCGTCGGCAGTCAATACACTCGATGTCGGAGTCAGCTACGGGCTGGCGGGAATCATCGGTGTACTCGTCTATCTGATCGCAAAGCCTTGGCGCTACGTCTATCTGGCCGGGGCGTTGATTTTCTATGCTGTGCCATTGATTTTTGCTACCAATTTCACGGCGGTAGGGCATATGTCCGCCTTGCTTCTCGGGTTGGCGTGCTACCCGATCACTCGCGCGCGGCCGGCGGTGTGGAATCCGACGGACTTGTTGCCGTCGCGAAGTGGTGCTGGCGTCACGTGAACTCGGCACGCTAAGTTACCGGCTGGTAGGTTGGCGGAATCGACGAAAGGTATGACGTGTCTGACACTGACGGATTGCTGTTCAACCCCCACACCGCAGACTTCGCGCAGTTCGATCCGGAAACCCGGCGACTGCTGAAAGCCACCATCGAGTGGTTCGAGAATCGCGGCAAGAAGCAACTGCTCCAAGACGATCTCGACGCCGTCTGGGTTTCCGACTTCCTCGACTTCGTCAAGAAGGAGAAGCTGTTCGCGATGTTCCAGACACCGTCAGCTTTCGCCGACGGCGACGAGAACAGGCGCTGGGACGGTGCCCGCAACGCTGCGCTCAGTGAGATCTTCGGGTTCTACGGACTTGCGTACTGGTACGCCTGGCAGGTCACCATCCTCGGTCTCGGCCCGATCTGGATGAGCGACAATGTGGCCGCCAAGAAGCGTGCCGCGCAGGAACTTGCCGACGGCGGGGTCATGGCATTCGGACTCTCCGAACGCGAACACGGCGCAGACGTGTACTCGACGGACATGCTGCTCACTCCCTCCCCGGATGATGCAGCGGGTGATTCGGCCTTCCGCGCGAGCGGCGAGAAGTACTACATCGGAAACGGCAACATCGCCGGCATGGTGTCGGTCTTCGGGCGTCGTACCGACGTCGACGGACCTGAAGGGTACGTATTCTTCGTCGCAGACAGCGCGCACCCGAACTACCACTTGGTGGACAACATCCTGCGCGGTCAGATGTACGTCAGCACATTCCGTCTCGAGGACTACCCGGTTCGGGAGGAGGACATCCTTCACACCGGCGTCGCAGCATTCGAAGCCGCGCTCAACACCGTGAACGTCGGAAAGTTCAACCTCTGCACCGGTTCGATCGGCATCACCGAACACGCCTTCTTCGAAGCGATCACTCACGCGCAGAACCGAATTCTGTACGGCAATCCCGTCACCGATTTCGCTCACGTTCGTGCGGCATTCGTCGACGCCTACTCTCGGCTGATCGCGATGAAGCAGTTCAGCGGCCGGGCCGTCGACTACTTCCGGAGCGCAAGTCTCGACGACCGTCGCTACCTGCTGTTCAATCCCATGACCAAGGCAAAGGTCACGTCCGAGGGTGAGCGCGTGGTCGGCCTTCTGCACGACGTGATTGCGGCGAAGGGATACGAGAAGTCGACGTACTTCCGCGAGGCCGCTGCGGTGATCGGCACCCTGCCCAAGCTCGAGGGAACGGTCCACGTCAATGTCGGCCTGATCCTCAAATTCCTGCCGAACTACCTGTTCAATCCGGCAGAGTTCCCCGAGGTCGGTACCCGGCTGGACGCTGCCGACGACGAATTCTTCTGGAATCAGGGACCGACTCGCGGCGCCGCGAAGATCAGGTTTCACGAGTGGAAGCCGGTCTACGAGAAGCACTCCGAGATTCCGAACGTCGCACGTTTTTACGAGCAGGCAATCGCATTGACCGAGTTGCTCACCGCGGCAGCGCCGGACGAGCAGCAGCGACAAGACCTCGATTTCATGCTCAATATCGGACATCTCTTCTCATTGGTCGTCTATGGTCATTTGATCCTCGAGCAAGCAGAAATTACGGGATTGGATACCGACATCATCGATCAAATATTTGACTTCCAGATTCGCGACTTCTCCGGATACGCGATTGCATTGCACGGAAAGCCGTCGTCGACGCCCGAGCAGCAGGCGTGGGCGTTGGCCTCGGTGCGCAAGCCACACGTCGACGGTGAGCGTTTCGATCGCGTCTGGCAGCACGTCAAGGCCTACGACGGCGCCTACGAGATGCGCCCATGACCGCCCCGGTGACCCGCGACCAGTTGATGGCGGTGGTGGAGGGATCTCCCAAAGCCGTAGGCGCGCACGATCGGTCGACGTGGGTGGCACTCTTCGCCGGTGACGGCCAGATCAACGATCCGGTGGGCTCACGCCCGCACAACGGAACGTCGGCGATCGAGAGTTTCTACGACACCTTTATCGCACCGAACACCATCACGTTCTACGTCGAACGCGACATCGTGTCCGGACAAACGGTGTGGCGTGACCTGAGCCTCGCCACCGAGATGTCGACCGGGGTGGTGCTGAATGTTCCGATGCATCTGCGCTACGACGTGGTGGGTGAACCCGGTGAGCTCCGCATCGGAAGCCTCTATGCCCATTGGGAATTGGCGACGATGTTGCGGCAGCTCGCCGCTGCAGGTTTTGACGGTCTCAAGGCCGGGGCCAAGCTGACCCCGCAACTGCTGTCCAATCAGGGGATCGGGGGAGCACTCGGCTTCTCCCGGGGCATCCTCGGCGTTGGAGCAAAAGGCAAGCAGGCCGCGACGAGATTCCTCGACGCTGCTGCTGTCGGGCGGACGCCACCCATCCCCGTTGAACTTCCGGCCGGGACGCACCTGTCCCCGGCTGACGTCAACGATCTCCTGACGGGCATGACTCGGAGCAAGGTCCTCGCTGCGGGCCGCACCGTCACGGTGAGCGTCGTCGTGTGCGGGGAACCGGGCATTGCGCTGTTCGGATTCGAGCCCAAGGGGCATCGGATCAATCGGGTGCAGTTCTTTACCGAAAGCTGACGTGCTCGGGTTCGGCGCACCGGTTGGTGCGCCGAACCTGGTCACGCTTTCAACACCTGCGCGAGGATGCGCGCAGCTTCCTCGAAGCGATCAGGATGCGAACCGCCGAAGTTCAATCGGATGTACGCGGCGGTTGGTTCGGCCGGAAACCATTCGGCGCCAGGGGAGATGGAGAGGCCGTGCGCAAGACAGCTTGCGGCGAAGGCTTCGGAATCCGAACCGTCCGGCATGCGGAGCCACAAGTTGAGGCCGCCGGCAGGCTTGTGCGTGAGCGTGAGTTCTGGTGCATGAGTGTCCAATTCGCTGATCAACCGGTCGCGGCGTTCACGGAGTAATTCGCGAACGGTGCGCCGATGTGAAATCCACGCCGGTTGCGTGAGGACGTCCGCTGCTGCCGCTTGCAGAATCGCGGAGACGTAAAGATCGTCGATAGTGCGATCGGTTTCGATTCGCCGCCGTGCCGGACCACGGGCGACAACTGCCGCGACGCGCAATGCGGGCGAGGCGCTCTTGGTGAGTGAGCGGATGTAGATCACGTGACCGTCCGGGTCGTTGGATGCCAGGGGGGTGACGTCGGCGTCGATACCGAAATCATGTGCCCAATCGTCCTCGATCAAGAACACGCCGTGATCACGCACGACCTTCATGATCGATTCCTTCTCGGCATCCGACCAATAGGTGCCGGTCGGGTTGGCGAAATGAGGCTGCGCATAGAAGACACGTGCCCCGGATGTTTCGAATGCGGCGGCAAGATCGCCCGGATCCGGAGCCCCTGATGCACGGGGAACGGGAACGACAATCAACCCTGCCTGTTTGGCTGCGGCAATGGCACCCCAATAGGTGGGTGATTCCATCACGATGGCATCTCCGGGGCCCGCAAGTGCTCGAAACGTCGAAGCCAATGCGCTTTGCGCGCCCGGGGTGATCAGTACGTCGGAGCCGCGAACAGTAGTAGCGCCCGCTCGGGTCAGCTCATGTGCAAACCACTCGCGGAGTTCGCCCAGTCCGGAGGCGTGCGCCCGACGTGCCGCGTGAGGGCTCCGCGCCGCCCGTGACAATGCGGCGCGAACCTGCCGAAGCGGAAGCAGTTCGTCCGAGGGATAGCCGCTGTGCAGCGGAATCGTGTCCGGTGTGACCGCCAGCATGCTCGATCCGATGGGATTGGCGTCGCTGCGGCTCGGTCCGAGACTGGTTGTCTGCCAAGAGAAATCCGAAACCTGGGGAACGCGTTTGCGGGCGACGAAGTTTCCGGATCCCGGACGCGTTTCCACCAATCCTTCGCCCACGAGTTCTCGGATTGCCCTCTGTACCGTCACAGGTCCGACGCCGTGCGTCGTTGCGAGAGTTCGCGTGGACGGTAGTTGCGCTCCGGCAGTCGACGCTCTGATCAGCGTGCGCAGGCTGTCGACAACTCGCTGGGGACTGCTACTGTGGAACATGAGTATAGAGAGTAGCGCTATCGCGCGCCGAAGCACACCGCTACCGGACGAACATTCGCGTGCCGGTCTGTGGTGGGGACTGCTGGGAGTTCTGGCATTTTCGTTCACTGTCCCGTTGACCCGGGTTGCCGTCGCCGATTTTGATCCGCTGTTTATCGGCGCCGGGCGTGCAGTGCTCGCGGGCGGATTGGCCGTCACCGTCCTGTTCGCCACCCGCACCACCATCCCCAGCCTTCGGCAGTGGGCGCATATCGCACTCGTGACCGCCGGAGTGGTTCTCGGGTTCCCCTTGCTGACGACCTTCGCTTTGCAGACTTCGCCGGCTAGCCATGCAGCCGTGGTGATCGGATTGCTGCCGGCCGCGACAGCAGTATTTGCCGTCGTCCGGGGGAAGGAGCGTCCGAGTAGGTCATTCTGGTCGGCCAGCGCGGCCGGTGCATTGTCGGTTGCACTGTTCGTCGCATTCGCAAACGGTGGACTTGGTTCATTCCACCTTGCGGACCTGCTGCTCTTCGGGGCGGTGCTGTGTGCGGCACTCGGCTACTCGGAAGGCGCGTTGCTGGCGCGAGAAATCGGATCGTGGCAGACAATCGCCTGGGCGCTGATTCTGGGACTTCCCGTCACGATCACGCTCACCGTCGTATCGATAGTGAATTCGCCCGTGAACGCTGATACCAACTCGTGGCTCGCGTTTGCCTACCTGGGTGTAATCAGCATGTTTCTCGGGTTTTTCCCCTGGTACCGCGGCCTCGCCATCGGACCGATTTCCACGGTCAGCCAGACGCAATTGGTTCAGCCGGTGCTGACTATCGCGTGGTCCGCAATGATCCTCGGTGAGGCATTGTCGTCCACTGTTGTCGCGGGTGGCGTCGTGGTGATCGGCTGTGCCTGGCTCGCGCTCAAGGCGCGCGTAGCGGCGCCGCATGTTGCTGGTGCGCGCGTAGCGGCGCCGCATGTTGCTAGTGCGCGCGTAGCGGCGCCGCATGTTGACGGCGCCGCTACCGCGTCGGATCTAGGCGGGTCCGAAGAGCGGTCCACCGCCAAATGCGCTCCGATGTGAAGCCGGTTGCTTGCCGTTGGCGTCGGTGATTCCGTAGTCGAGTGCGGTCTCCGCCGTGATCAGGGTGTGGCCGTTGCGCGTGTTGACCTCGGGGTCGTTGGCGAGAGCGGTGATGACCTGCCCGACGAACTCCGGGGTTTCCGCCTCGGCGAGTGAGAAGCCCTCGAAGTCCGTCATTCCGCTGGCTTCCATCCGCTCGTTGCGGATCAAACCGAGCCAGAAGGACAGTGCGGTGACTCCGGTGCCCTTCAAATCGACTGCCATGTCCGCAGCCATTTTGTCGAGTCCGGCTTTCGACATGCCGTACAGAACCGAGTGCAGATATCCGCGGGTGCCGAAGGACGAGATATTGCCGATCACACCGCTACCGCGTGGAACCATCAACTTCGCTGCTTCCACCGAGGCGACGTAGTGGGCTCGAAGGCCGATTCCGATCAGTGAATCCCAGTCCGCGACAGGTCGTTTCCAGAACGGGTCGCTGAACCCTGCATATCCGGCGGGATTGGCCCAGACGTTGTTGATCAGGAGGTCCAGTTGGCCGGACTGCTCGTCGGCGATACGCGCGAACAGGTCCACGATCTGCTGGTCGTCGCTGTGATCGACCTGTACAGCGATTCCGTGCCCGCCGCGCTCGGTGATTTCGGCGGCAGTCTTGTCCAAGGCGCCGCCGGTGCCGACCTCGCCGCGGGCAGTCACATAGACGGTCCATCCGTCGCTGCCCAAGGCGAGAGCAATTCCCTTGCCGACGCTCCGACTCGCGCCGGTGACCAGTGCGACCTTCTGCGCGTTCATCGCTTACCGCCGAACGTGCCCTCGGCGATAACGGCTTCGGGGTGCAGGGGAGTGGTGATCGACCACGTCTCCGTGAAATGGCACTGACTCATCTTCCAGATCCCGTCTTCGATCACATAAGCGTCGTCGTATTCGCCGGTCATGAGCTTCTCGGTTCGACGGACCGTGTCGATCTGACGAAACTTGAGAGTCCATCGTCCGAGTGCGGTTGTCTCCGAGGTCAATTCGATGTCGGCATGCTGGCCGTGGTGCATATCGAGGACCGCGTAACTGCCCTCAACCTGTCGCAGGGCAACCGCAGTGAAGATATCGGCCATCGGACCGGCGTCGTCGAACGCGCCGAGTCCGCCGTAGTTGATGGATGCGCCCTGGCTGATGAAGCTGTTGCGAAACCCGACCGGGTCTTTGGCGTCGCAGGCGCGCCAGTAGCGGTACTTGAGCTTCTTGATCTCTTCGATCTGCTCGAGTGCGTCGATGCGTTGTGCGAGATCCAACGTCGGTCCTTTTCGTCAGGGTTTCCCGTGATGTGTCGGATCGACTGTATGGTGTCTGCAGTCACAATTGTGGCGGAATTCCCAGTGGTCGGTCAGGAATTTGCGTCAGATTCAGGCGCCGTCCCGGCGGCTGCGAGTGCCGCCGCAGCAGATTCGCCGAAAACGCTGGTCCACAGCTCTCCCAGGGCGGGATCCCCGTCGACGTTTTCGGGCGCTTTCATTGCGAGCAGATTGTTGATCAGCATGCCGTTGGCGATGAACAGTCGAGCTTGCTCGGGAGTGCAGCCGGTGCGATTGCGTAGCAAGGTGTAGATCTCCGACATCGCAGACCGCGAGGCGGCGGCGATATCGTCTGTGCTGGTGGCGAATCCGTGCAACATGACAAGTAGTAGATCGCGGTCGAGGACCAGCTCACCGTAAGAGGAGCCGAGTTCTGCCCAGAACTGCGGATCGCTCGGCTCTATGCGCAGTGTGTCCAGCTTGTCGGTGAACGTGCGGACGATCTCGCCGAGCGCGCGTGAGAACACGGCCTCGAACAGATCTGCTTTCGTTCCGAACATCCGAACGACGTATGGCTGGGATACTCCGGCTTCCTTGGCGACGGCGTCGGTGCTGGTGCCGGAATACCCGCCGTGAGCGAAGGCCCGAGTGGCCGCGGCGAGGACGAGTGCCCGGCGCGCGGGTGCGCTCATCCTGCGTTTGGGCTGCTGGGATTCTTCGCTCGACATATTGACAGGTTATCAGTTGATACCTTAGCGTCAATTAAGTAATCAAACGATGCCTAAAGGCGAGGAAAATGCGATGACTGTTTTGGCGAATGCCGATGCTGGGGCAACCCCCGGGTCGGAGGCGCATGGCCGACGAACTGTGCCGGTCGCGATAGCGATCCTCGCGGCCTCGCTCCCGATGTTCATGGCGACTCTCGACAATCTTGTGATGACCAGCGCATTGCCGGTGATCGAGAAGGATCTGAACGCATCCGTCGGCCAGTTGCAGTGGTTCATGAATGCTTACACGCTCGCCTTTGCGACGCTGATGTTGTCGGCAACGACCCTCGGAGATCGCTGGGGGAGGCGACGCATGTTCGTGGGCGGAATCGGTTTGTTCACGGCAGCATCGATCGCGTCTGCATTGTCGACATCGGCCGGCCTGTTGATCGCAGCACGTGCCGTTCAAGGTGTCGGTGCTGCTGCAATCATGCCGCTCTCACTGACGCTGCTGGTCGCTGCAGTTCCGGAAGCCAAGCGCGCCATGGCGATCGGCGTGTGGGGCGGTGTGTCGGGACTCGGTATCGCTCTGGGGCCGGTGGTGGGAGGCGCTGTGGTCGACGGATTCTCGTGGCAAGGGATCTTCTGGATCAACGTGCCGGTGGCAATCGTCGCTGTTCCCCTCGCGATGTATGCATTGCGTGAATCGACGGGGCGCACACAACCTTTGGATCTGCCCGGAGTTGTCCTCGCCGGGCTGGGTGTGTTCTTGGCAGTCTGGGGCATCGTTCACGGCAACGACGACGGGTGGACTTCGTTCGGAGTTGTTGCCTCGCTGGTGGGTTCAGCGGTTGCGCTGGCGTTGTTCGTCCTCCGGGAGTTGAAGACCCGGTATCCGGTGATGCCGTTGCGCTTGTTCCGCTCGCGCAGTTTCTCGATGGCGAACGTAATCGGGTTGACCTTCTCGATCGGCATCTTCGGTGCTGTGTTCCTGCTCTCGCAGTACCTTCAAATCGCCATGGGTTTCAGCCCGTTCGAAGCAGGGTTGCGGACGCTCCCGTGGACGGCGGCACCGATGATCTTCGCTCCGCTGGCCGGACTGCTCGCGCCGAAGCTAGGACTGCGTTCTCTGCTGCTCGCCGGTCTGAGTCTGCAAGCCGGCGCCTTGTTCTGGTTGGCAGCGCTCATCGAGCCTGGCGTGACCTACGGTTCGATGGTCCCGGCACTTCTCATGGCCGGCGTCGGCATGGGCCTGACCTTCGCTCCGAACGCGACTGCGGTCCTTGCGGACATGGACGCGCCCGATCACGGTACGGCCAGTTCGACCAACGCGACGCTTCGCGAGATCGGCGTCGCGCTGGGAATCGCGATACTGACAGCCGTCTTCCTCGCGGCGGGTGGCGCACTGACACCGCTCGGGTACGGCGAGGCCCTCACTCCTGCCCTGCGGGTGGGTGGCTGCTTTGTGCTGATAGCGCTGGTAGCGGCGTGGTTTGTTCCGACCAGGAGGCGGTAAACCGCCCGTGCGCCTTTTGGTAGTACTACCGAAAAGGCGCACAGGGGCTACGACGCCGGAACTCCCGGAAATGCCGTTGTCACCGGAGTTGTCCCCAAAGCTGAACGCCACCCGGCCCCGCGAATGGAAGCGTCGGTGAGCGCATCGATCCCGAATGTCCGCAGTTCGTCGGTATCAACCTGTTCGATGAATGCGCGATAGGTGATCGCTGTGTCGGCTTCGATCTGCGCCGCCAACTGAGCTGCGGTAACGGCATCGGTGACCGGGAAGGGAATCGCGTAGGCAGCGGCGGCAATCGGGGGAGTGAGTCCGGCCTGGGTTGCCATCGCAATCAGAGAGTTACGCCGAGCACGGTGAGTGGCTGTATGAACGGCGACCTCGTTGACGCGAGCCGGATTCGAAAATGCTGCGACGACGCCATAAGCGAAGATCGCGGCATTCTCGGATTCGATTGCTGCGAGCACGGCGTCGTCGCCGGCTTTCGATCTACGAATGACGCTCATGGCAGCAACACCGCAACTTGCGTCGCACAGGAGGCACTGACCGAACCCAGCAAGCCGGCACGGTAACCCGATACGGTGCGCGCGAGATCTCCGGCACTGCGTGCCGATTCCGTCAAGGTTGTGCGCAGGGCGTCGACCCCGGTAGGAGGTGGCGCCACAGTCGACGAAGACGGTGCGGTGGTAGCGCTCGGGGTTGTTCCGGCAGCCCGGGCAATTTCGGCGTCCAAGGCGTCTGCGTGAGCCTTACGCTCCGCGCTGATCGTGGTGAGTGCGGAAACTCGTTCCGGTGCCAACGCGATTGCAGAGGATGCTGCGCTCGCGTCAGCCCGTGCGCGGGCGGCTTGCGTGATCAGTTGGTCGACTTCGGCGGCAGTTTTTGCGGTGCCGTTGTCACTGCAGGCAGTAGCGGTGACAGCGACGGCGCCGATTGATGCCGCGCCTGCGATCTTCATCGCACTCCGACGGGAGTGCGGGGTGGTGGATAAGGACGTCAGCACTCGTCCATGGTGCCAGGTAGGGCGCGAATCGTTCGAATCCGGCGATCGTGTTCGAGTGTGACGTGCAACCGGTGAGCCTGGTCGCAGTGTCGTCATGGCGTGGTCGCAGTGGCCCCGAATGGGCGGTACTCTTGGATGCTTGGCCGAGAACGTGGGCAATTGTGGTCTCGTCATGCCCGTAGTTGGGTACACGGTCGATACTGCACGCCACATCCGCAGGCCACATTGGACGCAGCAGTTTCAAGCACACCGCTTGTCAATTACACCGAGTCGACTGGGTCGACGACAACTGAAACGAGGAGTTCGCGAGATGCCGGTGCCATCCAAGGACAGGGTTATCGAGCTGGTCTCCGAACTCGTGCAGGCCCAGGGTTACGACGTCGAGGACGTTGTAGTCACTCAAGCGGGCAAGCACAGTGCTGTTCGCATCATGGTTGACAGCGATTCCGGGATCGAGCTCGATGCGGCGGCCGACATCAGTCGGCTCGTGTCCGAGCTGTTCGACAGCCTCGAGGAGGTCGGCGAAACGCCGTACACACTCGAAGTCACCTCACCCGGAATTGATCGTCCGTTGACGTTGGGGCGCCATTGGCGTCGGGCGCGCGGACGCAAGGCTCGGATCGACCTCGCTGATGAAACGGTTGTCGGCCGTATCGGGCTGCTCGGTGACGATTCGGTTGCGGTCGTGTTGAACAGTCGGGGCCGCTTCACGGTGCGTGAGATTCCCCTCGTCGACGTACAGAAAGCTGTTGTCCAGGTCGAGTTTTCGAAGCCCGGTGAGCAGGAACTCGAGTTGGCCGGTGGCATCCTGGAAGGGCGCGCTGTTCCTTCGGATGTGAACGCGGATATAGACGAGACCGATGATTCCCACGTGGTCGGTTCAGAAGAAGACGAAGAAGACGTAGAAAACGAAGAAGGGTTCGACAAGTGAATATCGACATTGCAGCGTTGCGGGCGATCGAGGCAGAAAAGGGCGTCCCGATCGAAACGGTGATCGCCACGATCCAGACCGCGCTGCTGACGGCGTACCGGCACACCGAGGGTCACAAGCAGAACGCTCGGATCGACGTCAACATCAAGACCGGATCGGTGCGAGTCATGGCACACGACACCGATTCCGACGGACGCATGATCGGTGAGGAATGGGACGACACCCCGGAGGGATTCGGCAGGATCGCGGCTACCACTGCGCGTCAGGTCATCCTCCAGCGTCTGCGTGACGCCGAGCATGAGCGCAGCTTCGGCGAGTACGCCACGCATGAGGGTGAAATCGTCGGTGGTGTCATTCAGCGCGACACCCGCGCGAATTCGCGCGGCATGGTCGTCGTTCGCATCGGTAGCGACGCGCACGGCACCGAAGGTCTACTGCCGCCCGCCGAGCAGGTTCCGGGCGAGACCTACGAGCACGGCGAGCGCATCAAGTGCTACGTGGTCGGTGTCGCACGAGGACAGCGCGGCCCGCAGATCACACTCTCACGTACGCACCCGAACCTCGTTCGGAAACTGTTCGCGCTCGAGGTACCCGAAATTGCCGACGGCAGCGTGGAGATCATCAACGTAGCCCGCGAGGCCGGTCACCGTTCGAAGATTGCGGTTGCCTCGCGAATTCAGGGACTCAACGCGAAGGGCGCGTGCATCGGCCCGATGGGTCAGCGTGTGCGCAACGTCATGAGCGAACTCGCCGGTGAAAAGATCGACATCATCGACTTCGACGAGGATCCCGCGACGTTTGTGGGCAATGCCCTCTCGCCGTCGAAAGTGGTCTCTGTCACTGTCGTCGATCCGGATGCTCGTGCAGCCCGGGTCATCGTCCCCGATTTCCAGCTCTCGCTGGCTATCGGCAAGGAGGGCCAAAATGCCCGCCTTGCTGCACGGTTGACCGGCTGGCGCATCGATATCCGTAGCGATGCCGCACCCGTCGACGAGGGGTCGGAACGCTCCGGCGCGTCCAACGGATAACGGTGGAATGCAGTGTTCGAGACGGTTCGACGGTAGAGTGGACGATGGTTCGACGTGAGTCCTCGGATTCTGCGCACGTGAGGCCCGGTTCGCCGGTCCGGACATGCGTGGGATGCAGGGAACAAGGGTCGGCTGCCGATCTGTTGAGGGTCGTGGTTGGTGAGCAGGGGCCGGAGGGTTCCTTGCTCGTCCCCGACGTATTGCGACGGCTTCCCGGTCGAGGTGCTTGGCTGCACCTCGATCCGAGTTGCCTGAGCCTGGCAGAGCGGCGCCGAGCATTCAGCAGAGCACTGCGAGTGTCCGGAAATCTGGACACGTCCGCTGTCGACCAACTGGTCGACGCAGTTCACACAAAAGCAGTACCTCTCGAGAAGAACAGGCACAAGCACTCATGAGCACACCGTGAAGCACCAACGATGAACGTCCATCGGCTATAACCCGAGGTCGTGTGGGACCCACATCTGTGGGAAGCCTCCTGCTCGACCTCATCAGTGAGGAGAGCAGTGGCAGGCAAGGCCCGCGTACACGAGTTGGCTAAAGAACTCGGTGTCACCAGCAAGGAACTACTCGCAACGCTCAAAGAGCAGGGCGAGTTCGTAAAGTCTGCGTCATCCACAGTGGAGGCGCCCGTCGCCCGTCGTCTGCGGGAGTCATTCCCGTCTGCCGCCGGCGCAGAAACCAAGTCCGAGTCCGGCGCTGCAGCGGCTAAGCCCGCAGCAAAGCCCGGTACTCCGGCACCGTCTGCGGCAAAGCCTGGCGCTCCGCGTCCCGGCCCCAAGCCGGTCGCACCCGCTCCGGCTGCTCCCGAGGCTCCGGCAGCACCTGTTGCTCCCGCAGCAAAGGCGGCAGCTCCGGCTGCACCCGCAGCTCCGGCAGCTCCGGCTCCGGCAGCTCCGGCCGTCGCATCTCCGGCAGTGCCTACACCCACGTTCAACGCACCGAAGCCCGGTCGTCCGGCTCCGGCTGCTCCCGCAGCTCCGGCTCCGGCAGCACCCGCAGCTCCGGCACCGGCTGCACCCGCAGCAGCAGCTCCGGCCGCACCGTCGACCGGCGCAAAGCCCGGTGGACCGCGTCCGATGCCCAAGGCTCCGCGCGTCGGCAACAACCCGTACTCCTCGGCTCCGACCGAGCGTCCGGCTCCTCGTCCGGCTCCCGGCGCACCGCGTCCGGCACCGGGTCAGGGTGGACCTCGTCCGACTCAGGGCCAGGGTCAGGGCGGATCGCGTCCGGCTCCCGGCCAGGGCGGTCCTCGTCCGGCTCCCGGCCAGGGCGGTCCTCGTCCGGCTCCGGGTCAGGGTGGACCCCGTCCGCCCGCAGGTCAGGGTGGACCCCGTCCTAGCCCCGGCTCCATGCCTCCTCGCCCGAACCCGGGTGCAATGCCTGCTCGTTCCGCTCGTCCCGCGCCCGGTGGCGGCGGACGTCCGGGTCGTCCCGGTGGCGCTCCCGGCGGTCGTCCCGGTGGCGGCGGCGGCGGTGGCGGTGGATACCGCGGTGGCGGCGCTCCCGGCGCCGGCGCTGGTGCAGGTGCTCCCGGTGGAGCAGCTCCCGCAGGTGGTTTCCGCGGTCGTCCCGGTGGCGGTGGCCGTCCCGGTCAGCGCGGCGCAGCAGCAGGTGCATTCGGTCGTCCCGGCGGAGCAGTTCGTCGTGGACGTAAGTCGAAGCGGGCAAAGCGCGCCGAGTACGAGAGCATGCAGGCTCCCGCAGTCGGTGGCGTCAGGCTGCCTCGCGGCAACGGCGAGACCATCCGTCTCGCTCGCGGCGCGTCGCTCTCCGACTTTGCCGACAAGATCGATGCGAACCCCGCAGCGCTCGTACAGGCACTGTTCAACCTCGGCGAGATGGTCACGGCAACTCAGTCGGTAAACGACGAGACGCTGGAGCTTCTCGGTGGCGAAATGAACTACGTCGTTCAGGTCGTCAGCCCTGAGGACGAAGATCGTGAGCTGCTCGAACACTTCGACCTCACCTACGGCGAGGATGCCGGCGGAGAAGAAGACCTCGACGCCCGTCCGCCTGTGGTTACCGTCATGGGCCACGTCGACCACGGTAAGACTCGTCTGCTCGACGTGATCCGTAAGGCCAACGTCCGTGAGGGCGAAGCCGGCGGTATCACGCAGCACATCGGTGCTTACCAGGTGCTCACCGAGCTCGAGGGCAACGAGCGTCTCGTGACGTTCATCGATACTCCGGGTCACGAGGCCTTCACGGCTATGCGTGCTCGTGGTGCCAAGGCCACCGACCTCGCGATCCTTGTTGTCGCAGCCGACGATGGTGTCATGCCGCAGACGGTGGAAGCGATCAACCACGCCCAGGCGGCCGACGTGCCGATCGTGGTCGCGGTGAACAAGATCGACAAGGAAGGCGCGAACCCGGACAAGATCCGTCAGCAGCTGACCGAATACGGATTGGTTGCCGAGGAATACGGCGGAGACACCATGTTCGTCGACATCTCGGCGAAGCAGGGTCTGAACATCGACCAGCTTCTCGAAGCTGTTCTGTTGACGGCTGATGCTTCCTTGGATCTGCGCGCTAACCCGGACATGGACGCACAGGGTGTCGCCATCGAGGCACACCTCGACCGTGGCCGTGGTCCCGTTGCTACCGTGCTCATCCAGCGCGGAACGCTGCGGGTCGGCGACTCCATCGTTGCCGGTGATGCTTACGGCCGCGTCCGCCGCATGGTGGACGAGCACGGCGAGGACGTCCACGAGGCAACGCCTTCACGTCCCGTTCAGGTCATCGGCTTCACGTCGGTTCCCGGCGCAGGCGACAACCTGCTCGTGGTCGACGACGACCGGACTGCCCGTCAGATCGCAGACCGCCGCAATGCACGTAAGCGCAACGCGTTGGCAGCGAAGAGCCGCAAGCGCATCAGCCTGGACGATCTCGATGCAGCTCTGAAGGAACATTCACAGCTGAACTTGATCCTCAAGGGTGACAACTCGGGAACCGTCGAGGCTCTCGAAGAGGCATTGCTGGCAATCCCGATCGACGACGAGGTGCAGTTGCGCGTCATCGACCGTGGTGTCGGTGGCGTCACGGAGACCAACGTCAACCTGGCAGCGGCTTCCAACGCGATCATCATCGGCTTCAACGTCCGTGCCGAAGGCAAGGCGACCGAGCTGGCGAACCGCGAGGGCGTCGACATCCGGTACTACTCGGTGATCTACCAGGCCATCGACGAGGTCGAGAAGGCTCTCAAGGGTCTGCTCAAGCCGGTCTACGAAGAGGTCGAGCTGGGCAAGGCGGAGATCCGTGCGATGTTCCGTTCGTCCAAGATCGGCAACATTGCCGGTTGCTTGGTCACGTCGGGCTCCATCCGTCGCAACGCCAAGGCACGTCTCATCCGCGACAGCATGGTTGTCGCCGAGACGGTCACCATCTCCTCGCTCAAGCGGGAGAAGGAAGACGTCACCGAGGTTCGCGAAGGCTATGAATGTGGTTTGACCGTCACCTACTCCGATATCAAGATCGGTGACGTTCTCGAGTGCTACGAGCTTCGTGAGAAGCCGCGCGACTGATAGTCGCCCACGAGCGCTGGGGGCGCTCGTGAGTACTGACTGACTGGACTCTCCCGGACATTGACAAAATGTCCGGGAGGGTCCATTCGGCTATCTCCAGGCTGGTGGCAGTAGAGTTTCTCGGGGATTTCGAGGGGGAAAATGTTTGTAGGAGCATTGGAGTTCGACATTCTTTTCGGAGATGTCCACTCACTCAAGGAAAAGCGCTCGCTGGTGTCGCCGATACTGACGGAGCTGCGTCGGTTCGGTGTCAGTGCTGCCGAAGCCGGTGAGCAGGGACGGTTTCGTCGGGCTCTGGTCGGGGTGGCTGCTGTCAGTTCGTCGGTCGATCACCTGCACGATGTCCTCGATCATTGCGAGCGTGCAGTGGCCGCGCGACCTGAGATGCAACTCCTCGCGGTGCGACGACGAATATTCGGTCCCGAGGACTGATTTGGTTGCCAGGCTGCGATGCACAAGACTGTTGTCGGTAATAATTCTTGTTAATCAGCACTTTGATCGATCGAGTCAGCTCGTATCGAATGTCCAGGGAGAAGGAGACAGAGAGTCATGGTGGATCCAGCCCGGGCCCGTAAGCTCGCAAAACGAATCGGCACGATTGTCGCAACCGCAATTGACCACGAGATCAAGGATCCGCGGCTCGATTATGTGACCGTCACCGATACCAAGGTCACCAACGACCTGCACGACGCGACGGTTTACTACACCGTCAGAGGTGAAAAGGTCGACTCCGCGCCGGACGTCGAAGCTGCCGCGGCCGGTCTCGAGAAGGCCAAGGGCGCACTGCGCTCAAAGGTGGGAGCTGGAACGGGCGTCCGTTTCACACCGACTCTGACGTTTGTCGCGGACACAGTTCCGGACACGGCGCGGCACATGGAAGAACTGTTGGCGCGTGCACGTGCAGCCGATATCGAAGTTGCCAAGGCACGCGAAGGCGCGCAGCCGGCCGGCGACGCAGATCCGTACAAAGAGCCCCGCACAGTAGCCGACGACGAGGACGACGTAGTGTCCTCGGACGCTCGTGACAACGACTGACGCGTAGCGAAGATGACGATCACCGCGCCCACTGGCGAAGACCTCTGCGAGGCAGAATTCGCCCAGGTGGTCGAGGTGTTGGACGTGGCACAGACGGTAACCGTCCTGTGCCACGTCCAGCCGGACGCCGACACGATCGGCAGTGGGCTGGCACTCGGCCTGGTGCTCGAACGCAAAGGCGTCTCGGTTCAGGTTGCATTCAGTCGACCTGAGGAACTTCCGGAGTCGATGGCAGGTTTGCCCGGACTGCATTTGCTGGTTCCACCGGCGAGCGTGCGCGCGTCGGTTGATGTTCTTGTCACCGTCGACGTCGGCAGTATCGGTCGGCTCGGTGATCTTGCGAACCGTCTCGACGGTGCCGATCGAACCATCGTCGTCGATCACCATCGGTCGAATTCCGAATTCGGCGCGATCAACGTCGTGGACGAGTCTGCAGCCTCGACCACGGCACTCCTGGCGAGATTGTTCGATTTCTGGGGTGTGGAGATCGATCGGGATGTAGCGCATTGTCTCTACGCCGGTTTGGTGACCGACACCGGTTCCTTCCGATGGGGCGGCCCGTCGACGCATGTTCTGGCGGCCAGATTGTTGGAGACCGGCATTGACGGAGACGCCATTGCCCGTCAACTTCTCGACACCCATCCGTTCGGTTGGCTGCCGATGTTGTCGTCCGTTCTGGGATCGGCGACGTTGGTGCGCGAGGCTGCGGATGGCCGCGGGCTCGTGTATGCCGTGATCCGCCGAAGTGACGTCGGAAACCTTCGTTCGGAAGAAATCGAGAGCGTCGTTGACATCGTGCGAACGACGGCTGACGCGGAAGTTGCTGCGGTTCTCAAGGAATCAGAACGTGGTGGTTGGTCGATCTCGTTGCGCGCGAAGTCCGAAATTGACGTGTCGGCTGTTGCGGAAAGTCTCGGCGGCGGGGGACACCGGCTCTCGGCCGGATATACCTCGTCGGATTCGAGTGAGCAGACCGTCGCGGCGCTGATTGCGGCGCTGGGGTGAGTTCGGGGTCAGTCGCTCCCGATGCCGGCACCGATTTCGAGGTGACCGGCCGTCGAATCTTTGCGCTGGCCTTCCCCGCATTGGGTGTGTTGGCCGCGGAACCCCTATACCTTCTGTTCGATATTGCGGTTGTCGGACGACTCGGTGCACTTCCGTTGGCGGGACTGGCGGTGGGCGGACTCATCTTGTCTTTGGTGAGTACTCAGCTGACGTTCTTGTCGTACGGAACCACGGCACGCGCTGCGCGTCTGCACGGCGCCGGTCGCGAGCGGGACGCCGTCGGTGAAGGGGTGCAGGCAACCTGGTTGGCGTTGGCGATCGGACTGATGCTGGTCGCGATCGTGCAGGTGATCGCCGGGCCGCTGACGTCGGCAGTCGCCGGTGGTTCGGATATCGCGGATGCGGCGGAGAGTTGGTTACGCATCGCGGTTCTGGGTGTGCCGCTGATATTGGTGGCATTGGCGGGAAACGGTTGGATGCGTGGCGTCCAGGACACCGTCCGGCCACTGCGGTTCGTGCTTGTCGGTCTCGGAATTTCGGCAATACTGTGCCCCATTCTGGTCCACGGTTTGTGGGGCGCGCCGCGTCTGGAACTCGAAGGATCTGCCGTCGCAAATCTGGTGGGCCAGAGCATCTCCGGTGCGTTGTTCGGCTGGGCCTTGTTTCGTGAACCGGTATCGGTCCGTCCGAATGTCGCGATCATGCGAGCCCAGATGGTCATGGGGCGCGATCTGATTCTGCGTAGTCTCGCGTTTCAGGCATGCTTCGTCTCGGCAGCTGCGGTGGCGTCGCGATTCGGCGCCGCAGTTGTGGGTGCACATCAGGTGGTTCTGCAATTGTGGAACCTGGTTGCGCTACTACTCGATTCACTCGCGATTGCCGCGCAGACGTTGGTCGGTGCAGCTTTGGGCGGCGGGTATGCGGCAGCGGCCAAGAAGATGTCGTGGCGGATCACGGCGTGGTCGACGGTGTTCGCGATACTTCTGGCCGTGGTGTTTGCAGCGGGGCACTCGGTGATCCCGCAATTGTTCACAGCGGACGAGGACGTACTCGCTCAGATGTCGATCGCGTGGTGGTTCTTCGTCGCGATCATGCCTGTCGCCGGAATCGTGTTTGCACTCGACGGCGTTCTACTGGGCGCGGGCGACGTCAAGTTCCTGAGAAACGCGACCATGCTGTGTGCCGTCGTCGGTTTCCTGCCCGCGATCTGGATGTCTCTGGCCTTCGACTGGGGATTGGCCGGAATCTGGGCGGGCCTGACAGTGTTCGTAGTACTGCGGATGGTTGCAGTCCTGTGGCGCGCCCTCTCGGGTAAGTGGGCGGTCACGGGAACCCAACCCACAGCAACCCGGACAACTGCACTTCACATCGAGCGTCCGAGCGAGGAAACAGAGGGATCGTGGCAGCAAAGCTGATGGCGGTGAGCGACATTCATGTCGGTCACAACGGTAACAAGCCGATGACGGAAGAACTGTTTCCGGATTCACCCGACGACTGGCTCATTCTCGCCGGTGACGTCTCCGAGAAGACCGACGACATTCGCTGGGCGCTGACGCTGCTGCGCTCTCGCTTCGCGAAGGTGATCTGGATTCCCGGCAACCACGAGTTGTGGACCACCGCCAAGGACCCGGTTCAGATCCACGGTGCGCCGCGGTACGAGTACCTGGTCAACATGTGCCGCGAGATCGACGTCATCACGCCGGAAGATCCGTTCCCGATCTGGGACGGTGAAGACGGTCCGGTGACGTTGGTGCCGATGTTCCTTCTCTACGACTACTCCTTCCTGCCGGCCGGGGCACGGGACAAGGCTCACGGACTCGAGATTGCCCGCGAGAAGAATGTGGTGGCGACGGACGAGTTCCTGCTGTCGTCGCAGCCGTACGCGACGCGCGACGCGTGGTGCCATGCCCGGATCGAATACACGAAGGCTCGGCTCGATGCTCTGCCCGCCGGTACGAAGACCGTCCTGATCAATCACTTTCCGATGGTTCGTCAGCCCACAGATGTTCTGATGTACCCGGAGTTCGCGCTGTGGTGCGGTACGACCATGACGGCGGACTGGCACGTGAAATACAACGCGGTGTGCTCGGTCTACGGGCACCTGCACATTCCGCGTACGACGTACTACGACGGCGTCCGCTTCGAGGAAGTCTCCCTCGGATACCCGCGCGAATGGCGTCGGCGAGGATTGCCCGAAAAGCTGTTGCGTCAGATTCTGCCCGTGCCGGAGTATCCGCCGGGAACGCTCAACAAGTGGGGCGGCCACTTCAAGGTGACGCCGGAGCAGGAAGCCGAAGTCGAGCGCATGCGCTCGGGGAAGTGAGAGGTACCGACACGTGATCGAACAGATTCTTCCCGGTGGCATCGCGACGGCTGAAGCTTTCGAGGATCCGCCCGGGCTCGTTCCGCACCCGAGTGAAGAGGCGCTGATCGGCCGGGCCGTCGAGAAGCGTCGTCGTGAGTTCGTGACAACGCGCCATCTTGCCCGCACGGCGATGGGCAAACTCGGCGTCCCGCCGGCGCCCGTCATGCGGGGCGAGCGAGGCTCGCCGCTCTGGCCGCGGGGTGTTGTGGGCTCGCTGGCCCACTGCGACGGATATCGCGGCGCCGTGCTGGCCTATTCGATGCAGGTTCGTTCGCTCGGGATCGACGCGGAACCGCATGCGCCTTTACCTAAGGGTGTACTGCCGGCCGTCAGCATCGAGGACGAGCGAACGTGGCTCGGAACGGTGGATCTGGATGGCCCCGTCCACTGGGATCGAGTCCTGTTCTGCGCCAAGGAAGCCACGTACAAGGCATGGTTCCCGCTCACCCAGCGTTGGTTGGGATTCGAGGACGCGCACATCACTTTCGAATCCGAGTCCGCCACGTCGGGCACGTTCAGGTCGAAGCTGCTGGTTCCCGGGGAGGCGACGTCGGGTGCGCCGCTCACCGAATTCGACGGCAAATGGATGGTCTCCGGCGGCCTGATTCTGACGGCAATTTCGGTGCAGTGAGTTCGGCTGGCAGAATCGGGACACGTGTCAGCTCGCGAAAAGCCTTCCTCCGGACTTGTCGGCGCCGGAATCCTGATCGTCGACAAAGAGGCAGGTCTCACCAGCCATGATGTTGTGGCTCGGTGCCGCAAACTGTTGAACACCCGAAAGGTCGGTCACGCCGGCACGCTCGATCCGATGGCGACGGGTGTTCTGGTGCTCGGTGTGGAGCGCGCAACCAAGTTGCTGGGCTTGCTGGCCCTGACAACCAAGGCGTACTCGGCCACCATTCGTCTGGGCGCGTCCACGGACACCGACGACGCCGAAGGCGGGATCCTGACGACGGCCGACGCGAGTGCTGTCACCGATGAGGACATTGCCGCCGTCGTGGCGACGTTGACCGGGGACATCGAACAGATTCCGGCCAGCGTCAGCGCAATCAAGGTGGACGGCCAGCGGGCTCATGCTTTGGTACGGGCCGGCGAGACCGTGGAGCTTGCCGCGCGCCCGGTGACGGTATCGACGTTCGACGTTCTGGCTCGCCGAGATGTCGACGGTGGTTTTGTGGACCTAGACGTCGAAGTGGAGTGCTCGTCAGGCACCTACATCCGTTCGCTGGCGCGGGATTTGGGACGCGAACTCGGAGTGGGTGGCCATCTGACGGCGTTGCGTCGCACGCGGGTCGGTCCGTTCACACTCGATCATGCTCTGACCCTCGAGGATCTTGCCGAGGCTCCGAGCGTCAGTTTGGACATCGACGAGGCTGCGCAGACAGCATTTCCGCACCGTCAGATCACGACTGACGAGGCCGAGGCCATCAGTCAGGGCCGTTGGCTCGAACCGATGGGCGTCAAGGGCATCTATGCGGCCATCGATCCCACCGGTCACACCATTGCGTTGCTCCAGGAGAAGGGCAAGCGCGCCAGTTCGGTAATGGTCGTCCGGCCGGCAACCCTGCGTCAATGAGTGCGCTCCGAGACTCTGGGTCAATGAGCGCTCCCGACACTGTCCTCATCGTCCTGAAACGGTCGAGGATCTCGTTCCTGCGGAGCGGCGCCTACCGCCCGTTCGTCACGATCAACGGCCACACGGACGTACTTCCGTGGGGTGAGCACCGTGTGTCGATTCCGGACGCGCAACCGTTGTCGATCGATATCTATGTCAACGTGCGAGATCCGAAATCGAAGAGATGGACCTTCGGGCGTTGCGACGCCGTCGTTCCTCCCGGAATCGGTCGGGTGGTGGAGTATTCGGCACCGGCGCAGGAGAGCTTCAAAGGTGATCTGGGGCCATCGGGCACCACGCGTTCGCACGGGTTGATCGCTCAGGCGCTGATTGTCGGCGCGCTCGGGCTGCTCTGTGCGCTGATCCTGCTCGGGTTTCTGGGTATGGGGCTGGCCGCACTCAGCGGTGAACTCAGATGACAGGCGAAGCTAAACCAGCCAGATAGCTTGGGCGACAGGGCTTCCCAAGTCGATGCATTCGGGGTTGTCGCCGAGGCGAACGGACACCGTACCGGCAAAATCGCGTCGTTCTTCCACCGTGATTTCGACGTCGAGGCTGACGCCGACGGAATCGAAGTAACGGAGCATTTCCGGATCGGAATCGGAGATGCGAGCTACGCGACCGCGTTCACCGTTGGCGAAGTCGCTCAGTTGCCGGGCCGGGGGAGTCGGTACCGAACCGTCGGCGGACGGAATGGGATCTCCGTGCGGATCGCGCTCGGGGAATCCGAGTTTGGCGTCCATGCGCGAGATCATCAGATCCGAGACGGCGTGTTCGAGGATCTCGGCTTCATCGTGGACCTCGTCCCAGCCGTACCCGAGTTCTTGAACCAGATACGTCTCGATCAAGCGGTGGCGTCGCACCATGGACACTGCGGCCGCGCGTCCGGTGTCCGTCAGTGCGATGGATCCGTACCGGGCGTGATCGACGAGTCCTTGATCCGACAGTTTGCGAATAGCCTCGGACACAGTCGATGCGGAGACGCTCATCTTCTCGGACAGCAGCTTGGTGGAGATCCGTTCATGCGACCATTCCTGGACGGTCCAGATCACCTTCAAGTAGTCCTGGGCGACGGAGGAGAGTGCAAGTGTGTCGATCGATGCATTCGATGTCTGTTCGACAGCGTTGTCCGCATTGGAGGGATCGCCGGAGGGTTCGGTCTTGTGAGCTGCCACGACACTTAGCTTAGGCTACGAATTCCGGAAGGTGCGTACGCGAGCGAGCATTCAGTGTGAGCCGCTCGGCGGGTCCGAAGGTGAGAGTCGCCGACACGACCCGTAGGCTGCCATTCGTGCTGAGGTGGCGTGGTCTCGACGAAGTTCCGGCCGATTGGGGTCGTTGTGTGCTCACTGTCGGTGTATTCGACGGTGTGCATCGTGGGCATGCCCAATTGATTGCGACGGCGGTTACCGCTGCGCGCAAGCGGGGTGTTCCCAGTGTTCTGATGACGTTCGATCCGCACCCCATGGAAGTAGTGCGCCCGGGCAGTCATCCGGCTCAGTTGACGACGCTTGCCCGCCGGGCGGAACTGGCCGAGGAGCTCGGCATCGACGTTTTCTGCGTCATACCGTTCACCGCGGAGTTCATGAAGGTGACCGCTGAGCGTTACGTCCACGAAATCCTCGTGGAGCGCCTGCATGTCGCCGAGGTAGTGGTGGGGGACAACTTCACCTTCGGCAAAAAAGCCCTCGGCAACGTTGATCTGTTGCGCGAGATGGGCGCTCGATTCGGGTTCGCCGTTGACGACGTCCAGTTGCTCGTCGAGCATGCAGTGACGTTCTCTTCCACCTACATTCGCTCGTGCGTCGACGCCGGAGACATGGCGGCGGCAACTGAAGCGCTCGGCCGGCCGCATCGCGTCGAAGGCGTTGTAGTGCACGGAGACAAGCGTGGACGTGAACTGGGATTCCCCACGGCAAACATTGCGCCGCCGATGTTTTCGGCCATTCCGGCTGACGGTGTCTACGCGGCCTGGTTCAGCGTTCTCGGAATCGGTGACTCTGTCGCTCCCGGCGCAGAATTGGGTACCGTCGTACCAGGTCGCAAGTACAAGGCGGCGGTGTCGGTGGGAACCAATCCGACGTTCTCCGGACGCACCCGTACCGTCGAGGCATTTGTCCTCGACACAGAAGCAGATCTGTACGGCCAGCACGTCGCAGTCGATATGGTCGAGCGGATTCGTGGGATGGAGAAGTTCGATTCCATCGAATCGCTGATCGTGGCGATGAACCGAGATGTCGAGCGTGCGCGCGAGATATTGGACGAGGACACCGAGCGTAGCGTCGGCTGATTTTGCTCACCTCCTGACCGTCCGGAGTGTCGACCGCCACACTTCTCCGTGACCGTCGAGTTGGCCGCATTGCTCCTGGTAGGATCATCTCTCGGTGTGTGCTGCGGTTTGCGGCGGCCGCATCCGATCTAGATCCTTTTGCGCAATCGTCATCACAGGAGTGAATCAAGTGGCATTGACCACCGAAGAAAAGAAGACCGTTCTCGGCGAGTACGGCTTGCACGAGACCGATACGGGATCGCCCGAGGCTCAGGTGGCAATGCTCACCAAGCGCATCGTCGATCTCACCGAGCACCTCAAGATGCACAAGCATGACCACCACTCGCGTCGTGGACTGCTGCTCATGGTCGGCCGTCGTCGTCGTCTGCTCAAGTACGTAGCAAAGACCGATGTCGCTCGTTACCGTGCGCTCATCGAGCGTCTCGGCCTGCGTCGCTAGTTTTACGACGCTGATCGAAAGCAACACGGCAAACTCACGTTTGCTCAACACTCCGTCAGCCGGCGAATCCACGGATAGACTGGGATTCGCTGGCTTTCGGCGTTAACTGCCGCAAGGTAGTGATTGGCTGTCATAGGACAGTGATCGGCTGCAACTGCAGCAGTGATTGGCTGTGCCAGACAGCTGAGTTGGCGGGCGAAAGCGCCGTCAGCACACCGTATGCACCAGAGAACGTGGTGTCGGTTGTCGGTAGTGGTTTTCCGGATCGGACTCGAGTCCGTCAATATTCTCGAGTCCGGCGTGTTCCGGCGAACTTCGATCGACGGCCGCCCGAAGGTCAGTGACGTCCCGAAGCAGAGAAAAGTTCGCAGCTATCGCGAACCTCTGCAATTCAAGAGGGGGACGTCCCTCGGTGCGCAGTTTCCACCAGGAGGGTGGAAACGCCCGCGCGGGTACGGCGAAGACGAGAGGGAAGTGAAGAAAAAAAGATGACAGAGAATTCCGTAGTAGAGGTCGACGAAGGCGTGTTCGAATCCACCGCCGTGATCGACAACGGGTCCTTCGGTACCCGCACCATCCGTTTCGAGACCGGACGCCTTGCTCAGCAGGCTGCCGGCGCCGTCGTTGCATACCTGGACGACGAGACCATGCTGCTGTCCGCCACGACCGCCAGCAAGCACCCCAAAGAGCACTTCGACTTCTTCCCCCTGACGGTGGACGTCGAAGAGCGCATGTACGCAGCGGGCCGTATCCCCGGTTCGTTCTTCCGTCGTGAGGGACGCCCCTCCACCGACGCGATCCTGACCTGCCGCCTCATCGACCGGCCGCTGCGCCCGTCGTTCGTCGACGGTCTCCGTAACGAGATCCAGGTCGTCGTCACGGTCATGAGCCTCAACCCGCAGGACCTGTACGACGTCGTGGCTATCAACGCCGCTTCCGCGTCGACGCAGATCGCGGGCTTGCCGTTCTCCGGTCCCGTCGGCGGCGTGCGCGTTGCACTCATCGTCTCGGACGACAACAAGGCCGGCCAGTGGGTTGCATTCCCGACGGTCGATCAGCTCGAAAACGCTGTCTTCGACATGGTCGTCGCCGGCCGCGTCGTTTCCGGTAGCGGTGACGATGCCGATGTCGCGATCATGATGGTCGAGGCCGAGGCCTCCGTCAACGTCATCGCGAAGATCGCCGACGGCGCTCAGGCACCGACCGAGGCCATCGTCGCCGAGGGCATCGAGGCATCCAAGCCGTTCATCGCTCGTCTGTGCGCTGCACAGCAGGCGTTGGCGTCCAAGGCTTCCAAGCCCACGGGCGACTACAAGGTCTTCCCGGCCTACCAGGACGACGTCTTTGCTGCTGTTGAGGCTGCTGCAGCTGAAAAGCTCAATGCCGCACTGACAATCGCCGGCAAGCAGGAACGCGACGACAAGACCGACGAGGTCAAGGCCGAGGTTCTCGAGCTCGTTGCACCCAACTTCGAGGGTCGCGAGAAGGAACTGGGAGCAGCGTTCCGCTCGCTCACCAAGAAGCTGGTTCGCCAGCGCATCCTGCGCGATCAGTTCCGCATCGACGGTCGCGGCATCACGGACATCCGTTCGCTGTCCGCCGAGGTTGCGATCATTCCGCGCGCACACGGCTCCGCACTGTTCGAGCGTGGCGAGACCCAGATCCTGGGCGTCACCACCCTCGACATGGTCAAGATGGCTCAGCAGGTCGACTCGCTCGGTCCCGAGACCAGCAAGCGCTACATGCACCATTACAACTTCCCGCCGTACTCCACCGGTGAGACGGGTCGCGTCGGTTCGCCGAAGCGTCGCGAAATCGGCCACGGCGCACTCGCAGAGCGCGCTCTCATGCCGGTTCTGCCCAGCGTCGAAGAGTTCCCGTACGCAATCCGCCAGGTCTCCGAGGCTCTGAGCTCCAACGGCTCCACCTCGATGGGTTCCGTGTGTGCTTCAACGCTCGCACTGCTCAACGCCGGTGTGCCGCTGAAGGCTCCGGTTGCCGGTATCGCCATGGGCCTCGTGTCCGACCAGGTCGACGGCGAAACCCGTTACGTGGCACTGACCGATATCCTCGGCGCCGAAGATGCTTTCGGTGACATGGACTTCAAGGTTGCCGGTACCAAGGACTTCGTCACGGCTCTGCAGCTCGACACGAAGCTCGACGGAATTCCGTCCAAGGTTCTGGCCGGCGCTTTGGCTCAGGCCAAGGATGCTCGCACCACGATCCTCGAGGTCATGGCCGAGGCCATCGACACCCCGGACGAGATGAGCCCGTTCGCTCCCCGCGTGACGGCCATCAAGGTCCCCGTCGACAAGATCGGTGAGGTCATCGGCCCCAAGGGCAAGATGATCAACTCCATCACCGAGCAGACCGGTGCCAGCATTTCCATCGAAGACGACGGCACCGTGTTCGTCGGCGCCACCGATGGACCGTCTGCACAGGCCGCGATCGACATGATCAACGCCATTGCCAACCCGCAGCTCCCCAAGGTCGGCGAGCGGTTCCTGGGCACGGTCGTCAAGACCACCGCCTTCGGTGCCTTCGTTTCGCTCCTGCCGGGTCGCGACGGATTGGTTCACATCTCCAAGCTGGGCAGTGGCAAGCGTATTGCCAAGGTCGAAGACGTGGTCAACGTCGGATCCAAGATCCGCGTCGAGATCGCCGACATCGATGCTCGCGGCAAGATCTCGCTGATCCCCGTCGAAGAGGGCAATGACGAGACTGCAGCTCCCGTAGCTGAAGAGGCTGCTTCCGAGTAAGCATGTTCACTCAGCGGCCCCGTGCGGATTTTCGTACGGGGCCGCTGGCGTAAAGTTCCTTTCGCCGTGGCGACCACGCGGTGTTCTTCCCAAAATTTTCACCCCAACTTCTTCAAGGACCGTTGACACACTTCATGGCCAAGACCGCGCGCAGTCGTACAACTGCACTGAAATCCCCGATCGACGCGCAAGCTCCCGAGTCCGGGGTCCAGCGGACGGTCCTGCCCGGTGGACTCCGTGTAGTCACCGAGTTCATTCCGGGCGTGCGCAGCGCTTCGGTTGGCGTCTGGGTTGGTGTCGGATCGCGTGACGAGCAGCCGAGTGTTGCCGGCGCGGCACACTTCCTCGAACACCTTCTGTTCAAATCGACTCCGTCGCGAACTGCGCTCGATATCGCACAGGTCATGGACGGTGTCGGCGGCGAGCTCAACGCATTCACTTCCAAAGAGCACACGTGTTTCTACGCGCATGTGATCGACGAGGACCTGGCGATGGCAGTGGATCTTGTTTCGGATGTGGTTCTTCGTGGTCGGTGCCGTACCGCGGATGTCGATGTCGAGCGGCAGGTAGTTCTCGAAGAGATCGCGATGCGCGACGACGATCCGGAAGACCTTCTCGGCGACGCGTTCATTACGGCGCTGTTCGGTGATCATCCGATAGGCCGTCCCATTATCGGCAGTGTGGAATCGATCGAATCGATGACCCGCAGCCAGTTGCATTCTTTCCACGTGCGCCGGTACACCCCGCAGCGGATGGTTCTTGCTGTGGCCGGCAACGTCGACCACAAGCAGGTTGTGACGTTGGCCCGACGTGCATTTGCCGGGCATCTCGAGCGTGGCGTGAAGCCTGCTCCGCGTCGTGAAGGAACATTGCGACTGCGCACGATGCCCGAACTGAGCCTGACCCATCGCGACAGCGAGCAGGTTCATCTGGCGCTCGGAGTGCGGGCATTCGGTCGTCACGAAGGTCATCGCTGGGCATTGTCCGTGCTCAACACCGCTGTGGGCGGCGGCTTGAGTTCTCGTCTGTTCCAAGAGATTCGGGAACAACGGGGCCTTGCGTACTCCGTCTACTCGGGCGTCGACACTTTTGCCGATACCGGAGCTTTTTCGGTGTACGCGGGCTGCCAGCCCGAAAACCTCGGTGAGGTCACCACGGTAATCCGCGAGGTTCTGGCGCAGGTTGCGGCGGGCGGCATCACCGATGCCGAAATTGCTCGCGCCAAGGGTGCTTTGCGGGGCAGTTTGGTTCTGTCCCTGGAAGATTCGGGTTCGCGAATGACCCGGATCGGCCGTAGTGAACTCAATTACGGCGACCATCGCAGTGTGGCGCAAACCTTGGCCACCATCGACGCGGTCACTGCCGAAGAAGTTCTCGAAGTAGCTCAGGTTCTGCTGACGCGTCCGTTCGCGGCTGCTGTCGTCGGACCGTACAAGCGCGTGCGGGACCTCCCGGCCTCGGTGCGCGGGATCGTCGGGTAATCCCGAACATTCGCCGGGAACCTTGAGGAGTTCGCGCACGAATCTTTGGTGGTGGCACCGGAACGGTGAATTTCGGTCAACGTCGCAAGCTAATGCTTGGGGCTTGTGGCATACACCAGAACCTTGAGCATCTCGATCAATTCGTCGCGTCGGTCCGACGTGGCCCGATCCTGGCTACCTTCCAGGCGGGTCATGTACGGCTCGTAGAGATCCCACCCGATCGCCACCAATTGGATCAGCGACGCGACGACTCGTGGGTCGAACTGGTCCCGGACCACTGGCTTCCGGGGGTCGCGCCACAGCGCCTCTATCTGCGTGCGATACCCACTGGTCCGGGTACCAGCGGGGAACAGACGCTCCGGAGTTGCCCCGTCCAGGACCGCCCACGAGAGCATCCGGCCGTATTGCCCGGCGTCAGATCCGAGAGACTTCTCGATCGCGATGTATACATCGTCCTCGTCGGAGAGACGTTGGCCGCCTTGCTGTATGAAGAGTTGCATCACGCTGACCAAGAGGTTCTCCTTGGTCTTGAAAAAGCGGTAGATCAAACTGTAGGAGACGTCGGCAGCCGCAGCGACTTCGCGTAGTGATACCTTCGCGGGCCCCTTCTGGGCGAAGAGTTTGATTGCGGCGCGGAGGATCGCGCTGCGTGGATCGTCGTCGTCGGGGTTGTCCGGGAACCACTCGAAACTTACTTGTCGTTCTGACGGCGACACGGTCTCCGCCGGGGTCGGGGAGGTGTCGCGACCGTCGTATCGGCGGGCGAGTTCGAGGGCCAGCTCCTTACCGTCCGGGGAGAGAAGGAGTTCTGCTGGGGTGTGGTCGAGTTTCGGGACGCGTGTCGTGGACCAGCGGGCGGCGTCGCGGGGGGTGACTTCGTCGCCAAGTGCTTCGAGCAGTTCCTCGACCTCGGGGCGCAACCATCGAGTGTCGACATCGAACTGCCAGGCGGGGAACCGGGTTATCGCCTTGTCTCGGTATCCGAGCAACGTGCGATTGTGTATCCGTCGATTGATTGCTTGGCGGCTGACTCCCATGAACTCGGCTACTTGCGGAGTAGTCCATTCCTCGCGGTCCGTAGCGACAGGGAGAAGTCGATCGTCGTTCATAGTCCAGTCATCTTGTCACTCCGCGCAGGACGGGGATATGCCCGGGGGCAGTTGACGGAGTTCCTGTAGCTGCGGCCTGTGAGAACCGACGCCGAATGATTCGGATTCTTGCCCCGGCAGGTGGGTGCCGGGGAGGAATTCAAGGATGCGATGCGTCTCGCCATGTGCAGACATTGCCTTTTCTGGTGAGTCGGTTGGCAGTGGAGTCGGCCCTGCGGATCAGTGCACTCTGTTGGCGCCAACCTCCGGATTTCCCGTCAGCTGCGAGCCGGCGGCATTGCGGTCAACCTGTTTTCCGTCCATTCGTCCGTCATCGTCGACGATCCCGCGACTGGGAATTGTTGTGATGATGACGATCGCGACAATGGCCGCTACTCCGACCATGAAGGCCGGCGCGTACGGATTGCCGGTCCAGACAGTCAACTGGCCCGCCAGGTAAGGACCGAATCCACCACCGATCGCCGAGCCGAGCCCGAAACCCATTGCTGCTCCCGTGTATCGCATTCGGACTGGGAAGACCGCGGTGAACGTGGCGTAAGCCGGAGCTGAAGCGGCACCGGCCAGACCGGCGAACAGGGACCAGGCGAGCACGGTGATGACGGGGTTTCCGTCGGCCACCTTCATCAAGTACATGATGGGGAGGACGCCAATACCCAACGCCGCCATGATTGCTGTCATTGTTGCGCGCCGACCGAACCGATCCATGACCAGTCCGGTGACAATCAGGAACGCAATTGCGAACGCGGAAGTGACGGTTGCCATGTTGGCTGTGGTTCCCGGCCTGAAGTTGAGTTCCCGCTGGAGGTAGATCGGGATGTAGGCGGCAGAGATGTAGCCGATCATCAGTACAGTCGCGCTGAGAACGATTATTTTGATCAGCGTCCGCCAGTGGCTCGAGATGAGTTCGCGTACCGGCGACTTCGATACTTCGTGAGCGTCAGCCAGGCGTCGGAACTCGGGTGAGTCCTCGAGGCGTAGGCGAAGCAGTAGGCATGTGGTGGTGAGCAATAGGGATAGCAGCAGTGGAATGCGCCAGCCCCATTCGGCCATGGTCTCCTCCGAGAGAGCGATAGTCACGAGCGCAACGACACCGGGAGCCAACACAGTGCCGGTTGCGAAGCCGAGCGGAGTGATAGTGCTCAGGAAGCCGTGGTTGCGCTTGTTGGCGTGTTCGGAAATGAATGTGGCCGACCCCATGAGTTCGCCGCCCGCCGAAATGCCCTGGAGGAGTCGCAACAGGACAAGGAGGATCGGGGAAACGATGCCGATCTGTTGGTAGGTGGGTAGCAAGCCCATCAGGAAGGTTGCCGCGCCCATACCCAGGATCGTGACCAGGAGGGCTGTGCGTCGTCCGCGGAGATCGCCGAGGCGCCCGAAGATGATGCCGCCCAACGGCCGTGCCAGGAATCCGGTGCCGAGCACGGCCAGCGAGATGAGGATCCCTGCTGCAGGATCATCTCTGGGAAAGAACAGCGGGGACGTGTAGACGATCAGGTAGGTGAAGACGAAGAAGTCATAGGATTCGACGACCGTGCCGAGGAATCCTGCGATCGACGCTCTACGGACGACTGTGCGCGATGGTGTTAACGGACCAGCGTCATTCATTGGTATCTACTCTCTTGTCAACCGTTCAAGGAATTGAACTGAGGGGTTGCGTGCGGTGGCGATCCGTTGACGAACCGCCCGAAACTGTGTGTGGACACTGCGGAGTCGGCGTGGTTCGGCCGGATCGACGGACAGATGTGGTCGCGCTCGGCGACGAGCTCCCGAGACGACGAGGAGTCGTCGACGGTGAGTTGGCTGGTGAACGTAAGTGCGTGTCCGAGTAGTGATTCCGTGCTGCGGGCCCGGATGGGGCGAGTGAGAAGTCGGCAAGGTTGGCCGTTGTACGTGAGGCGAAGGGATCCTCGTCGGGATACTCCGCAGTGAGGTAATCAGATTCTGATTCGCTCGTCAAGCATGCGGCGGCGCGTGTATGTCTCTGGCTGTCAACGGTATTCAAACTTGAACGCATTGCCGGGCAACGTATTTCCGAGCTATGGGCGGTATGTCCGTAAATCTCCGATTGGTGTGAAAGCTCTGCCCGTTGTGATTGGTGGAGCCAACCGAGCCGGCGGAGAGGCGAACTAAGTCCGCGCGCCACATTGGTCCAGGTGAACCCAGGGACGATTCGGTCACTACGCGGTCTGCATTCGAAAAGTAGTGGTTGACGTCACCGTAGCCAATGGCTACGGTGAGGGTGTCATGGAATCGAGGGGCGGTTCTGAAGCGTCTTCGGAGTCGACCGAAGAGCGTATTCCTCGGCCCGAGAATCTGTATCTATCTGTGTAGCAATAATTTTGGGCCGTATATATGTGCGTGTTGGTCGGCATAGGCGGCAAGGGTGTGCGGGTCGCGGTCGCGGCCGTAGTGAAGGGAAGAATCTGTGTCGTCAATGGCGCTGTCAATGAAACCAACTGGATGGTTTCAAATTGGATGGTCGGCCGAACTCGCGGTGGGGGAGGTTAAGCCCATGCTCTACTTTGGGCAGGACCTGGTCGCCTACCGAACCGTGTCTGGTCGCCTGGTTGTGCTCAATGCGTACTGCGAGCATCTCGGGGCCAACTTGGCCTACGGGGGGAAGGTTCAGGGCGACGACATCGAGTGTCCGTTTCACAATTGGCGCTGGAGTCCGGAAGGTCGGAATACGTGTATCCCGTACCAGGATTCGACAAATCGCGTCAGGCGCATTCAGTCCTGGAGCGTGCAGGAGATGGATGGCGTCATGTACCTCTGGCACGATGCCGAGGGGAATTCTCCGCAGTATCCTGTGCCGAGCGTATTCGGCCTTTTCGAGGAATCTGGTCCGCGCGAGAGGTATCACGAGACTTACCCTGACGGGATATTCGAAAAGGGTGAACTTCCGGTGCACCCTCAGTATGTGATCGAGAACGGCGTGGACTTCGCCCACTTCAAGTATGTGCACCGCACCGACGAGATTCCCACGGTCACCATGCGGGAGTTCGGGGAGCACACACTGCAGACTGAACTCGCATTGAAATATAAGCACCGCAACGAATCTGGCGAGATCGTCACCGTGCATGGGATTACCAAAGGGTATCTACTCGGAGTCGGTATCTCGTATTCGTACGCCAGTGGCGTCGGGGAGATATGCAGTCTGACGGCCGTAACTCCGATCGATGACAAAAAGTCCGTCGTCCGGTTCTCGGCGTGGGCGAGTCGGGAGGCAGATGACGACCAGATGCTTGCCAAACGCAGACGGAGCGCGATCAGTCAGCTCAAGGCAGACGTGGCGATCTGGGAGCATCAGCGCTACACCGAGCCGCCAGGCCTCGCGACTGCGGAAGCTGCCGGATTCCGCGAGATTCGTCAGTGGGCGCGCCGCTTCTATCCCGAAGGTCAGCGTGGCCACGACGCCAAGGAACAGTTTGCAGGATCGGAGCTCGTGACATGACGACCAAACTAGTTGTCAATCAAGATGATTGGCGTTCTGAGGTTCGGGACTTTCTTGCGGCCGAGCTTCCGCCCGAGAATGCGTTCAATACCGAATTCGATGACGGACCGCAGCGCTGGAAGACCGCCCTCGAGTTCAACCGGAAGGTTGCCGAGAAGGGCTGGATCGGCTTGACGTGGCCGGTTGAGTACGGAGGCGCGGGGCGCAGCGCCGTGGACAATCAAATCCTGCTCGAAGAATTCGCCGCCGCAGATGCCCCTATGGTCAATTCCGTCGGGATCTTCCTTGCCGCCGGCACAATCCTGGTCGGGGGGAGCGAGGAGCAGAAGAGGGAACTGCTGCCCGACATCTCGTCGATGCGCACGCTCTGGGCGGAAGGCCTCACAGAACCCGAGGCTGGTTCGGACCTCGGGTCGCTGCAGACGAAGGCGGTGAAGGAGGGCGAAGACTGGGTGATCACCGGACAGAAGGCATATACCTCGTGGGGTCCGATGTCCGACGTGCTCTACGTTGCCGCCCGAACCTCGTCCGCCGGTTCGACCAGCGGCGCGGTCAGCATCTTCTGGGTCGACCTGAAAAGTCCGGGGGTGTCGATCCATCCGATGCGGAATTTCGGTGGAGGCGTGCAGTCCAGCACCTATCTCGACAACGTGCGCGTGCCGGGGAATGCGTTGATCGGGAAAGAAGGAATGGGTTGGCAGTACATCATGCGCGCCTTCTATGCGTCAGGGACGGTTGAACCGATCTATGCGATGCAGGAGGCAAGGCTTCGTGAACTCCTTGCGCATTGCAGGTCGATACCGGGTGCGCTCGAAGATTCGCGTGTATCGGCCGGCATCGCCGAACTCGCGTCGATGATCCAGTCGCAGCGACTGTTGGCCTACGAAGTCGTCGGCAACAACATTGCAGGACGCCTGCAGCCGTATGGCGGAGGAATCCAGCAGGTCGTGGCCAAGGAGTTCGAGCCGCTGTTCTCGCAGGTCTACGACCGAATACTGGGGCCGGCGAGCCAGCTCACAGGAGAGTCCGGATATGCGCTCCTGAATGGAAGGCCCGAGGCGTGGTATCGACAATCGTTCGCAAACCATGCAGGAGGAACCACCCAACTCAAACGAATGATTCTGGCCACACGTGGCCTGGGCCTTCCCCGATAGGAGTAACACATGGAATTGACCTGGGGTGAAGATTTCTCAATTCTCACCGAAGTCGCCAAATCGGTGTTCGCTCGTTGCTCACCGCTGACCGATCGGGCGACCACAATCGACTACAAAAATCACGTTCAACAGTTTCGCGATCTGGATTGGCTGCAACTCGGGGACCCGGCCGGATTGTCCTCAGACAGTGCAGCTTTGGGCAGTATTGCCGGGATCTTCGTGGAGATGGGGAGGGCCCTCGTCGACACTCCCTTGCTGGATCTCACGATGTCCCGGGATGCATCCATCGTCATCGGTACGGCGAAGGCAGTCAGCCTTGCGTCGAGGATTGGGAACGGCGCCGCATCGGTGATGCCCGTGTTTCCATTGAGTGGGTGGGGTCGCCCGTTGGAGATCCGGAATGATGTCTTGAGCGGGACCGCGATGCCAGTGTCGTTCGCCGATCAGGCTGACGGCTATCTGGTGCTCGCCGATGACGGTGGCGAGCGTGCACTTCTGCTCATCGACAAGACCGACGCGGTCCGCATTGAGTCACTGCCGAATATCGGGGAGTATCCGATGTTCAGTGTGTCCTTCTCCAATGTCGCGGTTACCGAAGAAGTCGTGTTGGCGAGGGGACTCGATGCGGACCGTGCCGTCGAGATCGCGCAGCAGAGGTCCGCGGTCCTCCGGGCGGCGCAGGTATACGGCGCCGGGAGTCGACTACTCGACATTACGGTCCGGTATGCGCAGGACCGTCACCAGTTCGGCGGGCCGATCGGTCGATTCCAAGCTGTGCAGTATCTGTGCACGGATATCGCGATCAATGTTCACTTGACCTCGGCATACGCGCGCAGTGCGGCGCTTGCAATCGACAGTGGATCCGACCCGCAGCTCGACGTCGCGCTGATGTCGAAGCAGGCTAGCCGGACTGCGCAGGTGATGGTGCATGCGGCTCATGAGGTTCACGCCGGAATCGGCTACATGGTGGAGTCCAACGTGCATTTGTTCACCAAGGCCGCGAAACGGTGGCAGTTCGACTTCGGATCTGATGAGGTCCATGACCACACCATTTCAACGGTTCTCGATCGCGCGTACTCGGGAGAGATTTCGTGAAAACAGTGAAGTACGAAGTCGAGGGTGCGGTTGCTGTCATCACCCTCGATCGACCGGAGAAACACAACGCCCAGGACGAGTCGATGTTGCAAGATCTCGACTCTTGCTGGCGGAAGGCAGCCAAGGATGACCAGGTAAAGGTGATCGTCCTTCGGGCCAACGGCAAGAATTTCTCCGCTGGTCACGACCTGTTGTCCGAAGCCTCAGGGTACTTCCGGCAGGGGAAGAGTGCGCTCGAGAGTGCATACGACTGGGAAACAGAGCACTACCTTGGGTTTTCCCAGCGGTGGCGCAATATCCCGAAACCCTCGATTGCCTCAGTTCAGGGCGCGTGCGTGGCCGGGGCTCTGAACTTGATCTGGCCGTGCGACCTGATCGTTGCGGCGGAAAACGCATATTTCAGCGACCCCGTGGCGAAATTCGGAATCGGAGGCGTGGAATATCACGCCCACACTTGGGAGTTGGGCGCTCGCCGTGCGAAGGAACTGTTGTTCACCGCCGGCAAGATCTCGGCGGTCGAGGCCCACAATGCCGGGATGGTCAACAGGGTGGTTCCCCTCGATGAACTCGACTTGCGGACAATGGATTTGGCAATCGAGATCGCCGCGATGGATGCCTGGGCCCTTGCGCAGGCAAAGCGGGCGGTCAATCAGACGCTCGACATCATGGGACAGCAGGCTGCGCTGCAGTCGGCATTCGACATGCACTGGCTGGGACACGCTAACGCATTGATCACCACGGGCTACCCCTTGCTGAGCGATCAGCCGCTGACCTCGTCCGGAGAAAAGCGAGAGGTGAAATGACAACGCCGAACAATTTCGACATCGAATCTGATTCCCTGTGGGACTTGGTGATTCGTCGAATGCGTGCCACCGGAGACCAAACCATGGTCGTTGACGAATACGATCGCGCCGAGACGTTCAGTTCGGTCGCCCGAGCGGCCGAACGGGTTGCGGCCGGGCTCCTCGCCCTCGGGATCACGCCCGGTTCGACGGTTAGCTGGCAACTTCCCACGAGAATCGACACGATCGTCCTGACGTTGGCGTTGTCTCGGTTGGGCGTCATACAGAACCCGATCATCCCGATCTACCGAAGCCGTGAGGTGGGTGCGATGATTCGTCAGTGCAACTCGGAGTGGCTCATCACGCTCGACAACTTCCGTGGGTTCGACCACCGCGTGATGGCGGAGGAATTGCGTGCCGCATCGAATGATGCGTTGAAGGTATTGACTATCGTTGACGGCCTGCCGGAGGGTGCACCCTGCCCGCAGCGCCGGCAGGCACGGACGATGTGGTGCGCTGGATCTACACCACGTCGGGGACGACGTCGGCACCAAAGGGTGTATGTCACACCGACAGTACGTTGATCGCCGGGGGGCTCAGCCTCGCGGATGCGGTCGCGGCCCGCTCGACTGACATCGGAACGATCGTGTCCCCATTCGCTCATATTGCCGGCCCGGACATGATGGTTGCGTCACTGGCGTCGGGTATGGGGTTGGTGATCATGGAAATCTTTGATCCGGCAGCTGCGGCGGCGCACCTACGACACCACAATGCCACGCTCTACGGTGGTTCGACCGTCCATTACGAGCTGTTGTTGGCAGAGCAACGCAAGCATCGAGACGGAGTCCTGGTTCCGTCGCTGCGGGCAATGGTTGGCGGTGGGGCTTCGATGAGGGAAGCGCTATTCCACCAGGCCCGAGCGGAACTGGGAGTTCCGATCCTGCACGGGTACGGCATGACTGAATGCCCGATGATCACGCTAGGTCGCCCGGATGACACTGTCGAGCAGCTGGCGGGTACGGCAGGGAGGCCGGTACTGGGGTGCGAGGTGCAGATCCGTGCAGAGGATGGAGATGTCCTGCCTGCTTGCGCCGATGGGCGCGTGTGGGTACGAGGTCCGATGCTTTTCAAGCATTATCTCGACCGCGGCGAAATTGTCGAGCCGTTCGACGACGACGGGTGGTACTTCACCGGCGACATCGGCCATCTGCGGCCGGACGGCAATCTCACTCTCGTCGGCAGAGAGAAGGACCTCATCATCCGCAAAGGCGAGTCGATGAGTCCCATGGAGATCGAAGACGTCGTTGCGCAGCATGAAGCGGTGTCGGACGTCGCAGTGATCGGCCTTCCCGACGAGGCTCGCGGGGAGCGCATCTGTGCGGTCATCGAGTTGCATCCCGCTGCTACGCAACCAGATCTCGCCCAAATTCGCGAGCACTGCCGCAGGGCCGGTCTGTCTCCGAACAAATCGCCGGAACAGATCGAGATCATCTCCGAGATGCCCAAGACGCCGACGATGAAGACCCGAAAGCAGGAGTTGCGCTCGACGTTCTCGGCAGCATCACCAAGTTGATAGGAGCTGGTCGATCGAATTCGTCCCGCCTTCATTCACATCCACTCCCGGTACACCCTGTTCAGGGTGTATCGGGAGTGTCCGAGGAGGACTATTCACGTGCATTCCGCCGCTGGGGCCGAGGGATCGGTGCCCACTTCAACCCTAGGCAGAATTGCACTCGTCATCGGTGCGTTCGAAGGACGGAGCAGCCTCCCGCTTGCCGAGATCATGCTGGTGACACAGCTGCCCAGATCGTCTGCGCATCGAATGGTCGAGGGGTTGGTGCAGATGGGTTGGCTGAGTAAGCGCGGTCGTGACTACAGCTTGGGGTTACGGCTCGTAGAACTCGGTTCAACGGCGGTTCACCAGAACCGGGTACATACAGCTGCGTCGCAGTATCTGTACCAGTTGTACCGTACGACCGGCATGACCGTGCACCTCGCGGTCCTGGACGCGCAGGATATCGTTTTCCTGGACAAGGTCGGTGGGCCTATGAACGGGATTGTGCCCACCCGGATCGGCGGACGTCTGCCGGCGACGGTCTCAGCGTTGGGTCAGTCGTTGCTGGCGTACAACGGCAGTTGCGAATCTGGGTACGGTCTGATTCGAGAACGAGGAATCGCTGTCGAAATGAACAGCGTCGTTCAGGGATTCGGATGTATCGCTTCTCCGATCGGCCCGATCGGAGAAGCCGATGCCGCGATCTCGATCTGTGGTCCGCTGCATCAGCTCGCGTTCGATCGGAGAATGATCACACCTGTTCGTCTTGCAGCAGCAGCAATCTGGCGCTCACTCAATGGAATTTCTCCGACGCTACAACGGCGAAATCTATTGCAGTCGATATCAACCGCGGCGAACGTGCGAGCTGGCGTTTGACCAGCCTCAACTCCGGGGGTGGTGGGTACCAGTCGGGTTCGGTACGGCGTCAATTCTGTCCACGCGGGATCTAGGGGGAGAAGCTGATCCGGCAAGTAATCCTGTTCGACTGATCTGCGCACTTATCCCCCTTCACCGGCGAAAATGCCGCGGGGTGTTCGGACGATCGAAGCCGAAACCGTTCGCTCGAGTGTTACCCGCTGTAACGCGATCGATGTACGCGACGACTTCAGTTGTGACGTTACGTTCTGCCCTGGGGGTCGGTCGGTACGTTATCCGGAGTGAATTGGGGAGTAGATATGGCTGTACGTGGGTTCTTTTCACGACATCGAATACTTGCGGGGGCAGTTGCGCCCGCAGCGCTCGGCGTGGCTGCGCTGGTAGCGGTCGCAGTTGCCGTGGACTCGCCGCAGTCGCGCACTATCGACACCGAACTGACGGCATCGGTCACCGAATGCCACGACATGGTGAGCATTGCAGTTGCCGGTCGCCACGACACACCGGACCCGAACACAGTCCTGATGTTGGAAGGCGCAGACGGAAAGCTATTGCCGGCCGCGATGTCGGGCGATTACAAGAGTGATCGCGTCGATCAGGTAATCAATCCGGCCGGATCGGTCAACACCACCAAGCCGGGCTCTTACGCTGCGATGTACATCGCCTATCCGGCCAACATGGCGACGTATGAGGATGCCGTGGCTGCAGGCGCAGCCAATACTCAATCCGTGATGAGTGCGATCAGTGCAGCATGCCCGAACACCCAGTTCTCGATCGTCGGATACAGCGAAGGCGCAGACGTCGTCCGCCGCGTTGCCATGGATATCGGTACGCAGAAGGACAACGAGTTCGGTGTCAGCGCCGACAAGGTTGTCGGTGTAGTGCTGCTCGCCGACGCGGGCCGCCAGGAAGGCGACGGTACGTTCCTCGGCGCGAAGGATCCGTTCACGAACCCGGACAACTTCGACACGAAGTACCAGAACGGAACGTCGGCGACACCGGGCCAGGGTGCACTCCCGGATACCGCAGGCGGTTTCGGAAAGTTGAACGGCAAGGTCGCTTCGTTCTGTTCCGACGGTGACTTCACTTGTTCGGCTCCGGAGAACATCTCCTTGCTGATCTTGGCCGCGAACGTAGGTCGGCAATTGAATGTCGACCAATTGGAATCGCAGGGCCTCACGCCGACGACGGGTCAAGATGTCGCGGTTGTATTCAGTGGGATCATGTTCAAGGCATTCAACGATATTTCGTCGCAGCCGAATTGGATGCAGAGCGACGAGACGTTCATGGACGTGCTGCTGAAGGTCTCGACTCCGGGGTACAAGCCGGGTACGACGGACACCGTGGCGCCGGTCGCCAAGGACGGCTCGATTTCAGCGGAGAACGTGTCGCCGCTGGCGTACCTGCCGCAGAAGCTGTTCAAGGAGATCGTAGGACTGATCGCCACCAACCAGAACACGATTCCGGTGATCATGAGCGATCCGTACCAGATGACACTGGCTCCCGGTGTCGGCCATCACTTCGACTACTGGACTGACGCTGACACTGCCAACGGCAAGCAGTTGACGTCGGCGCAGTATTCGGCAGCGTGGCTTACGTACCTTGCTCAGCAGGCGCAGGAGGGCAAGCCCGTTGACACGACGGTAAAGCCGACCCCCGAACAGCTTGCAGCTGCCGTGGATCTGTACATGGCAAATGGTGGCGGTGAGGGCGGAGCCACTGACGGAACTGGCACGACGACCGGCACCACATCCGAGTCCGGTCAGGCTCCCAGCGGGACCACCGGTTCGACGGAATCTTCGGGCGCTGCCGCAACGCCGTCGCAGGCACCTGCTGCGGGATCGGCTTCGGCAACGTCGAGTGCCGTCGCTTCACCGACCGGATCGGTAGCACCGACCTCGGGTGCGGCCGTCACGAGCGCCCCGACGTCGCAGGCTGCGAGCTCGGACGCAGCAGTCACGTCGACCACCGGCGCGACGACAACGACGACGACAACCACGAAGCCTCCGGCCAACTGACCTTCGTCAATAGCACTGCAGCAGGCTGCGATCCGCACAATGTGCGGATCGCAGCCTGTTTTTTGTCTCTGCTCTGTTTTCGGCAGTGGGTGGCGCTTATCGTGGAATGCACGATCGATCTCGAATTGTGGGTCTGCGGTGCATGAATTGTCGATTGCCCAGAGCGTGGTCGACGCTGTGTGTGAGCGCGCCGGGGATCGAAAGATTGTCACCGTTCGCCTCGAGGTCGGTCGGTTGTGCGCCGTAATTCCAGATTCGTTGTTGTTCTGCTTCGACGTCGTGACCGCGGGTACTCACGCGGAGGGTGCGAGCTTGTGCATCGACGAGGTCCCGGCCAGTGCACGGTGTAGAGCGTGCGGCGACTCGTTTTCACCGCCGGACATGTTTCTCCTGTGCCCGTGTGGCAGTGCCGACGTCGAGGTTCTTGCCGGACATGAGCTGCGAATATTGTCGATGGAAGTGAGTTGATCATGTGTGCGACGTGTGGCTGCGGGGAGAGTGCGGGAGTGCGGGTTTCCGACTCTGCACACAGCCATGACCATCCTGTACCGAGCCATGACCACAGCGATCTGCACCATCATCCGCACAGCGAGACTGTGGTTCTGGAACAACGGGTATTGGCCAAGAACGACGAACTGGCGGCGCGCAATCGAGATTGGATGCGGACTCGCGGGATCTCCGCGCTCAATGTCATGAGTTCTCCCGGCGCCGGGAAAACAACCTTGCTGGTTCGTACGATCAACGATCTCGGTGGCAGGTTTCCCATTGCTGTCATCGAAGGAGATCAGGAGACTGAGCTGGACGCCGAGCGAATTCGCGCCACGGGATCGACTGTTGTGCAAGTGAATACGGGTGCAGGATGCCATTTGGACGCCAACATGATCGATCGCGCACTTGCTGTGAGTCGTCCGGTTGACGGGTCGTTGCTTTTGATCGAGAACGTCGGAAACCTAGTATGCCCGGCACTTTTCGATCTCGGCGAAGAAGGTAAGGTTGTCCTAATTTCGACGCCGGAGGGTGCCGACAAACCCGTGAAGTACCCGCACATCTTTGCCGTTGCGGATCTCGTGATCATCAACAAGATCGATCTGCTGCCGTATGTGGATTTCGATGTCGAGGCCTGTGTCCGGCAAGCTGAAGCGCTCAATCCTGCTGTGCGCGTGATGACTTTGTCGGCGACAACGGGTGAAGGCCTGTCCGAGTGGTACAGCTGGATCGGTACTCGACTGGGCTGGGCGCCGGTGGCCGTTGACAAGTGATGTGCTCGGGTAGTTAATGAAATGAGTGGGTGCCACAGAAGAGGGCCGATTATCGGTTCGGGTGGCGTTCGATACCGGCGGCAGTTCGACCCGGTGGAACAGACCCGGTGGAACACATGGTGCCGTCGCACACGTGAAAGCGGCTGACATGGACACTCGAATTGCGACTGCTGAGAGCGCAGCAGCCAAGGCGGAAGAAACTCTGATCCACGTTCTGTGGATCAACGCCGGACTCAGTTGTGACGGAGATTCAGTAGCGTTGACCGCCGCCACACAACCGAGCGTCGAAGAGATCGCACTCGGCGCGTTACCGGGATTGCCCAAGGTTGCGATGCACTGGCCGCTCATCGACTTCGAGTGTGGTCCCGAGGGTGGTGCCGACGATTTCCTGGAGTGGTTCCGGAAAGCCGACCGTGGTGAGTTGGAACCGTTTGTCCTCGTCGTCGAGGGCTCCATCCCGAACGAGAAGCTGCACGACGAGGGCTACTGGTGCGGATTCGGAAATAACCCGGCGACCGGGCAACCCATCACGACGAGTGAATGGCTGGACCGGCTGACTCCCAAGGCGACAGCCGTGGTGGCTGTCGGCACCTGCGCGACATACGGCGGTATTCACGCGATGGCGGGCAATCCGACCGGTGCGATGGGTGTGCCGGACTACCTGGGGTGGGATTGGAAGTCGAAAGCCGGCATTCCGATCGTGTGTGTGCCGGGCTGCCCGATCCAGCCGGACAACCTCTCCGAGACTTTGACCTACCTGCTGTACATGGCTACGGATCAGGCGCCGATGATTCCGCTCGACGAATCACTGCGGCCACAATGGTTGTTCGGTGCGACCGTGCATGAGGGTTGTGATCGCGGCGGGTATTACGAGCAAGGCGAATTTGCGACGGAATACGGTTCACCCAAGTGCATCGTCAAGTTGGGATGCTGGGGTCCGGTCGTGAAATGCAATGTGCCCAAACGAGGTTGGATAAACGGTGTTGGTGGTTGTCCTAATGTCGGCGGTATCTGCATCGGCTGCACGATGCCGGGATTCCCGGACAAGTTCATGCCGTTCATGGACGAACCGCCGGGCGGCAAACTCTCGACCAATGCAGTTGGACTGTACGGCAACGTGATTCACAGCTTGCGCCGAATTACCGGAAGCACGTTGGATCACGAACCGCACTGGCGTGAACGTGGATCGACGTTGCTCAGCGGAGCCCGGCGCACGTGGTGAAGGACGCACTATGAGAACACGAGTTTTCGACTTGTCTGGGAGGCATTGAACATGACGGCCATCATTCCCGAACCCACCTCGACGGCAGACCGTGACGGTCTGGTCGAGATGGCCTGGGACCCCATCACACGAATTGTCGGAAGCCTAGGCATCTACACCAAAATCGACTTCGCCAATCGTGAAGTCGTGGAATGCCACAGCACGTCGTCGATCTTCCGTGGATATTCCCTGTTCATGAAGGGCAAGGATCCGCGCGACGCGCACTTCATCACGAGCCGCATCTGCGGGATCTGCGGTGACAACCACGCGACGTGCTCGTGCTACACGCAGAACATGGCGTACGGAGTCAAACCACCCCACCTCGGCGAGTGGATTGTCAATCTCGGTGAGGCTGCGGAATACATGTTCGACCACAACATCTTTCAAGAGAATCTTGTGGCGGTCGACTACTGCGAGAAGATGGTGTCCGAGACCAATCCCGGCGTCCTGGCCCAGGCCGAGAACACCCGCTGCCGCCATGAGGATCAGCACGGATACCGCACGATCGCCGACATCATGCGCACGCTCAATCCGTTCACCGGAGAGTTCTACCGTGAGGCCCTTCAGGTTTCGCGCTCGACACGGGAAATGTTCTGTCTGATGGAAGGGCGTCACGTCCACCCGTCGACTCTCTACCCGGGCGGAGTCGGAACCGTCGCGACCATTCAGTTGATGACGGATTACATGACGCGGTTGATGCGGTACGTGGAGTTCATGAAGAAAGTTGTGCCCATGCACGACGATCTGTTCGATTTCTTCTACGAAGCTCTCCCTGGATACGACAAGGTCGGTCTGCGTCGAACGTTGCTCGGCTGCTGGGGGTCCTTCCAGGATCCGGAGTACTGCAATTTTGCATACAAGGACATGACCGAGTGGGGACGGAAGATGTTTGTCACCCCCGGTGTTGTTGTCGACGGCAAACTTGTCACCACGGATCTTGTGGACATCAACCTCGGAATCCGGATCATGCTGGGCTCTTCGTATTACGAGGACTGGAAAGACCAGGAAATGTTCGTCACGACCGATCCGCTCGGGAATCCGGTGGATCGGCGTCACCCGTGGAATCAGCACACCAACCCTCACCCGCAGAAGCGTGACCTCGAGGACAAGTACAGCTGGGTGATGTCGCCGCGTTGGTTCGATGGCAAGGACAACCTTGCACTCGACACGGGCGGCGGAGCGCTCGCCCGGTTGTGGAGCACAGCTCTGGCGGGGCTGGTCGATATCGGGTATGTGAAGTCGACGGGGCACAGCGTGCAGATCAATCTGCCGAAGACGGCGTTGAAGGGTCCGGTGTCACTCGAGTGGAATATTCCCGAATACGGGAGCAATACCCTCGAAAGAAACCGTGCGCGTACATATTTCCAGGCTTACGCTGCGGCGTCCGCCCTGCATTTTGCCGAGAAGGCACTGGTAGAAATTCGCGCGGGCCGGACCAAGACGTGGGAATCGTTCGAGGTGCCCGACGAAGGAATCGGTTGTGGATTCACCGAAGCGGTACGCGGAGTTCTCTCGCACCACATGGTGATTCGAGACGGCAAGATCGCGAACTACCACCCGTACCCACCGACGCCGTGGAACGCGAGCCCGCGAGACAACGAAGGCACGCCGGGACCGTACGAGGACGCCGTGCAGGGGCAGCCGATCTTCGAAGAGAATGATCGCGACCACTTCAAAGGCATCGACATCATGCGCACCGTTCGCAGTTTCGATCCGTGCCTGCCGTGTGGTGTGCACATGTATCTCGGCGGCGGCAAGACCATTGAGAAACTGCATTCACCGACACAATCCGTGACGGGGGAGTAGTCGATGGAGCAGCCCGACGGCCGCAGCGTATCGGGTGATTACTGGCGCGGGGCGGGTGAACGTATCGAGACGTTGTTGCAGAGCAGCGCCGGCGGCGGACCTGTCGCGCGAGATCGCGCCGAGCAGTTGGTCCGCGAGGTCGTCCAACTGTACGGCGCAGCCCTCGAAAAGACTGTGCAGCTTGCAGATCCGGCGATGGTCGACAAGATGGTGCACGATGACCTGATTTCGAGTTTGATGTTGGTCCACGGGCTCCACCCGCACGACGTCGAAACCCGTGTCCGAACCGCGTTGGACAGCGTGCGTCCGTACCTCGGGTCACATGGCGGTGACGTCGAGTTGATCGAGGTGTCGGGCGGCGTCGTTCGATTGCGACTTCTGGGCAGTTGTAACAGTTGCCCGTCTTCCTCGGTGACCCTCGAGTCGGCGGTTCAGGATGCCGTGCAGGCCGCAGCGCCGGAGACCACGGGTATCGAAGTCGAGACGCCGACCGAGCACGAGCCGAAAGCCGGTGTGATTTCGGTGGAATCTCTTTTCTCACATGTCCATCGCGATACGGGTAGTCAGTGGGTCAGCGTTCCGGAGTTCGGCGAGGTCGGCGCCGGTGAAGTAGCCGGCTTCCGCATCGGCGGCGTGGATCTGCTGGTGTGTCGGTCGGGTGACGACCTGTACGCGTACCACGATCACTGTCCGGCGTGTGACCGCTCGCTGGCCGGAGCTGTATTGGAACGGATGATGGGGCGATCCGCGCGCAATGCCGCGGTGTTGACTTGCCCCCATTGCGCCGCTCACTACGACGTCCGAGGTGCCGGAGCGCGAGTCGGCGCCGGTACGGAGCATCTTGTACCGTTGCCGATCCTGACCCGTGACGGGGTGCTGTCGGTCGCTGTGCCGATCGATTCTGTTGCAGGATCCCAGGTTCCGGTGATGTAGTGGCGAAATCGACAGTGGGAGAGGTTCTCACACGAATAGCGTCGGCGCGCCCGGTATCGACGGGGCCGCGATGCGAGATGTGCGCCGTCGATATCGGCGACGCCCATCAACATGTCGTCGACGTCCAGGTGCGCAGTCTCCTGTGCGTCTGTCGGCCCTGCTATCTGTTGTTTGCACCGGTCGACGCGGACCTCCGATACAAAGCCGTTCCGGACCGATATCTTGAACTGGCCGAATTCGAATTAGGGCCGGGCCGATGGGAATCGTTGGAGATTCCGGTAGGTCTGGCGTTCTTCTTCCGAAATTCGTTGCTGGAGCGATTCATCGCGTTCTATCCCGGGCCGGCCGGGGCCACGGAATCCGAACTGCCCATCGACGCTTTCGGGACCGTCCTGCGCGAGAACCCGATCCTGCGCGAGGTGAGGTCGGACGTCGAGGCACTGATCGTCCACATCCTTCCGGGTGAGCAGGTACCGAGATGCTTCATTGTGCCGATCGACGCGTGCTACGAGTTGGTGGGGCGATTGCGCACGGTCTGGCGGGGATTCGACGGTGGCCAGGATGCGAAGCGTGAGGTATCGCGGTTCTTCGAGCGCCTGCAGTCGCGGAGTACTGCTGTATCAGGTGACAGTACTGTTGTAGCGGGTGAACGGCAGTGACCGCCCTCGAATTCTCGGTTGTGGACGTCGTCGTAGATCCGTATTCGGTGACGCCGAATCTCACTGTGCGGTTGCGCATCTCGGAATCCACCGGCGCTCATGTTCGGGCATTGTCGTTGCGGGCGCAGGTTCGCATCGAGCCTCATCGTCGGCCGTACACGGAGCTGGAGGAAGAAGCTCTGTTGGATTTGTTCGGCCGAAGGGAACGGTGGTCCAGCACTTTACGAACCTTCCTCTGGATGGAGTGCTCGACAGTGGTGCAGGGCTTCGAAGGTGTTACCGTCGCACACTTACCCATGCCGTGCACCTACGACGTTGCGGTGACGGCATCGAAGTACATGCACGCGTTGGCCGGCGGCACAGTGCCGGTGGTCCTGTTGCTGAGCGGAACCGTTTTCACCGACGGTAATCGAGGATTTTCGGTCGAGCAGATTCCCTGGGACAGGTCGGCGTCGTACGAAATTCCGGTGGCAACGTGGAAACAGTTGATCGAGACGCATTACCCGGGCTCCGGCTGGGTACGCCTTGATCACGACACCATCGCCGAACTTGCCCGGTTCAAGGCTGCTCACGGGCTCACCGACATGGAATCTGCAGTGCGGGAGCTACTTTCCGGAAGCGAGGTTGCGACATGAGCGGAGTCGGTACCGGTCATGACGTCCGGGCGGTTGCCGACGCTGTTCTGTACGAGGGCTATCTCCTGTACCCGTATCGGGCGACCGCGGGAAAGAACCAGTCGCGCTGGCAGTTCGGAGTGCTGGGACCGCCCGGTGCTGCCGAAGCCGGGGTCGGCGAGGAATCGGGGATGTCGGTGCAGTGCGTTCTGGATTCTGATGCCGGCGCTGTGGGTGTGACCTTGAGGTTTCTGCATTTGCAGGCACGCACTCTGGAGTGTCCGGGTCCGCACGGGGAGTGGGTACCGGTCGACCGTCTCAGTTCGGGTGATCGTGAATGGATTTCCTGGGACGAGGCGAGTGAGTGCGAGATCGAGTTAGGTTCGTGGACACTGACGGAGTTGATGTCGGGGATCGAATTGCCCTTCGAGGTTCCGGCCGGTGTGGAAACCGAACTAGTTCTCGAGTCCGACGGCCGGCAACTGGGGAGGATCGTTCGGACCCAGTGGGCTCTGTCGGGGCACGTCGAGATTCAGGCCGTGCAGGACACTCACTCAGTGCTGTCGATAGGTGTTCGGAACACCACTGCTCAGAACACAACTGTGGTCGAGGGTGTCGACAAGCGTTCGGCGCCTGCGTATTCGATGCTCGGGGCGCATCTCATACTGGAGTGCGACACAGCGTCGTTCATATCGCTCTTCAGCGTGGACGACTCGCAGACACTGATTCAGAATCGGTGTTACCCCGTGCTGGCCGGAGTTGAGAACCCCGAGTTGCCGGGTCGGTCGAGCACAGTTCTGGCGTCACCGATCATTCTCTACGACTTTCCGGAAATCGCCGAACAGAGCGAGGGTGCGTTGTTCGACTCCACCGAAATCGACGAGATTTTGACGCTTCGCATTCTGACGATGACCGACGACGAGAAAGTCGAAGCAAGAGCTACCGATCCGAAGGCCGCAGCCATCATTGATCGTTGCGAAGGATTGGCCCCCGAAGGTCTCGCGGACTTACACGGCGTTCTCCGCGATCCACAGGTGGGGCAGAGGGATTCGTCGAATTTGATTCCCGAGGTGCCGGATGGTGCCGATTGGTGGACACCGGAGGCTGACACCAGCGTGAGTCCCCGCACCGACGCGGTGATGATCGGTGGCGTCCGTGTCGCCGGTGGCAGCACAGTTCGACTACATCCTTCGCGTCGTGCGGACGCTCAGGACCTGTTCTTCGACGGCCGGATCGCACACGTTGCCACCATCCATGAAGACGTGGACGGCGACATTCATGTGGGGGTGACGCTGATCGACGATCCGGCCGCCGATCTCCACAACTGGTACGGCCGCTATCTGTACTTCGCTCCGGACGAGGTGGAACCGGTGTCTGCGGTGGAGGAGCAGGGTTATCGAGAGGAGAACGGATCATGAGAGGCATGGGAATGCTGTCGACGGTACTTCTCGGCGCAACAGCGATCGCCGCGGCGGTCGTGCTGGTCGTGTCGATGCCGGACATTCAGCGGTATCTGCGGATGCGGAAGATGTAGTCCCACATGCGGGTTCTGGTGGCGGGGGTCGGAAACATCTTTCTCGGAGACGACGGCTTCGGGCCCGAGGTGGTGCGCGTGCTCGAACGGGAAGATCTACCGGAGGGAGTGAGGTTGGTGGACTACGGGATTCGAGGCGTTCATCTGGCTTACGACCTACTCGAACCTTGGGATGCGCTGGTCCTGATCGATGCCTTGCCGCAAACCGAACAACCGGGGCAGGTTGAGGTTTTCGAGGTGGACTCCGAAAGTCTCAGCAGTACTCGAGGATTCGATGCGCACTCGTTGGATCCGACGTCGGTGTTCGGGAGTGTCCGGGCGCTCGGCGGAACGCTTCCACGGACCTTTGTCGTCGGGGCACACGCACGTTCGGTAGACGAGGGGATCGGCCTCACGCCGGAACTGCAGAGTTCGGTAGGTGGTGCGGTGTCGGTGGTCCGCGGACTCGTCAGATCGATGGCCGTTGATGCCGCTACCTCGGAACAGGAGGCGTGAGCCATGTGCTTGGGGATCCCCGGACGAGTCGTGCGACTGCTGGACGGGTACGGCGGTCAACTCGCCCTCGTCGACGTCGAGGGAGTGGCGCGCAAGGTCAATATCGGAATGCTCGACAACAATTCCGTGTCGGCTGGTGACTGGGTGGTGATCCACATGGGTTTCGCGGTCGACAAGGTGGACGAGAATGGTGCGGCCGAGGCGATGGCGGGCCTGGAATTGATGGGCCAGGCTCGCGCTGAGCCGGAGGTCGACCCATGATTGCTGCCAGCCGTTTGATCGTACGTGGGGTGGTTCAGGGCGTCGGATTCCGGCCGTTCGTGTACTCCCTCGCAACAGAATTGGGGTTGGCAGGTTCGGTAGGTAACTCGACTCGCGGTGTGGTGATAGACCTCGAGGGGCGCGACATCGAAGTTGCCGAATTCGTGACGGCGCTACAGCTACGGCAACCTCCGTTGGCCCGCATTGATTCGGTGGACTACGAACCTGCGCAACCCCGCGGCCTGTCCGGATTTCGGATCGTCGAGACGGACACCAGTTCCGTGGGGCAAACGCTGGCGCCACCCGATGTTGCGACCTGTGACGACTGCCTGCGCGAGATGACCGACCCGACGAACCGGCGGTTCCGCCATCCGTTCATCACGTGCACACATTGTGGTCCACGCTTCACGATCATCACAGCGCTTCCGTATGACAGGTCCTCGACAACGATGGATCGCTTCCCGATGTGCACGAATTGTGCGGCAGAGTATGCGGATCCGGCTGACCGCAGGTTTCACGCGCAGCCCATTGCGTGCCCTGATTGTGGGCCGACCCTGTCATTTGTCGAACCGTCGGTCGGTAGCTCGTCGGGGGAGTACGCGGTACGGAAAGCGCGGGAGTACCTACGGGACGGAAAGATCATCGCGGTCAAAGGGATCGGTGGATACCACCTGGCTTGTGATGCTCGGAGTGAATCTGCGGTTCAGGAGTTGCGCGCCAGAAAGCACCGGCGCAGCAAGCCTCTGGCCGTGATGGTGCGTGACCTGCCGGCCGCGAGTGAGTCGGCACAGGTAAGTCCGGCCGAGGCCACGGCACTTGTCGATCGGTCACGGCCCATTCTTCTCGTCCCGAAAGCGTCGGGATATACCCTTGCGTCATCCGTGGCGCCCCGTCTTCCCGATATCGGAATTATGCTGGCCTACAACCCGATTCAATACATGCTGCTCGGGCTGGCGGGGGATCTGAGCGGTCCGCAGGTGTTGGTGATGACGTCGGCAAATTTCGGTGGTGAGCCGATCATTTACGACGAGCGCGATCAGGACCGATTGTTCTCCCTGGCCGACGGCATTCTCACCCATGACCGCCCGATTCGGATGCCCTGCGACGACAGCGTCCAGCGAGTGGTGGACGAGGAGATGACAACGGTGCGGCGATCACGTGGACATACACCGTTGCCGATTGATCTACCCGCCACTCTGCCGTTCGATGTGCCCGCGACGCTGGCAGTCGGCGCGGACCTGAAAAACACGTTCTGTCTGGCGCAGGGGGCCTCCGCCTGGCTGAGTCAGCACATCGGCGACATGGGCGATCTGGCTGTACTGGAAAGCTTTGCCACCTCGGAGTCGCACTTCGAATCGCTCACCGGCGTTACGCCGATCCAAGTTGCCTGCGACGAGCATCCGGGGTACCGATCGTCGCGGTGGGCTCGGCGACATGCCGGGCCACTGCCGGTACGCGCAGTTCAACACCATCATGCGCACGTGGCTGCTGTCATGGGTGAGAATGGTTGTGACGGTGACGAACCCGTTCTCGCTCTGGCTTTCGACGGTACCGGATACGGCGCCGACGGTGCGGTGTGGGGCGGGGAAATGCTGCTGGCGACATACAAGGGTTGTCAGCGTCTCGCACACCTGAAATATGTGCCCTTGCCGGGCGGCGATATCGGCGTCGAACGTCCGTACCGAATGGCGTTGTCACACTTGTGGAGTGCTGGGATCGACTGGGATCCGGGTCTGCCGCCGGTTGCAGCCTGCCCGCCGCGGGAATTGGCAGTCCTGCGTCATCAACTCGAAACCGGATTCGGATGCTCCGACACGTCGAGTATGGGCCGGTTGTTCGACGCTGTTTCTTCCCTGATCGGCGTGCGTCACGTTGCCGACTACGAGGCCCAGGCGGCGATCGAATTGGAGGGGATTTCCCGTGGAATCGTCTGTGGTTCGGAGTACTACGCCTTCGATCGGATTGACGTTGCGGACAGTGATTCCTGGGTCGGCGACTCCTCGTCGATGATTCGAGGTGTTGTCCGGGACCTGCGTGCCGGAGTGTCGGCCGGTGTTATCGGTGCCCGCTTTCACGAGGCTGTCGCTCAACTGGTGCTCGAGTGGGCACTGCGGGGGCGTGAGCTTGCCGGTGTGGATGACGTTGTGTTGACCGGCGGGGTATTCCAGAACCCACTGCTGCTCTCCCGCTCGCGAATCCTCCTGCGAGAGGCCGGATTCACGCCGCTGACCAGCCGTGAACTGCCACCCAACGACGGAGGTCTCGCGTACGGCCAAGTGCTGGTGGCGAGTTCATCATGAGATCAGGAGTTGTGCCATGTGCCTAGCTGTGCCGGGACGAATCGAATCCCTGGAGAATCGTGACGGAACACTGATGTCTGTCGTGAACTTCGGTGGGGTACGCAAGGAAGTGTGCCTGGAGTACATTCCCGGCGCGGAGGTCGGTGAATACGTAGTTGTGCATGTCGGTTTCGCCATTCAGCGGCTGGACGAGGAATCGGCAAAGCGCACCCTGGCGGAGTTCGAGCACCTCGGTGTCCTGGAAGAGGAATTCGGCGACGGGTTCGCTCGTGCCGCTCGCGCCGCAGGCGTCCAACCTGATGGTGGTATCGAATCGAAGGAGAAGGAATCGTGAAGTATCTGGATGAGTTCTCCGACCCGGAGTTGGCGGGAAAACTGCTGGACCAGATCCGTGCCCTTGCCACCCGCCGGTGGGCAATCATGGAAGTGTGCGGAGGCCAGACGCATTCGATCATCAGACACGGAATCGACCAATTGCTGCCCGAGCAGATCGAGATGATTCACGGCCCGGGATGCCCAGTCTGTGTCACGCCGCTGGAGATCATCGACAAAGCCCTCGAGATTGCTGCCCGTCCGGACGTGATCTTCTGTTCGTTCGGAGACATGCTGAGGGTGCCCGGAAGCTCCTCGGATCTGTTTCGTATCAAGAGCGCCGGCGGTGATGTGCGGGTTGTGTATTCACCCCTCGACGCCCTCACCATCGCGAAGGAGAATCCGGATCGCCAAGTCGTGTTCTTCGGTATCGGATTCGAAACCACCGCGCCGGCCAATGCCATGACTGTGTACCAGGCGCACCGCTTGGGCATCAAGAACTTTTCGCTGTTGGTTTCCCACGTCCTCGTCCCACCCGCAATGGCGGCGATCATGGATTCACCGGATTGCCGCGTGCAAGCATTTCTGGCGGCGGGTCACGTGTGCAGCGTCATGGGCACGTCCGAATATCCTTCTCTGGCCGAGAAGTACAAGGTACCGATCGTCGTCACGGGATTCGAGCCGCTCGATCTGCTCGAAGGCATCCGCAAGACCGTGCTGCAATTGGAGACCGGCAGATACGAGGTGGAAAACGCCTATGCACGGGCCGTCACGGCCGAGGGGAATACCGCGGCCAAAGCGATGCTCGAGGACGTGTTCGCGGTGTCCGATCGAACGTGGCGTGGAATCGGCTCCATCCCCGACAGTGGTTGGCAACTGGCACCGAAATATGCGGAGTTCGATGCAGAACAACGATTCTCGGTCACTCACATTCATACCGAGGAATCCACGGTGTGCCGATCGGGTGAAGTGCTCCAGGGTCTGATCAAGCCGCATGAATGCAGTGCGTTCGGCAAGCAGTGCACGCCGCGTAATCCCTTGGGGGCGACGATGGTTTCGTCCGAAGGTGCGTGCGCCGCCTACTACCTGTATCGACGCTTGGACTTGCAGGAGGTTGGTCATGCCGGCTGAAAAGGGTGCACTCGTAGACGCGTCGTCGTGGGTTTGCCCACTGCCGCTGCGCGATTCGCCGAACATCGTCATGGGTCACGGCGGCGGTGGAGCGATGTCCGCGGAGTTGATCGAGCATCTCTTCCTGCCGGCTTTCGGTGAGGCGGCCGATGCCGAACTGGGAGATTCGGCGCTGATCGATATCGGCGGTGTGCGCCTTGCCTTTTCGACGGACTCCTACGTCGTCAAGCCGATGGTTTTTCCCGGCGGCACAATCGGCGATCTTGCCGTCAACGGTACGGTGAACGATCTGGCGATGGCCGGCGCACAACCACTGGTGATGTCGACGGCCTTCATTCTCGAGGAAGGTACCGCCCTCACCGACATTGCCGGGATTGCTTCGGCGTTGGGTACCGCGGCGCGCGTGGCCGGAGTTCGGTTGGTAACGGGCGATACCAAGGTGGTCGATGCTGGTCACGGTGACGGAGTATTCATCAATACGGCTGGGATCGGTGTGGTGCCGGAGGGCGTGGATATCCGTCCGACGCGAGCCGCCGAGGGCGACGTGGTGATCGTCAGCGGAGACATCGGGGTGCACGGCGTTGCGGTGATGAGTTGCCGGGCCGGTCTCGAATTCGGAACCGAAGTGGAAAGTGACTGCGCTGCACTCAATGGCGTCGTCGCGGACATGATTGCGACCGGGGTCGATATTCATGTGCTTCGTGATCCGACTCGCGGCGGTGTCGCGGCCACGCTCAACGAGATCGCGCAGGCGTCGAACATCGGTGTGGCACTGGTGGAGCGCAGCCTTCCGATTCCGGCGGAGGTCCGTGATGCCTGCGGGCTTCTGGGATTGGATCCGCTGTACGTGGCCAACGAGGGGAAACTTGTAGCGTTCGTTCCGCGTGAGGATGCCGACCGAATCCTGGAAGCGATGCGTGGCAACCCCCTGAGTAAGGGTGCGGCTGTGATCGGGGAGTGCGTAGCCGAGCATCGAGGAATGGTTGTCGCGCGGACAGCCCTTGGCGGAAACCGCGTAGTGGATCTTCCGGCCGGTGAGCAACTTCCGCGGATTTGCTGATGACTGCGGTTGAAACTGCGGGGCCGGTCCTGTTCGCGCGGTACGCGTATCCACCCAACGAGCTGGGGTACTGCGGGCCGGATGATCCATCGGCATTGCTACGTCAGGCCGGTGGAGTTGCGACACATCAGGATCGGGACCGGGCGCAACAGTTCGACGGCGCCTGGCCATACCTCGAGGCGCTGGCACGGGGTGCCGGTATCGAGGATCCGCTTGATCCGCGGGTGATCGAGGCCTATTGGGTTGGTAGCGATCTGCTCGGCTCGGTGGACCCGGGAAAGCTAGTGCAGCACTTACGGAAAGAATTCGGTCTACGCAGCGACGTGGGTCTACTTGCCGATCTCGGAGGGCAGGACCACGCCCTCGCGCATCACAGTTTTCACGTATTCGTCGTGTATCCGTGGGTGAAGCTACTTCGTAAACACGGTGCGGTGCCCCTGTCCGTTCTCCAGAGCTGCCGAATCAGGTGGGGTGAAGTGCAAGAAGTCGGTGCGCAACACGCTGTTGTGCGTTCCGTGCCAATCACATTCGACGGTGAGCGACTGACGCGCGGCGCGCCGATGATCGAACGAGTGCGTTGGAACGTCGACGGAATGTCACTGGCAGCAGCCCCGGTGCACGGTGGTTTGGTGACAATGCACTGGGATTGGTTGTGCGACAGCATCACAGCAGCGCAGTCCCGGGCATTGGACGGCGCTGAAGATTCAGCACTCGAGATCGTGAACCTACGGTTGAGCGAGCGCAGGCTGTAGGACTTGGCTCGGCTGTTGGACTGGGGCCGACTGCAAGACTGGGCCGGACGAAACCACGAAGACGGGCAACTGCCCCGCGCTCCCCGTCGACGTATATTCGACTCGGACCCGACCGTCGGACGTTGTCGGAACCGTTCCGGTGACCCACGAATACACCCAAGGGCCGTCGTCGAGTTCGACAATCGCGATCGTGCAGGGTTCGAGCTTGCTGAAGAGATTGTCCACCTCACGCTCGACTACCTTGAACGACACGATGGAACCGACGCCGCACGACTCGACTGGTACGAACGTGCTGCCGTGACACCACGAGCACTCGGCCATTGTCGGTGCGAGCAAGGTTGCGCAGTGCGAGCAACGCAGGATCATGAGTTTGCACTGTGAATGCACACTCGCTCGGGTCAGGCCGTCGACGGTCATGCGTGTGGCTCCGTCAAAAGCGTGGTGTCGCCGAGGTCGATTGGCTTGCCGATCATGGGGTTCCGCTTCTCATTACGCGGACGAGTTCTGGTGAGGGTTGTTCCGGTCCGCTGCGTCTTTTTCTTCTACTGATCTTCTCAATCGAACCCTCCGTGGGTTTGATGATCAGCGACACATGCTTGACGCTCGGCGACAGGTCTTCTACCGGCCTCCTTCTGGGACGAGGTCAGTGACAACGGGCTCGAAACTGCGTGGGGTTGACCCCGTACCGCGTTGTGAAGTTCCGACTGAATTGCGCGAGGTCGAAGTATCCGTAGCGGGCAATGATCGTCGAAATGCTCGACTTCGGTTCGACCAACAGTGCATGACGGCTCTTCTCCATCCGTCGGCCCCGAATCCAGTTGGCCACGGTTTCTCCTTCGCGGGCAAACAGTCGGTGCAGAGTGCGTGTGGAGATGAAGAAGTGATCAGCGACGTGCTGCGGGTCGAGTAGAGGGTCAGCAAGGTTCAGCTCGATGAAGTGGAGTACCTGTTTGGTCAAGCTTTGCGTCGAAGCGGTGATTTCGCGTTGTTCGAGACCTGCGGTGACGGCCAGAGCAGCGAGTTCATCGGCAAAACGGATTCCGCTGGCAGCGGAGACATCGCTACCCAAGTTCACGACATCGGTGAGGGCGTGAGCGAGAATCCCGCTGATTCCTGAGTGTCCAGGCAAGCGGAGAGCAGTAATCTGCTCGGATTCGAGTCGGTCGAGGGCTATCGCTTCTCGCTGCCAGGTAAATACCAACAGCTTCCAATCGCCATCGAGTTGCCAGCGGAATGGACGCGCGGTTTCGTAGACGGCAAAGTCGCCAACTTTCACGTTGCAGGATCGACCGTCCTGTATGAGGTGACCAGAGCCTTGGGTGACGAGTCCGATCTGAAAGAGTTCTGCCGGCTCGGCGGCAACGAGCCGTTTCGATCTGGTGAAAACTTGCGGCGACGACGAGACCTCGGCGGCGGAAAGGTGTCCCAACTGTCGATTCCAGACAGTGCCGTTGAGTGGTTCCTGTGGGTCTGACGCTGTTTGTGGGGCAATATCGAGCGCCACGAACTTGGACCGGATCAGATCGGTCCACTCGTCGATACTTCCCGCTGTCACGGGTTGGTTCGGACGTGTGTTCATCGGCGATTCTCGAGTGTCTGACAAGTCTGATCATGGCTGGCGATGGAACTGTGAAACTCCCAGGGCTATTGCAGATATTACGCTGATCAGCTGGGTGACAGCGAGTAATCTGCGCGCACCGGTGGAAGAATTGGAGTCATGTTCCGTGATCGGCCGGCACGTGTCGACGGTGCGCTGGCGGTGTCCGCCGGAACTTTCTCCGGAATCGCTGCCGGAGCGACGAGCGGAAGCGTGTGGGAAGGAATTATCACCGGGACAGCGATAGCGGCCGCATTTGTTGTCGCAAGGTTGCTGATCCGCGGCTGAAGAGCGGAGTAGGTGAGCGATCGTTAGATGTCGCGCGCGTTCGTGACTAGTTTATGGACATCGAGCTCCATGTCGTCGAGGCCGAAGCTGATGATGCGTTCGGGGTGGATGCGGATAGTCGGACCATCCAGACCACGAGAAGCAGCAGTGGCGGTGTCGATAGCTTCGGCGCGCCCTCGGATTTCGACGCACCGGACTCGCCAGGGGTCAACCGACGGTACGTCGTCCACGACGAATGCAGCTCGCCCGTTGTCTGCGACGTTGCGGAATTTTCGGCTCGACGCCATGTTGTAGCCCTGGATGTCGATAGTGGATGTATCGGGGTTGTAGTGGAAGCCCACGGGACTCACCTGCAGCGTTCCGTTCGGTTGAACGGTCGCCAGTCGTCCGAGGCGTTGTGACGCCAGATAGTCGAGTTCCTGCTGGGTGAAGGTCATGAAGCAACGTTAGAACCTCAAGCGCACTCGAGGTCAAGGTGGCGTTATCGGGTAGGCCGACCAGCCACGGATGTCAGAAATTTCCTGATTCTCTGGTTGGATCGCGACTTTGTAGAGGGCTGTCGGAGGCTGGGTAGGCGCCGCTGTGTGTTTGTGCCTGCTGTGTGTTTGTGCCTGCTGTGTGTTTGTTAGTGCTGTGGGCTTATGGCCCCATGCGTGTGGGCTTCGCATCGGCGAGATTCTGATGCGAAGCCAGACACGTCTGTAGTTGTGGTGCAACAATTTTCACGTGCGCAGCACCGGACCGGGCGGCAGCGTTGATCGCCGCGGCCGCCGCTCCGGATCAATCCCCGCCGGCGGAACAAACCACGGTTTACGATCCGATCCCATCTTGATCTCCCACTGCCCCGCGAACCCGACCTTGCGGTGAATCAAAGTGTGATGGGACCGGCACAGCAAAGTCAGGTTGTCCATCACCGTCGGCCCACCCTGAGACCACGGCCGAATATGGTGCGCATCGCACCATGCCGGCACCGCATCACACGACGGGAACGCACACCCCTTGTCACGGGCGATCAACGCCGTCCGCTGCGCCGCCGACACCAACCGCTTCAGCGGACTCACATCGAGCGGGGCACCGTTCCCATCCAGCAGCACCGTCGAGAGCATGCAATCGCACGCCAACATCCGGGTGCGGGTGATACTCAGCGGACCCATCCACGGCATGTGCCCGACATCAAGATCGTCGAAGTCCTCGAGGTCGTCGAAATCGTCGAAATCGTCGAAGGCCCACACCGGCGCATCCCCGACGTCGCAGTCTTCATCGGAAGTAGCCGCACGGGTAGACGCGCAGTCCCGATGCTCCGCAAGATCTTTCGCCGTCACCTGCACATTCACATGCGGACGCTGACCACCGTCCACCCCCGTCGCAGCATTGTCGAGATACCGACGAATCAACTCCGTCAACGCATCCGCCGTCCGTTTGGCAGCGGAGCGTGCATCCGGTGTCCCGTCCTTGCCCCCAATTATACTCGAACATCCATTCGAGTCAAGGGAAAGTTTCGGTGGAGATTCAGCAGACTTTCTGAAAACCGTTGCAGCAAAGAATCTTCAGGATCGTAACGGCGGGAATTCGGGACTTGCTCAAGCCGTGCAGGCTGTCGATCCACGCACCGATAGACTGAACAAATGCGCGGAGAGTACAAGGTCCCAGGTGGCAAGCTGGTAGCGGTCGATGTCGAGATCGAGGACGGACAGCTGTGCCGAGTCGCAGTGTCCGGCGATTTCTTCCTCGAGCCCGACAGCGCTCTGGACGATATCAACGCGGCGTTGACCGGAATGCCGGCTGATGCCAATGTAGACCAACTCGCTGACGCCATCACCGCCTCGCTTGATGCCTCCGTTTCAATGATCGGGTTCACTCCGGAATCGGTCGGCATCGCGGTCCGGCGTGCACTCGGCCACGCCACGAGTTGGGCGGACCACACGTTCGACGTCATCCCGCCGGTGGTGCTCGATCCTGCGATGCACGTTGCGCTTGACGAGGTCATTGCGCGTGAGGTGGCGTCCGGCGAGCGGCCGCCCACCTTGCGGTTCTGGGACTGGGACTCGCCGCTGGTAGTCATCGGATCGTTCCAGTCCGTGCGGAACGAGGTCGACGCCGAAGCTGCTGCGCGGCATGGCATCGGCGTCGTTCGGAGAATTTCCGGTGGTGGCGCCATGTTCATGGAGCCGGGCAACTGCATCACTTATTCGTTGGCGGTGCCGGCGTCGCTGGTGGAGGGGCTGAGTTTCGAGAGGTCCTACGCGTTCCTTGACCAGTGGGTGATGGGTGCGCTCGCTGACGTCGGGATCAACGCCCGGTATGTGCCTCTCAACGACATCGCCTCGGACAAGGGCAAGATTGCCGGCGCAGCGCAGAAGCGGTTCGCTTCGGGCACTGTGCTGCATCACGTGACCATGGCCTATGACATCGACGCGGAGAAGATGACGCAGGTTCTGCGGATCGGCCGGGAGAAGATGTCGGACAAGGGCACCAAGAGTGCCGCGAAAAGGGTTGACCCACTCCGCTCGCAGACCGGCATGACCCGTGCCGCGATCCTGACCGCATTCTTGGACCACTTCCGGGCCCAGTACGACACTCACGACAGTGATTACACTGCCGCCGAATTGGCACAGGCACGTGAGCTGGTGGAGACGAAGTTCAGCACCGAGAAGTGGACGCACCGCGTGCCGTGAGGCGCGTCCACTTGCATCGGTTAACCCCTGCCGGCCACTGATGATTCCTCGGCGTTTCGACGTCGAATTGCGCGATATCTGCGCCGCTGGATAGGAACCGCGATTATCGCTCAAAAGGGTCCGCCTGCAGGGCTTTAGGCGTGAACCACTTTCGCTGCGGCATCGAGTGCGGCAAGGTAACCGAACACGATTGCGGGTCCGATGGTTGCGCCTGGTCCGGCATAGGTATGGCCCATCACCGGCGAACTGGTGTTGCCGGCCGCGTAGAGCCCCTCGATGACCGTTCCGTCGTCACGCAAAGCGCGAGCCTGGCTGTCGGTATTGATCCCGCCTTTGGTGCCGAGGTCGCCGGGCACCATCTTGGCCGCATAGAACGGTCCTTTGCTCAGTTCGCCGAGGCTGGGGTTGGGTTTGTTGGTGATGTCTCCGTAGTAGTGGTCGTAGGCGCTTGCGCCACGGCCGAAGTCGGGATCGCTACCACTGCGGGCGTGGCTGTTGAATCGGATAATCGTTTCGGTAAGTGCAGTCTCGGGCACGCCGATTTCGAGGGCGAGTTCGGAAATCGTTTCAGCGGTAACGATGGCGCCCGATGCCAGCCATGAGCGTGGCATCGGACTGCGCGCGGGAATTCCCGCAAACAGGTATCTGTCACGGTAGGTCTGGTCGAAGATCAGCCAGGCCGGGATATTCTCGGCCGGTCCGTCGCCACGGCCGAATTTTCCTCCGAACATCGCGTGAGTGGCTTCGACGTAGGGGAGTGATTCGTTCATGAACCGCTCACCTCTGGCGTTCACCATGATGCTGCGCGGCAGCGAGCGTTCCGCCAGTGCGAACCACGGTCCCTTCGGGAGAGGTATGGACGGTGCCCACCAGGCGTCGTCCATGTACGAGATCGCGGCACCTCGCTGGACTGCCGCAGTAATGCCGTCGCCGGTGTTCGTCGGTGCACCAAGGGTCCATTCGGCGCTGCTCGGTTGCCGCTGGTACTTGATTCGCATCTCGTTGTTGTTCTCGAACCCACCGCACGCCAGGACGACGCCGTATCGAGCGCGCATGGTTGTCTGAACGCCTCCGCTTTCGAGGTTCACTCCGACCACTCGATCATTGTCGGTGATCAGATCCAGCATTGCGGTGTCGAGAAGTACCGGTACACCTGCCGTCCGGACTCCGATCATCAGTTCCGCCATTAACGCGGAGCCCAGTCCGATCAGCTTCTTTCGCCGCAGCTTTCCGACCGCTGTTCGAGCACCCACCTGGAGCATGCGCGCAGGGCCTCGCCAGTGGCGAAGGCCGGTGCTCAGCCACCGATAATCCGACTGCTTGACGACGACGTTGAGTGGGGTTTTCATGTACGACGGATGCAGTGTGGCGAGATCGTCGCCCAGAGCGCGCGCATCGAAAGGTAAAGGCTCGCAGGAGCGTCCGGAAGCGCGACCCCCGGGAGCTTCGGGAAAGTAATCGGAGTATCCCTCTACCCACTCGAGCTTCAAGGCAGAATTGCGAATGAGAAAGTCGAGTGCTTCGTGGCCTCGATCGATGTAGGTGTCGATGCGTTCGGGATCAGCGTCGTCGCCGACGATACTGTTGAGATACTCTCGCGCAGAATCGAGTTCATCGATCGGCGCCTGTTGGCGGAGCACCGAATTTCCCGGGATCCAGACTCCGCCGCCGGACCGCGCGGACGAGCCGCCCCAGTACGGGGACTTCTCCACGATGACTGTCGAGAGGCCGTTACAGGCAGCGGTGATGGCTGCGGACATGCCGGCCGCGCCGGATCCGACAACGATCAGATCAACTTCGGTGGGGATCGGGCCATGTGGAATTGAGGTCATCAAGCGTCGTGTCCTTCGCGGTCTGGGGCGTTCGGTGTGCGCCAACGGGTGTCGAGAACGGCGTCGAGTGCACCCTCGACGCAGACAGGCAGGGAAGCTTCTCGTTTCTGTGGACTCCGAATCCACTGGCGATAGCCGAACTCAGCTGCGGCCAACATCAGGTGTACGAGAAGTCCTGGGCGACTGTCAGTTTCAGGATCGCACTGCATTCGTTGCGCCACGAGCTCGACAAGTCGGTCGCGATGCTCCGGTGCGATCAACGCGACACGATCCATCAGGTGTGGGGCCGTCCGGAAGGCTGCTCGCCAGTGCTCGACCTCGGCGGAATCGAGAGTGCTGGACCGTTCCAGGATTGCCTTCGACACCGCGAGGTCTGCGGGTTCCGATTCGGGGCGAGCCTCGAGGAGTGCCACAATTCCCGCGCCGCCGTGTCTCACCGGATCCAGGAGGAGGTCTTCCTTGTTGCGAACGTGCCGGAAGTACGTACTCGCGGACACTCCGGCTGCGGATGCAATCTGGTCTGTGGTGACGTTTTCGAATCCGTCTCGGGCGAACAGGGTCAATGCTGCTCGTTGAATCTCAGCTCGTACTTGCAAGCGTTGCCTTGCGCGCAATGACATCGGGTAGCACCCCTTTGTAGTGGATTGAACCTGTGGAATCCGGCCGACTAATGACAGCTTCGCTTAATATGACAGTGACTGTCAAGAGGCAATTAGCTGTCACGTTGGTCAGCTTTCGAGTCTTCATATGCGTGTATGTCCTGATTCTGGGTACGCGTTCTATGAGGGGCGGGTTCCGCCTCTCATCGATGTGAGTACAGATCTGTCAGGCGGCCACGTTTTCCCCGGTCGCGCGACCTACAGGGCGGGACCGTGGTGGAACCTATCGACGTCAGGAAGTCCGTAGAAAATAGTTCCGTAGAGCACATATCGAGCGCCGAGTATTTTCCGTTGTCCGCGGCGCAACGAGCGACCTGGTTCGCGCAACAAATTCAACCCGACGTACCGATTTCGATTGCGCATTACGTCGAGTTGCGCGGAGAACTCGATGTTGACCTGTTGCGACAGGAAACCGTTGCGGTTGCACACGAGTTTCAGTCACCGTTACTCAAGGTGATCGAGATCGATGGCCGTCCGATGCAGTACGTGGACAACACGATCGATATTCCTGTCGACTTCATCGATTTTCGTGGCGAGGCCGACCCGGTTGCCGCTGCGCACGATCTGATGAATCGGGACTACCAGAGGCAACTCGATCTCGGAGTCGATCGACTGGTAGAAACCTCGATCCTGTGTGTGGGGCCTTCGCATTACCTGTGGTACAGCCGCATTCATCACGTCGCGCTCGACGGATACGGTGCCATGACGATGATGAACCGCATCGCGCACCGCTATTCTGCCGCGGTCGCCGGCTGTGAACCGGACTTGAATCACGCTGCCGCCCAGCGTGAGCTGTACGAGATCGACTCTCGCTATCGGTCGTCGGATCGGTATGTAGCAGATCGGGAGTACTGGGCGACGCGAACTTCAGCGCTCGAAGGCTCGACCCTGTCCGATGTGTCGGCACCCTCACTGGCGAGGAGCAGAGTCGAAAGTGCCTTGCTCTCCGGCGCGGCGTGTGTCGGGCTCGAGGAATCCGAGCGGCAGGCAGCAACGGTTGTTGCCGCCATCGCCTGCTATCTGGCGCGGATGACTTCCAAAACCTCTGTACTGGTGAATGTTCCGTTGTCCGGACGAACAACGTCCGCCCTTCGCAAGTCCGGCGGCATGATGGTCAACGTTGCGCCACTCGCGATTTCGGTTGACGAAGGGGATACAGTATCCGAACTCGTGACTTCGGTTCAGCAAGAACTGATGGGTGCGTTGCGGCATCAGCGGTGCAGTTTGGACGATATCCGCCGCGATCTCGGTCGCAGCGGGGACGGATTGTCCGGACCCATGGTCAACGTCATGCTGTTCCGGCAGAACATCGCCCTGGGCTCGATGGTGGGCGAGTACCACATCGTCACGTCCGGTCCGGTCGAAGATCTGCTGATCAACGTGTACCCGAGCGGCACGCGAGCAGAGATCTTTGTCGACTTCCGAGCAAATCCGAATCGATACACAGACTCCGCGCTCCGGACACACCACACGCAGTTCGTTGAATTGTTGGAAGAGTTCATCGCGTCAGACCCGGGCGCCAAGCTCGACACAATTCACCGGGCGACAGCTCTCGAAGGCGAGCGACGACATCGAATAGTTGACCAACTCGAATACTGGAAGAATCAGCTTTCGGGGATTCCGGAGCTTCTGAAATTGCCGTCCGATCGGGCTCGGCCGGCCTCGCAATCCCTGCGAGTCGATGGCGCCCGAGTCCAGATCGGCGCTGATACCCACCGCAGAGTGATCGAAGTGGCCGCCGACCACAGCGCCACTAGTTTTGCGGTTTTGCATGCGGCTTTCGCCGTGCTGCTGAGCAGGCTTTCGGGCACATCCGACGTGGTGGTCGGAACGGCGGTCTCCGGGCCCGCAGACGTCATTGTGCTGCGGACCCGCGTTGAGATGGAAATGTCCTTCGTGCATCTCCTGTGTCTGGTTCGGGACACCGATGCGGAGGCCTTCGATCACAGCGAGGTTCCTTTCGAAGAGTTGGTTCGGTCGCTCGAGATGGGTGATTCTCCGGCATATTCCCCGATCGCCCAGGTGATGTTTGAGGATCGTGATGGGGAAGAAGGTGTGGGGGACAATGGAATCGGCCGGTTCGATCTTCGGGTGACCGCGTCGGAGGTTTTCGATGCAGGAGGCAATCCTGCCGGCATCACGGTGAATCTCGGGTTCGCGACAGATCTGTTCGACGCGGAGACTGTTCGTGGTCTCGGGACGAGATTTCGCCGCATTCTGGAGGCGATCACGATCACCCCCGATATCGGAGTAGGCGACATCGATATCCTCGTCGATGCCGAACGTCGAACTCTCGTTCCGGTTCAGGGCGCAGTGGCCCGCTCGGAACGCACGCTACCGGAACTGTTCGATGCTGCAGCACAAGCGAATCCTGACGGCGTAGCCCTCTCGTATTGCGGTGTCACGTTGACCTATCGCGAAGTGGACGAGCGCTCGAACCAGCTCGCGCGAGTCTTGGTCGCACAGGGAATTGGCACGGAAGACTATGTAGCGCTGGGGATTGCACGCTCGATCGAGTCCGTCCTGTCCGTGCTGGCGATAGCCAAGACTGGCGCGGCATTTGTACCGGTGGATCCGAGTTTTCCCGCAGACCGGATCCAGCACATGTTGGATGATTCCGGTGCGGCCGCCGGAGTGACTGTGTCTGCTGATCGCTCGCGACTGCCGAATTCGATTCCGTGGCTGGTGCTCGACGACCCAGAGTTTCGGACGGAGTGTTCGACGCAAGCAGCGTTCGGAGTTACCGACGCTCAACGTATCCGGCCGCTCCACCGGGATAATCCCGCCTACGTGATTTACACGTCCGGTTCTACGGGCAGACCGAAAGGCGTCCCGGTCACCCATCGAGGCCTGGACAACCTTGCCGCCGAGCATCTTTCACGATTCGGGGCGACGCAAGACTCGCGGATCCTGCATTTTTCCACGCCGAGTTTCGATGCGTCGGTCTCCGAGTATCTGCACGCCTTCGGTGCCGGAGCGACGATGGTGATCGTTCCGCCCACGATTTACGGTGGGGAGGAGTTGTCCCGGTTTTTGAGAAATGAGCGGGTCACGCACGGATTCATAACAACTGCTGCGCTCGGAACTGTTGAACCGGAGGGACTTTCAGAATTTCAGGATGTGGTGTTCGGTGGCGAGGCGTGCCCGCCGGAGTTGGTGAAGCGGTGGGCGTCGGGTCGGAGGTTGTGTAATGCCTACGGGCCGACTGAGGCAACTGTCATGGCGAACATCAGTGAACCGATGTCACCGGCGGACGCGATCACCCTGGGCGGACCGCTGCGAGGAATCTGCGAGGTAGTTCTCGACGCACGGTTGAAGGCGGTACCACTTGGAGTCGCGGGGGAACTGTACGTCGCGGGCGAAGCACTGGCCCGCGGGTATCACGGCAAATCTGCGTTGACGGCGGAACGCTTCGTAGCCAATCCCTTTGGTAGCCCGGGTGAGCGGATGTACCGAACCGGGGATGTAGTGCGCTGGCGAACCGATCGCACACTCGAGTACGTCGGCCGCAGTGACTTTCAGGTGAAGGTACGCGGCTTCCGTATCGAATTGGGCGAGATCGATACCGTCCTCCACACTCATCCACACGTGAGGACAGCGTTGACGACGTCGCGACCAGGGCCGTCGGGCGATACGATGCTTGTGTCGTACGTCGTGCCGGTGGCCGGGCAAGTGCTGGTAGCTGCCCAGGTGATGGACTATGTCACAGAGCAATTGCCGACGTATATGATTCCGGCGGCGATCGTCGTACTGGTCGAGATGCCGATGACGGCGGTGGGGAAGCTCGATCGCGCAGCGTTGCCGGCGCCGCAATTTGTCTCGTCGGAGGCGGAGTTCCGCGCCCCGACAGGCCGCGTCGAACAGACAGTCGCGCAGGTATTGGCCGATGTACTGGGTGTGGCTCGAATTGGCCGGGGCGACAGCTTCTTCGACCTCGGAGGAAACTCGCTGGCCGCAACCAGGGTAATTGCGCGACTCAATCGGGCTCTCGGCGTTGACCTCGGTGTCCGGACGCTGTTCGAGGCACCGACGGTGGAGACTCTGGCACAGCAGATCGGGCAAGCTGCACTGTGGCACCTCGATCGGCCAGTTCTGACGGCACGATCGCGTCCCGACATCATCCCGGTTTCGCCGGCGCAGCAGCGTATCTGGTTCATCAACCAGTTCGACACCTCCTCGTCGGCCTACAACATCCCGATGGTGGTGCGCCTGTCCGGCGATCTCGATGTGGCGGCGCTCCGCGCTGCACTGGGTGACGTGATCGAACGGCACGAGTCGCTTCGGACTGTCTATCCGGCATCTGCAGACGGCCCTCATCAGATGATCGTTCCGTCGGCTCCGGTAGTTCCGGATCTGAGACCGCAGGTGTGCAGCGATGTTGAAACGTCGATCACCGAGTTCGCTTCGCGGGGTTTTGATGTGAGCAAGACGGTGCCGGTCCGGGGCGTTCTGTTCCGGACCGGACCCGACGAGCACGTCCTCCTGCTGGTGGTTCACCACATTTCGGCCGACGGAGCGTCGCTGGCACCACTCGCTCGCGATCTGGCAATTGCCTACGACGCGCGTGTTCAGGGGCAGTCGCCAGACTGGAATCCACTCCCGGTGCACTATGCCGATTTCAGTCTGTGGCAGACGGAAATTCTTGGTAGCGACCAGGATCCCGACAGCATCATGTCGGCGCAGTTGGACTACTGGAAGTCAGCATTGTCGGACCTCCCCGGCCCGATCGACCTTCCCTTGGATCGGCCGCGGCCCCGGGACCGTTCGTTACAAGGCGGGATCGTCAAGTTCTCGGTATCTCCGGCGTTGCATCGGGACCTTCTCGCGCTTGCACGGCAACACAACTCCACAATGTTCATGGTTATGCATGCAGCACTGGTGGTATTGGCAGCGCGTCTGAGTGGGTCCACGGATATCACCATCGGGACGCCGACCGGAGGACGCGGGGAGGAGGCGCTCGACGATCTGGTCGGGATGTTTGTCAACACTGTGGTGCTGCGGACGGCCGTCGACCCGGGCACGACCTTTGCGCAGACGCTGTCCGAGGTGCGGAAGGTTGACCTGGAGGCATTCGGACACACCGAGGTGCCGTTCGAGAGAGTGGTGGAAGCGCTCGCACCGGATCGTTCGACGTCACACTCTCCGCTGTTTCAGATCTTGCTGGAGTTCCAGAACACCGTCGCCCCCAATCTGGAATTGCCGGGACTGTCGGTGGAGGTGGTTGACGTTGATGCCGGAGTGTCCAAGTTTGATCTGCAGTTGACGCTTGCGGAGCGCTACGACGAGTCGGGTTCTGCGGACGGTATCTCCGGAGCATTCACTTTTGCGTCCGATGTGTTCGATCGGCTGACAGTGTCGGGATTCGGGGAGCGATTCATTCGGATTATGGAAAGTGTTGTTGCGGAACCGGATAGGGCTGTCGGCGATATCGAGGTTCTCGGGCCGGGTGAGCGGGAGTTGGTACTCGATTCGTGGAATGCGACGGGGCATGCGTTGCCGGGGGTGACGTTGGCGGATCTTTTTGATGCGCAGGTGGCGCGGACGCCGGGTGCTGTTGCGGTGGTGTTCGAGGGTACGGCGTTGTCGTATCGGGAGTTTGATGCTCGGGTGAATCGGTTGGCGAGGTTTTTGATTTCGGTGGGGGTGGGGCCGGAGGTGTCGGTGGGGGTTGCGGTGGGGCGCAGTGTGGAGTTGTTGGTGGCGATTTATGCGGTGGTGAAGGCGGGTGGGGCGTATGTGCCGGTAGATGTGGATCAGCCGGTGGAGCGTGTGGGGTTTGCGGTGTCGTCGGCGGGTGCGGTGTTGATTTTGACGGTTTCCGGTGGCGGTGGTGGGTTGCCGGTGGGGGTTCGGGTTGTCGAGCTTGATGTTGTTGATGTGTCGGGGTTTTCGTCGGTTCGGGTGACGGATGCGGATCGGGTGGCGCGGTTGTTGCCGGAGCATCCGGCGTATGTGATGTTTACGTCGGGTTCGACGGGTCGTCCGAAGGGGGTGGTGGTGCCGCAGGTGGGGGTGGTGAATCGGTTGTTGTGGATGCAGGATCGGTACCCGTTGTCTTCGGATGATGTGGTGTTGCAGAAGACGCCGGTGACGTTTGATGTGTCGGTGTGGGAGTTGTTCTGGCCGTTGATTGTTGGTGCTCGGGTGGTGGTTGCGGTTGCGGGTGGGCATCGTGATCCGGTGTATTTGTCTCGGGTGATTGTGGGGCAGGCGGTGACGGTGGTGCATTTTGTGCCGTCGATGTTGGATGTTTTTGTGGCGGAGTCGGGTGCGGCGGCGTGTGTGGGGTTGCGGCGGGTGTTTGCGTCGGGTGAGTCGTTGTCGGTGGTGTCGGCGGTGCGGTTGCGTGATGTGTTGCCGGGTGTTGAGTTGCATAATTTGTATGGTCCGACGGAGGCGTCGGTGGATGTGACGTTTCATGAGTTCGGGTCGGGTGTTGTTGGGGTTGGGTCGGTTCCGATCGGTGTGCCGGTGTGGAATACGCGGGTGTTTGTGTTGGATTCGCGGTTGCGTCCGGTGCCGGTGGGTGTGGTGGGGGAGTTGTATCTCGGTGGTGTGCAGTTGGCGCGGGGGTATGTGGGTCGGGCTGATTTGACGGCGGATCGGTTTGTGGCGGATCCGTTCGGGGGGTCGGGTTCTCGTTTGTATCGGTCGGGGGATGTGGTGCGGTGGGTGCGGTTGAGCGGAGCGAGGGGGGATGTTGCTAGCTCGAGCGGAGTGAGGGGGGATGTTGCTAGCTCTGGTGAGTTGGAGTATGTGGGGCGTAGTGATTTTCAGGTGAAGTTGCGGGGGCAGCGCGTCGAACTGGGTGAGGTGGAGGCGGTGTTGTTGCGTCAGGTGGGGGTGGCGCAGGCGGTGGTGGTGTTGCGGGGTGGTGTTGGTGGGGAGTATTTGGCGGGGTTTGTGGTGCCGGTGAGTGGGGTGTCGTTGGATGTGGGGTGGTGTTGGGGGTGTGGCGGCGGAGTTGGTGGGGTTTATGGTGCCGTCGGTGTTGGTGGTGTTGTCGGGGTTGCCGGTGACGGTGAATGGGAAGTTGGATCGAAAAGGGCTACCGGATACCGGTTTCAGTGCTGATGCAGTCGAATTTGCAGCTCCTCGCAACCCGATCGAACAGATAGTGGCCTCCGTTGTGGCCGACCTACTCGGAATCGTCAGAGCGGGAGTAGACGACAACTTCTTCGCTCTTGGTGGGAACTCCCTGATTGCCACTCGGCTGGTGGCGCGGATCAATGCTGTAGTCGGCGACCGGATCAGCGTTCGTGATGTCTTCGATGCCCCCACCGTCGCAGGTCTGGCGGTGCTGGCGCAATCGGAGGACGGATTGGAATCCCGCCCGCCCTTGAAGCCGCGGGAAGGTTCAACAAAAGTCCCCGTGTCGCTGGCTCAGCAGCGTCTGTGGTTTGTCAATCAGTTCGACACGTCGTCGTCGGCCTACAACGTCGCGTTTGTGTTGAGCCTCGAAGGGCGGCTTGACGTGAGCGCGCTTCGCCAGGCATTCGCGGACGTCATCGCGCGACATGAGACGCTGCGCACCATTTTCCCGCTTGCTGATGACGGGCCGCAGCAGGTGATCTTGCCGACGACAAGCGCATTACTCGGCCTTGATCCGATCGTCGTGTCGGGTGACGCCGAACTTCGCGAACTGTGTCATCGGGTGTTGTCGACAGGATTTGACGTGACGGCGCAGATCCCGTTGCGTGCGAGCCTGTTCCGGCTCGCGGAGGATGCGCACACGCTGGCAGTGGTCGTGCATCACATCGCGTCCGACGGTTTCTCGATGGCACCTTTGGCGCGAGATGTCATGACCGCGTATTCGTCTCGCCTGAACGGTTCAGAACCGGATTGGACGCCGCTCGATGTGCAGTACGCCGACTACACGCTGTGGCAGCGCGAGTGGCTGGGTTCGGAATCCGATGAGGAGTCGTTGATTTCGCGACAGTTGGCCTACTGGACTGCCGCACTGTCAGACCTGCCAGAAGTATTGGAGATACCCACTGACCGCCCCCGCCCGGCTGTCCGATCTCTCCAAGCGGACCATTTCGAATTTGGCATCGGTGAAGAGGTTCACGCCGGTGTGGTGGCGCTGGCACGCAATCACAACGCAACGGTCTTCATGACTATGCATGCAGTACTGGCGATTCTGCTGGCACGACTGAGCGGTGGCGACGACATCACGGTCGGGACGCCGATCGCCGGACGTGGTGAGAGGGAACTAGACGACATTGTGGGCATGTTCGTCAACACACTTGTCTTGCGCACACGCATCAACGGAGATGCCACATTCTCCGATGTACTCGGGATGGTCAGGGAAGGCGATCTGGGTGCATTCACCCATGCGGAAGTCCCGTTCGAACGGGTCGTAGAGGTTTTGAATCCGTCCCGGTCCACCGCATACTCGCCGCTCTTCCAAGTGATGCTGGAGTTCCAGGACATCGAGCGCCCCACACTGGAACTCCCGGGCCTGCAGATTCGGAGTCTTGATGCTCCGATCGACACCACCAACTTCGATCTCCAGTTGACAGTGTCCGAGAACGTCGACGCCGACGGGATTCCAGCTGGAATTACGGCGGAATTCGGTTATGCAACTGATCTTTTCGATGAGGAAACAGTTGCCGGGTTCGCGAGGCGATTCCAGTGCATCCTCGAGACGGTAACCGAGAGCGCTGACGTCAGAGTCGGCGACATCGATATCCTGGGGATCTCCGAGCGCGCTGAACTCGCTCCGGCACCGGGCGGTGAGGCACTAACACCGAGGACGTTGCCGGAACTGTTGGCAGAGGCAACCGCACACGATCCGGATGCCGTGGCGCTAGCCTTCGAGGGACGGGAGGTTTGCTACGGCGAACTCGACGAGCGTTCGAATCAGTTGGCCCGTATGTTGATCGAGCGTGGCGCCGGCCCCGAGACGGTGGTAGCGGTGTGTATACCGCGTTCTGTCGACGCCATCCTTGCAGTCTGGGCAGTGGCCAAATCCGGGGCGGCGTTTCTTCCGGTAGATCCGAATCATCCGGCTGGGCGGATCGAATACATGCTCACGGACTCCGGAGCAGTCTGGGGCGTGACGACGTCGGCGCAACGGGCGGCACTTCCCGACACTGCGGCATGGATCGTGCTGGGCGGAATGGACTGTGAAGACCAGCTTGCGAGGTATTCGTCGGCGGCGCTCAGCGATGACGAGCGGACGTCACCGATCCTGATCGACAACCCTGCCTACCTGATCTACACGTCCGGATCGACGGGAACGCCCAAAGGCGTGGTCACCACGCACCGCGGTCTGTCCAATTTTGCGGCCCAAGAGTGGGAGACGTTTGCGACTTCGGTCCGCTCCAGAACACTGCATTTTGCGTCGCCGAGCTTCGATGCGTCAGTTCTCGAGTTGCTGCTGGCGATCGGTGCGGGCGCCACGATGGTGATCGCTCCGCCAACGGTCCTCGGCGGTGCCGAGTTGGCGGATCTGTTGGAATCACAGCAGGTCACCCACTGCTTTGTTACTCCGGCGGCGCTCGCGTCGGTTGATCCCGCTGGTCTCACTGCCCTCGAATGTGTTGTGACCGGCGGCGAGGCCTGTCCTCCCGAGTTGGTCGCCCAATGGGCACGAGGTCGGCGAATGTTCAACGCGTACGGGCCAACCGAAGCGACGGTCGTCTCCAGTATCAGTGGCCAACTGGTGGCGGAGGCGCCGGTGACCATTGGTGCGCCGACTCGGGGGTTCACAGAGGCAGTACTGGATTCTCGGTTGCAACCCGTGCCGGCGGGTGTCACCGGTGAGTTGTATCTCGCCGGTCCGGCTCTCGCTCGTGGTTATCATCAGCGGTTCCCGCTGACCGCCGAACACTTTGTCGCCAATCCGTTCGGCCCGGCAGGAAGTCGGATGTATCGAACCGGCGATCGGGTGCGGTGGACGGCCGATCAACAGTTGGAATATCTCGGACGTACCGATTCCCAGGTGAAGATCCGCGGATTCCGGATCGAACGCGGCGAAGTCGAGTCGGCACTGCTGGCACACGACGATGTAGCCCAAGCCGTGACGCAGGTGTGGAACGGAGACATCGGTGACAGCGGCGGTGGTCGGCTGATCGGTTACCTGGTACCGGAATCCGGCACCAGAATCGATTCGAGAGCCGTTCTGGACTTTGTCAGTGGACAATTGGCGTCGTACATGGTGCCGGCAGCGCTGGTAGTGCTCGACACGCTTCCCTTGACGGTGCACGGAAAGCTCAACCGCTCAGCACTTCCCGCACCGGACTTCGCTGCAGCGGTGTCTACGAACCGACCCCCGAGAACCGAGACCGAGAAACTCCTTGCCGGACTGTTCACGGACGTCCTTCGCCTGGACTCGGTGGGCGTGGACGACTCCTTCTTCGCTCTCGGCGGCGACAGCATCATGTCGATACAGTTGGTGGCCCGTGCCAGAGACGCCGGCGTTATCCTCTCTCCCCGAGATGTATTCGACAGACGAACTGTCGCGAGGCTTGCCGAGGCAGCGAGTTTCGATCATGACCGCACGGTCGGCCTCGACGAGTTGACGGGCGCCGGGGTCGGGCCCCTGCCACTGACACCCGTATCGCGATGGATGCTCGAACGTAGTGGGGGACAAGTCGACAAGTTCTCCCAGTCACTGTTGCTGGCAGCCCCAGTCGGACTCACCTACGACGTACTTGTTCGAGCGGTCGGAGCGGTACTGGACCGGCACGACATGCTCCGTGCGCGCCTTCTCCCGGAAATGCGCGCCGGTATGGAAGTGCTGCCGACGGGTACGGCGACAGCGGAGGCACTGGTGCGGCGGGTGCCGGTCGATACGGTGCAGGGAGATGATTTCATCGCACTCGCGGAAACCGAACTCGCCGCGGCGGCCGACCATTTGAATCCAGCCACTGCCGAGATGGTGCGCGTGGTCTGGTTCGATGCCCCGAACGAAAGCGGACGACTCCTTGTTGTCGTGAACCACCTGGTGGTCGACGGTGTCTCCTGGCGCATTCTCATCTCCGATCTCGCCTTGGCCTGCAGCCACATTCAGAGTGGTGCCTCTCCGGCGCTGCCAGCAGTGGGTACGTCGATGCGGCGGTGGACCCACGGTCTGCTCGATGCCGCGCAGCAACGTACTCCCGAACTGGAACTGTGGAAGAACATCTTGGACGGCCGCGATCCGCTGATCGGTTCGCGCCCACTGGATCCCGTCACCGATGTCGATTCAACCGTGGATACCGTGAGCGTCGAAGTATCGTCGAGCGTGACCAGCGCTCTGCTGACCGCACTTCCGGAAGCTGTTCACGGAAGCGTGGGTGACGGCCTGCTCACGGCCCTGGCGATGGCACTGATTACCTGGCGACGACGCCAGGGCGGCACGGTCGAGGATGCGTTGATCAACCTCGAAGGGCACGGTCGCGAGGAGCAAGTCGTCGACGGCGCAGACTTGTCTCGCACTGTCGGGTGGTTCACCACGCTGTATCCGGCGCGGTTGGATCTGACCGGAATCGATATCGACGACGCCATGGCAGGCGGTAGCGCGGCGGGGCAGGCGATCAAAGCAGTCAAGGAGCAGTTGCTCGCGATCCCGGATCACGGAATCGGCTTCGGACTATTGCGCTATCTCGACAGTGAGTCGTCAGAGTCATTATCTCGATTCCGCTCTCCGCAAGTCAGTTTCAACTATCTCGGGCGAGTAGCTAGCTCGGACGGGACTCAGGACTGGCTGCCGGTGACGGGCAGCCGTCAGCTCGGCGGAACCCAAAATCCCGAAATGCCGGTCGCATCGGCAATCGATATCAACGCTTTCGTTGACGACAGCCCGGACGGGCCTGGTCTTCGGGCGTCGTTTGCTTTCCCGCGGGGAGTGCTCAGCGAAGCCGAGATTACGGAGTTCACGGAACTGTGGCACCGCGCCCTGGGAGGGCTCGCTGCGTACACGTCACGGCCGGATGCGGGCGGACTGACGCCGTCCGATGTTCCGCTGGTGACGGTGAGCCAGCAGCAGATCGAGCGATGGGAGGCACAGTTTCCGGCATTGGAGGATGTTTGGTCGCTGTCTCCGTTGCAGTCCGGACTGCTGTTCCACGCGGCGCTGGCCGCGTCCTCGATGGATGTGTACACAGCGCAGTTGCGCATCAATCTCGAGGGCCGGGTTGACGCCGGGCGTCTGCGGACTGCGGCGGCCGGGTTGCTGGCCAGGCATCCGAATCTGCGAACCGCGTTTGTCTACGACGACGAGGGGGTGCCCGCGCAAGTGGTTGTCGATGACGTGGAGGTGCCGTGGCGGGCGGTGGATCTCAGCGCCAGCGGGACTGACATCGAATCGGAACTTGCACGGGCGCTCGACGCAGACCGCCGCGCCCGGTTCGATCTTGCAGCGCCGCCGCACCTGCGACTGACACTCTTCCGAACCGCGCCAGAGCAATTCGTTCTGGCGATAACGAATCACCACATCATCTTGGACGGCTGGTCGATGCCGTTGCTGGTGCGCGAGTTGTTGACGCGCTACGCCGCCGATGGAACTCCAGCAGGTCTGCCGAATCCACCCTCGTACCGCTCCTATTTGGAATGGTTGGCGAACCGTGACCGCGAAGCGACGTCGAGCGCTTGGGAAGCTGCGCTCGACGGCCTCGAGGAGCCGACGTTACTGGCACCACCGGGCTCTGCCGCAGCCTACGGTGTGCCTGAAGACGTTGATATCGTGCTGCCGGATACCGTGCGTGACGCGCTCGCCGAGGTTGTTCGCAGCGGTGGGATCACGATGAACACAGTGGTTCAGGCAGCGTGGGGAGTTCTCCTGTCCCGCTTGCTCTCTCGCGACGATGTCATATTCGGTACCACCGTCGCGGGTCGCCCGCCGCAACTGCCCGGCGTCGAGAACATGATGGGGCTCTTCATCAACACGTTGCCGGTCCGCGTGCGGATTAGCCCGGAGGAGTCGCTCGCGCAACTGCTCACCCGATTGCAGGGCGAACAGTCGAGGCTCCTCGACTATCACGAGGTCAGCCTTGGCGAGGTGCAGTCGCGCGCGGGTCTGGGCAACCTCTTCGACACGTTGTCCGTGTTCGAGTCGTACCCCGTCGACAAATCCGGGTTGGACGAGAACAGCGACATCGTCGGTATGCGCGTCACCGACCTTGATGCGCGCGACGCCACTCACTACCCGATCACACTGCTGTCGATCCTCGAACCCAGCCTACGGTTGAGTCTGCGCTATCAGCCGGGAATCTTCGACCGCGCGACGATGACAATGCTTGGCGAACGCTTGGTTCGGATTCTCGAGACCATCGCCGACGACGTGAGTACTCCGGTCGGTGAGGTCGACATCTTTGTTTCGGGTGAGCGGGAGTTGGTACTCGATTCGTGGAATGCGACGGGGCATGCGTTGCCGGGGGTGACGTTGGCGGATCTGTTTGATGCGCAGGTGGCGCGGACTCCGGGTGCTGTTGCGGTGGTGTTCGAGGGTACGGCGTTGTCGTATCGGGAGTTTGATGCTCGGGTGAATCGGTTGGCGAGGTTTTTGATTTCGGTGGGGGTGGGGCCGGAGGTGTCGGTGGGGGTTGCGGTGGGGCGCAGTGTGGAGTTGTTGGTGGCGATTTATGCGGTGGTGAAGGCGGGTGGGGCGTATGTGCCGGTAGATGTGGATCAGCCGGTGGAGCGTGTGGGGTTTGCGGTGTCGTCGGCGGGTGCGGTGTTGATTTTGACGGTTTCCGGTGGCGGTGGTGGGTTGCCGGTGGGGGTTCGGGTTGTCGAGCTTGATGTTGTTGATGTGTCGGGGTTTTCGTCGGTTCGGGTGACGGATGCGGATCGGGTGGCGCGGTTGTTGCCGGAGCATCCGGCGTATGTGATGTTTACGTCGGGTTCGACGGGTCGTCCGAAGGGGGTGGTGGTGCCGCAGGTGGGGGTGGTGAATCGGTTGTTGTGGATGCAGGATCGGTACCCGTTGTCTTCGGATGATGTGGTGTTGCAGAAGACGCCGGTGACGTTTGATGTGTCGGTGTGGGAGTTGTTCTGGCCGTTGATTGTTGGTGCTCGGGTGGTGGTTGCGGTTGCGGGTGGGCATCGTGATCCGGTGTATTTGTCTCGGGTGATTGTGGGGCAGGCGGTGACGGTGGTGCATTTTGTGCCGTCGATGTTGGATGTTTTTGTGGCGGAGTCGGGTGCGGCGGCGTGTGTGGGGTTGCGGCGGGTGTTTGCGTCGGGTGAGTCGTTGTCGGTGGTGTCGGCGGTGCGGTTGCGTGATGTGTTGCCGGGTGTTGAGTTGCATAATTTGTATGGTCCGACGGAGGCGTCGGTGGATGTGACGTTTCATGAGTTCGGGTCGGGTGTTGTTGGGGTTGGGTCGGTTCCGATCGGTGTGCCGGTGTGGAATACGCGGGTGTTTGTGTTGGATTCGCGGTTGCGTCCGGTGCCGGTGGGTGTGGTGGGGGAGTTGTATCTCGGTGGTGTGCAGTTGGCGCGGGGGTATGTGGGTCGGGCTGATTTGACGGCGGATCGGTTTGTGGCGGATCCGTTCGGGGGGTCGGGTTCTCGTTTGTATCGGTCGGGGGATGTGGTGCGGTGGGTGCGGTTGAGCGGAGCGAGGGGGGATGTTGCTAGCTCGAGCGGAGTGAGGGGGGATGTTGCTAGCTCTGGTGAGTTGGAGTATGTGGGGCGTAGTGATTTTCAGGTGAAGTTGCGGGGGCAGCGCGTCGAACTGGGTGAGGTGGAGGCGGTGTTGTTGCGTCAGGTGGGGGTGGCGCAGGCGGTGGTGGTGTTGCGGGGTGGTGTTGGTGGGGAGTATTTGGCGGGGTTTGTGGTGCCGGTGAGTGGGGTGTCGTTGGATGTGGGGGTGGTGTTGGGGGGTGTGGCGGCGGAGTTGGTGGGGTTTATGGTGCCGTCGGTGTTGGTGGTGTTGTCGGGGTTGCCGGTGACGGTGAATGGGAAGTTGGATCGAAAAGCATTACCGGATACCGGTTTCAGTGGAACCACCTTTCGTTCGCCCAGCTCGCCAACGGAGCAGGCGGTGGCCACGGCCTTCGCTGATGTGCTCGGCGTAGAGCGCATCAGCGCGGATGACAGTTTCTTCGATCTTGGGGGAGACTCACTCAGCGCCGCCCGGGCGGTGGCGCGCATCAACAGTGCCCTGGGTTCAACGTTGAGTATCGCGGCATTGTTCGACGCACCAGTAGTGTCCGCGTTGGCTGTGTGGGTCGAATCGACAGCGCAGACTACTGCGGGTGTCGCGATGCTCAGCGGGAGGACGCGACCCGATCGGATTCCCCTTTCCCTTGCGCAACAGCGGATGTGGTTTGTCAATCAATTCGACACGTCCTCGCCGGCCTATAACATCCCCGTCGCGCTGCGGTTGGAAGGTGTGCTCGATCCAGATGCGTTGCGAGCGGCGCTCGGTGACGTCATCGAACGACACGAGTCTCTGCGTACCGTATTTCCCGGCTCTTCGGATGGGCCTCGACAGACGATTGCCGATCCCGCCACCGTTGTTCTGGACCTGAGTCCGGTGCACGTGTCCGACGGAGAATTGCGATCCGCGCTCGATCACTTCTTCGGCGTCGGATTCGACGTCTCCGAAGAACTTCCGCTCCGGGTGAAGTTGCTGAGGCTTGCCCCGGAGCGGCATGTCTTTGCCATCGTCGTCCATCACATTGCTGCCGACGGCGTCTCAATGGCGCCCTTGGCGCGGGATTTGATGCTCGCCTATTCCGCCCGTACACGGCAACAGTTGCCGGAGTGGGAACCACTGCCAGTGCAGTATGCCGATTACACCCTGTGGCAGCGCGAGGTGCTGGGCACGGATGCGCAGGCGGGTTCGGAGGTGTCGGGCCAGCTCGACTACTGGACGCGGACATTGTCGGGAATCCCGGAACTACTGCAGTTGCCGCTGGATCGACCGCGGCCCGCACAACGGTCCGTAGCCGGCGGAGTCGTTGCATTCGACATCGAACCCGCACTGCATCGGACACTGATAAATCTTGCGCACCACAGTAATTCGTCACTGTTCATGGTGATGCACGCCGCATTGGTGGTGCTACTGGAAAGGTTGTCAGGATCGGATGATGTGGTCGTGGGAACTCCGGTAGCAGGCCGCGGCCGCCGGGAACTCGACGGCGTCGTGGGGATGTTTGTCAACACACTTGTCCTGCGTACTCACGTCGACTCAGGGTCCACATTCGCCGATGTTCTCAGCAGTGTGCGAGCGGCGGACCTCGGTGCACTCGAGCACGCGGACATTCCGTTCGAACGTCTGGTGGACGAGCTTGCCCCCGAGCGATCGACTGCGCACGCACCGCTCTTTCAGGTGTTACTCGAATTCCAGAACAGCACTGCACTGCGCCTGGAACTGCCTGGACTTGCCGTCCGGTCGATCGATGTGGATCTGGACGTTGCGAAATTTGATTTGCAGCTGAGCCTGATGGAGCGTGTCGACGAGCATGGTGCGCCGGCGGGGATCAGCGCCGGCTTCCGGTACGCGTCCGACGTATTCGATCGTGAGTCAGTGCAGCGGATCTCAGAGCGATACCTGAGAGTAGTGGAGAGCGTCACCACCGATCCGGCCAAGCCCGTGGGGGATATCGACATCCTGCGCGCGGCGGAACATGTGCTCACGTCAGCGAATCGCCTGGGAACGTCGGCGACCTTGGCGGAACTATTTGATCAGGCGGTGGTGTTGTCGGGCGATACCGTGGCGGTATCACCAGGCGACTCCGCCGCCGTGACATACGGGGAACTCGACGCGCGAGCGAACCGGCTCGCAAGGCTCCTCGTGGCTCGGGGCGTAGCTGCAGAATCGCGAGTGGCCGTGGCGATGACAACTTCGGTCGATCTTGTTGTCGCCATTCTGGCAGTGGTGAAGTCCGGCGCCGGTTACGTACCCGTGGACGTGACCTCTCCGACAGAGCGGTTGGCCTTCATTCTCGGTGATGCACGGCCGCGGTGTGTACTCACCACTACTGCGGACTCGGATGCAGTTGACAACTTCGATCTCCCGATGATCATGCTCGACGATCCGGAGACAGTGTCTGCGCTGCAGCGGTTTTCGTCACTGCCGGTGGAAAACGCAGACCGGCAGGGCTCGCTGCATCCCGACTCGGTGGCTTACATCATCTACACGTCGGGTTCTACCGGGCAGCCGAAGGGCGTACAGGTTTCGCATCGCAACGTGGCCACCTTGCTGGCCAACACCCAGTCGCTCTTCGGATTCGGGCCGACTGATGTGTGGACGATGTTCCATTCCTCCGCATTCGACTTCTCGGTGTGGGAAATGTGGGGAGCGCTCTGCCACGGTGGTCGACTGGTGCTGGTCGACTACTTCACGGCACGCTCACCCGCGAAGTTCCTGGACCTACTGCGCGAGCAACGCGTCACCGTCCTCAATCAGACGCCCACTGCCTTCTATCAGTTGGCGGAAGCGGATCGTCTCGCCGGTACTCCCGATCTGGCATTGCGGTACGTGATCTTCGGTGGGGAAGCCCTCGAATTCGGGCATCTGAAACGCTGGTACGAGCGACGAGATGAAACAGCACCGGTTCTGGTCAACATGTACGGCATCACCGAAACAACGGTGCATGTCAGCCATCTGGAGATCGACCGTGACCGGGCGGCACACGAGTCCGCGTCGGTGATCGGCCACGGCCTGCCCGGACTGCGGGTCTACGTGCTCGACGGACGACTCCATCCGGTGCCGCCCGGTGTTATCGGGGAAATGTACGTCTCCGGTGCGCAGGTCTCGCGCGGATATCTCGGCCGGTCCGCCCTCACCGCTTCCCGGTTTGTTCCCGACCCCTTCACTCCCGGATCGCGGATGTACCGGTCGGGTGATCTCGGCCGGTGGAACGCGAACGAAATGTTGGAGTACCTTGGGCGCAACGATTTCCAGGTTCAGGTGAAGGGCTATCGCATCGAACTCGGTGAGGTGGAGTCTGCACTGCTCGCGTGCGGCGGGGTTGCGCAATCGGCGGTGACAGCGCTCGGGGATCGATTGGTCGGGTATGTGGTGCCGGAGAACGGTGCGGTGATCGATCCGGCCGCGATCGTCGATGCAGTGGCGCAGAGACTGGCGTCGTACATGGTGCCGGCGGCAGTGCTGGTCTTGGGCGAGTTGCCGCTGACGCTGAATGGCAAACTGGATCGAAAAGCCCTACCCGAAGCAGACTTCGGAAAGAATGTGACACCGAGCCGGCTGCCGGTCACCGACACCGAACGTGTCCTGGCAGAACTGTTCGCGCAGGTTCTGGGTCTCGATTCCGTCGGCGTCCACGACTCGTTTTTCACGATCGGTGGGGATTCGATCATGTCGATCCAGCTGGTCACCCGAGCTAAAGCTGCCGGAGTAGTGATCTCGCCGCGTGATGTGTTCGATCGCAAAACTGTTGCGGCACTAGCCGAGATAGCGGGGACAGCCGACGAGGTGAGTGTCCTCCCGGAACTGGGAGGTGGCGGCATCGGCGAAATTCCGTTGACACCGATCGCGTCGTGGATGCTCGGACGAGGCGGGGATTTCCGTCGTTATTCACAGTCAGCGCTGTTCACGATTCCCGCAACACTGGACGTAGACACCTTGACGCGGGCACTGCAGGTCGTGGTGGACCGACACGATCTACTGCGGGCGAAGGTGTTCCGCACCGACAGCACTGAAACCGGTTGGCGGATGGTGGTACAGGCCGAAGGGGCGGTGCGTGCGGCCGCGGTGGTCCGTCGGGTGCAGGGATCCGGAGTAGACGCCGAGTGTGCGGCGCGGGAACTCGGCGCGGCTCTCGATCGCCTCGATCCTGCGTCGGGCGTGATGCTGCAGGTGGTCTGGCTGGACAGCGAAGACAGCGAAGACAGTGAAGACAGCGACGATCGGGACGACAGCACCGCCGCGAGGTTGCTGATCGCGGTCCATCATCTAGCGATGGACGGCGTGTCCTGGCGGATCCTGATACCCGACCTCGTCAGTGCGTGTGCGCAACTGCAGTCCGGTTCGGAGCCGACGCTCGAGCCTGCCGGGACATCGATGCGCCGGTGGGCGCACGCACTCGTCGACTCCGCCCACGATCCTCGCCGTATTGCCGAACTCGAGTTGTGGCGAGGAATGCTGGATGCATCCGATCCGATGCTGGGTTCGCGGCCACTGGCCCCTTCCGATACCGCCGTTGACATTGAGGTACGACTTCCGCCTTCACTGACCGAGGCGCTATTGACGACAGTGCCGGCAGCCTTCCACGGCAGCGTGGGCGACGGATTGCTGACGGCGCTTGCTTTGGCGTTGATCCGTTGGCGTCGACGCCGTGAGATCGAGTTGGCAGAAGTACTTCTGAGCCTCGAGGGCCACGGACGAGAAGAGCAGTTGGCGCCCGGAGCGGACCTCTCTCGCACAATCGGATGGTTCACCACCATCTTCCCCCTGCGACTCGATCTGCGCGGTGTGGATCTTGACGACGCCTTCGCCGGGGGTCCGTCCGCCGGTGCCGCGATCAAGAAGGTGAAGGAACAACTTCTCGCGGTTCCCGATCACGGTATCGGTTTCGGTCTCCTTCGATATCTGAATACTGATACCGCCCACGCACTTTCATCTCAGGCGATGCCTCAGATCAGTTTCAACTACCTCGGGAGAATGGGCGCGAGCTCTACCCGGAGCGCCGACGGCTGGGTGCCGATCGAGGAACCCGGACTGCGTGAACGGTTGACTGCGGACATGCCCCTTGCTGCCGTTGTCGATGTCAATGCAATGACCGTCGACACCGATGACGGCCCCGTGTTGACCTCGACGTGGACGTTCCCGCCGGGCGTCATCACCCGCGAGGAGGTTGATGAACTTGCGCAGGGGTGGGCACAGGCGCTGCACGCTCTGGGCGCACATGCACAAGCTGGTGGGACTGGATTCACGCCGTCGGATTTTGATCTCGTTGAACTTCGGCAGGATGGTATCGATGAACTCGAGAGCCGCGTTCCAGACCTGAGTGACGTGTTGTCACTGTCGCCGCTGCAGGCCGGCATGCACTTTCACGCGGAACTTGCCGACGAGTCCGTCGACGCCTATCTGGTGCAGGTGAGCCTTGAACTGGTCGGCTCCGTGGATGCGCCTCGGTTGCGCCGTGCGGCCGACACCCTACTGAACCGGCACTCCAACTTGCGCACCGCATTTCTGCACGACGCCGAGGGCAACACGATTCAAGTTGTACGGGCACGGGTGGAAATACCGTGGACTGAAGTGGATCTGACCACACCCGAATCGAGTGCGATGGATGTAGAGCGGATCCTCGGTGATGACAGGCTCCGCCCGTTCGAGATGACACGGGCTCCGTTGATTCGGTTCTTGGTGATCAAGACTGCACCGGATAACTACCTACTGGTGTTGACCAACCATCACATTCTTCTCGACGGGTGGTCGATGCCGCTGCTGATTACGGAGTTGCTGACGCTCTATGCCACGGATGGAGACCAAACCTCGCTGCCCCGGGTGCGCGGGTATCGCGATTATCTGGAGTGGATGAAGAACCGAGATCAGGGTGCTTCGCGAGAGATGTGGGCGCAGGCCCTGGCCGGGGTAGACGGGCCGACGTTGCTACTTCCCTCTGAAAGGGGGCAGCAGCAGCTGTCGACGATTTCTCAGGAGCGGGTTTTTGACCTGGCCGAGGACCAGACCGCACGGATCCTCGACGTCGCGCGCTCGCGTGGGCTGACCGTCAACACGATTGTTCAGGTGTCGTGGGGGATTGTGCTCGCCGCGTTGACCGGCCGCGACGACGTGGTGTTCGGTGCCACGGTCTCGGGACGGCCGCCCGAACTGGCCGGCATCGAGACGATGGTCGGACTGTTCATCAACACGCTTCCCATCCGAATCAGGTTGCTGCCCTCCGAATCTCTGGGCGATGTGCTCGAGCGGGTTCAGGCCGAGCAGGCTGCGTTGTTGGATCACCACTACATCGGCCTGGCTGACATTCGGCGGGCAGCGGGACCCGAGGTCGGATTCGACACTCTGGCAGTGTTCGAGTCCTATCCGGTGGATCGTGGCGGTTTGACCACCGATACCGATATCGCTGGAATGCGGGTGGTCGGGGTGGACGCAAAAGACGCAGCCCACTACCCGTTGAGCCTGGTGGCGTCCGTCGACGCTCGGCTGCGCCTCAAGTTCGAGTACCTTCCAGATGCCCTCGACGCGAATACAATTGACGCCGTCGCGGGGCGGCTGGTGCAGGCACTCGCCGCCTGCACCGATCCGGACCAGTCGTTGGCGGCGCTGTCGCTGCTGACTGAGCAGGAGCATCGGGATCTAGTGCCGGTCAGTGGCGGATCGGGCGGGTCCACTCGCACTCTGGCGCAGATTCTCGAAGACGCGGCTGGGCTGGATCCTCGCGCGATTGCGTTGTCCTATAGGGATGTTGACCTCAGCTACGGCGATCTCGACAAACGATCGAACCGTCTGGCGCGTGTGCTCATCTCGCGAGGCGTCGGCCCGGAAACCTTTGTGGCAATCGGGATACCGCGCTCCATTGAGTCGGTCTTGTCGGTATGGGCGGTAGCGAAGACCGGCGCGGCATTTGTGCCCATCGACCCCAGTTACCCGGACGGGCGCATTGTTCATATGCTCAGCGATTCCGGAGTCGCGCTCGGTGTGACCACGATGGAGCACCGAGACCGGTTGCCTGGCACCACTGACTGGATGGTTCTCGACGATCCTGACTTCGCTCGAGAATGCGCACAGCAATCCGGGAGTCGCGTGCACCGAATCCCCGCAGTTGCGCTCGACAGTGCCGCTTACGTGGTGTACACGTCGGGGTCGACGGGCCTGCCGAAGGGTGTGGTGGTTACCCATCGTGGACTGGATAATTTTGCTCGCGATCAGATCGAACGATTCGGAGCGACACCACAATCCCGCACGTTGCATTTTTCGACACCGAGTTTCGACGGATCGGTGTTCGAGTATCTGCAGGCCTTCGGTGCCGGTGCGACCATGGTGATCGTGCCGACCGACATTTACGGTGGCAACGAACTGGCGGACCTCGTCAAACGTGAACGGGTCACCCATGCGTTCATCACGACCGCTGCGTTGGCGTCGCTCGATCCGACGGGGCTCGAATCTCTTGCAGACGTTGTGTTCGGTGGCGAGGCGTGTCCGCCTGAACTCGTTGCCCGGTGGGCCGACCCGGATCTTCGGAATTCCCGAGCGGGAGGTCGGCGGTTGTATAACGCTTACGGACCGACCGAGACCACCGTCATGTCCAACATCAGCGAACCGATGGTCCCCGAGATGCCGATCACCATCGGTGGGCCCATTCGAGGAGTGGCGGAACTGGTACTCGATCACCGACTGCAACCAGTCCCGGTGGGAGTTCCGGGCGAGTTGTATCTCGCCGGGGTGGGACTGGCCCGGGGGTATCACCGCAGGCCGGCCCTTACCGCCGAACGGTTTGTTGCGGACCCGTCGCAGCCCGGAACGCGGATGTATCGCACCGGCGACATCGTGCGATGGACAGCGGAGCACAGCCTCGAGTACGTGGGCCGCAGCGACTTCCAGGTCAAGGTGCGGGGGTTCCGGATCGAACCTGGTGAGATCGACACCGTACTCATGTCGGAGCCGAACGTCGGATTTGCTGCCACCCTCGCACGCAGTGGCCCTGCCGGCGACACGCTGTTGGCGTCCTACGTTGTTCCGACATCGGGACGCACTCTCGACGGTGCCGAGCTCACCCGGGCAATTTCCGACCGTCTGCCGGCGCACATGGTGCCGTCGTCGATCACGGTGCTGGAACGCGTTCCACTGACAGCAGTCGGCAAGCTGGACCGCGCGGCACTGCCGGAACCCGTCTTCGATTCCCGGGCAGTGCACTACCGGGCTCCGTCCGGCACGATCGAGGTGGCTGTGGCGGGCATCTTCGCGGAGGTGCTCGGTATCGACGATGTCGGGGCCGACGACGGGTTCTTCGAACTCGGTGGCAACTCTCTGAGCGCTACCCGGGTAATGGCCCGGATCCGAGCGTCTCTCGGTGCCGAGAATGGCGTACGGGACCTCTTCGAGGCGCCGACAGTCGCGGCGCTGGCCAGGCGTATCGACCAGTCGGAGCAGGAACGGTCGGAGCGTCCGATCCTCGCAGCTCGCCCACGGCCGGAAGATATTCCGCTCTCGTTTGCTCAGCAGCGGATGTGGTTCGTCAACCAACTGGACATCGCGTCACCGGCGTACAACATCCCGATTGTGGTGCGGCTGCGAGGTGCACTCGACGCGGGGGCATTGAGCGACGCAATCATCGACGTCGTACGTCGCCACGAGTCGTTGCGAACGGTGTTCCCGGAACGTGAGTCCGGGCCGGTTCAGCAGATACTGCCTGCCGAGAGTGCCCTTCCCTCAATGATTTCCGTTCCTGTTGTCGACGAGGAGCATCTGCGGGACGAGCTTGCCCGGCTGGTGTCGGCCGGTTTCGATGTCACCGTCCGTGCTCCACTGCGCGTGGGATTGTTCTCGCTGAGCTCGACAGAGCACGTACTGGCCGTTGTGGTGCATCATATTTCGGCAGACGGTTTCTCGATGGTTCCGCTCGTGCGCGACGTCATGACGGCGTACGGCGCCCGTGTGGGCGGCAGTGCGCCGGAGTGGCCGATGCTCCCGGTGCAATACGCCGATTACTCCCTGTGGCAACGCGAACTACTGGGTTCCGATGACGACGCCGAGTCGCTGTTATCGGCGCAACTCGACTATTGGACGACCACGCTGGCAGGCACACCGGATCTCCTGGAACTACCCACCGATCGTGAGCGGCCGTCCCAGCAGTCCTTCCGCGGCGGGCGCATCAACTTTTCCGTCGACCGAGACCTTCATCGGCGCGTGAAGGAACTGTCGCGGAGCTTGCATTGCACCGAGTTCATGACAATCCACGCCGCACTTGCGGTCCTGCTGGCACGACTCGGCAGCACCGACGACGTGGTGATCGGAACGCCGATCGCCGGTCGTGGGGAACGGGCGCTCGACGATCTTGTCGGTATGTTCGTCGGGACGCTTGCACTCCGCACACCGGTGGACGCGGCGCAGCCTTTCACGGCTCTGGCAGCGCGCTGTCGCGACGTCGACCTCGGTGCCTTCGCCCATGCAGACGTTCCGTTCGAACGTGTCGTGGAGGAAATCGGACCGACCAGGTCGACGGCGTATTCACCGATTTCCCAAGTCTCCCTGGAATTTCAGAATAACGAGCGACCGGTCCTGACTCTGCCCGGATTGGAAGTTCAGGGGCTCGATCCCGAACTCGACGTCGTCAAGGTCGATCTCGAATTCCTCTTGGTGGAGGAGTTCGATTCGAACGGTGAACCGGCCGGGATGACCGGAGCTGTTGACTTTGCCACGGATCTGTTCGACGGCGACACCGTCCGAAGTTTCGCCGAGCGATTCGTTCGAATTCTGGTTGCCGTCACCGAAGATCCCGACGAGGCGATCGGCGAAATCCCGCTTCTCGACAAGGAGGAGAGCCGAGAGTTGGCGCCGGCGCGAGGCACGCCCGACGTGCCACCGGAACTGTTGCCCGACATGTTGACAGCCGCCGCCGCACTCGATCCCGACGCCGTCGCGCTGTCCTACGAGGATCGGCAGATCACGTACCGTGAACTCGACGAATGGTCCAACAGTGTGGCGCGGGTTCTGCGAGGACACGGGGTTGGTCCGGAAACTTTTGTGGCGTTGGGAATGCCGCGTTCGATCGAGGCGGTGGTCTCGATCTGGTCGATCACCAAGGCCGGGGCGGCGTTTGTGCCGGTGGATCCGGCATATCCCACCGAGCGTATCGACTACATGCTCTCCGACTCCGGGGCATCGGTCGGTCTGACGTTGCGAGGCAACCGGAGTCAGCTTCCGCACACGGTGTCGTGGTTGGTGCTCGACGATGCGGACTTTGTCGAGCAGTTGGCAGCTGTGTCGTCATCGCCGTTTACCGACGAAGATCGAACCAGGCCGCTGTATCTTGCACACCCGGCCTATCTCATCTACACGTCGGGTTCGACCGGAAAGCCAAAGGGAGTAAACGTCACTCATCAAGGGTTGGCCAATTTCACCGCGGAAACGCGAGAACGATTCGAAGTCACGCACGACGCTCGGGTGTCGCAACTGACGTCTCCGAGTTTTGATGCTTCGGTGTTCGAACTGATGATGGCGTTCAGTGCGTCGGCTCGCGTGGTGATTGTTCCGCCCACAATCTACGGTGGCAGCGATTTGGCGGATCTGCTCAAGCGCGAGCACGTGACCCATGCGACCATCACACCGACGGCATTGTCGTCCCTCGGCGAAGAAGGTCTCGACTCACTTCGTGTCCTCGATTTGGTGGGGGAGGCGTGTCCACCGGAAGTGGTCGCACAATGGGCGCCGGGGCGGAGCCTGCACAGCGGGTACGGGCCGACGGAGACCACCGTTCAGGCAAGTGTCAGTGAGCCTATGCATCCCGGTGAGGGTGTGAATGTCGGTGCGCCAGCATTGGGATTCGGGTTCTTGGTCCTCGATGAGCGGCTGCAACCAGTCCCGGGTGGGGTGCACGGCGAGTTGTATATTACCGGTCCAGGTATGGCACGCGGGTACCACAATCGGATGGCGTTGACCTCGGAGCGATTTGTAGCCTGTCCCTTCGGTGACTCGAGTAGCCGGATGTACCGGACCGGCGACGTCGTGCGTTGGCGGCAGTCCGAGAACGGCACCGGCTATACCCTCGAATACATCGGGCGCAGCGACTTCCAGGTCAAAGTCCGTGGTTTCCGAATCGAACTCGGAGAGATCGATGCCGTGCTCGCTCGCCATCCGGCCGTATCCTTCGTAGCGACCATCGGGCGCCCGGGGCCAGCGGGTGAGACGGTACTTGTCTCCTACCTTCGGGCTCAGGACGGACAGGATGTGGTTCCCGCAGAACTACGCACCTATGCGGCCGAGCGACTGCCGGCTCACATGGTGCCGGCCGCAGTGGTCGTGCTCGATCGGATTCCGATGACTCCCGTGGGCAAACTCGACCGAAAGGCGTTGCCCGCTCCGGAATTCGGATCACTCGCTGCTGCATTCCGTGCGCCGACGACGGACACCGAGCGTGTCATCGTGGAAGTGTTCGCGGAGGTTCTCGGGGTGGAACGGGTGGGCACGGCTGACAGCTTCTTCGACCTCGGCGGAAGCTCTCTCGTCGCCACGAAGATCGTCAGTGGCTTGCATGCCAGGTTGGATCGGAAGGTGCCGCTGCAGTGGATGTTCCTCGATCCCACTCCGGCCGGAATTGCCCGACGACTCGACATTCCCACCCACAGTGCGGACGTGGAAGAGGCACTCGCCGTGGTGATTCCGTTGCGTGTGCAGGGAAGTGGAAGGCCGCTGTTCTGCGTGCATCCGGGAATCGGGTTGTCCTGGGGATACGCGGGTCTGGTGCAACACCTACCCCCGGACAGGCCTGTCTACGGGCTTCAACTGCCCACGATCAGTGGTGACGGCGAATATCGGTCGATCGAACAGCTTGCACACCGTTACGTCGAGGAACTTCAGGCCATCGCACCGACAGGTCCGTACGATCTGCTCGGTTGGTCGCTCGGCGGGATCATCGCCCACGCGATGGCTGTTGAATTGCAGAGGGCGGGTGAAGAAGTCGGGACCCTGGCCGTCATGGACAGTTACCCCGAGAACGGCGAAGCGCCGGAGTCCGCGGAACTCGATATCCGGGAACTCCTGCTCGGACTCGGACTTGACGTAGGCGCCGAGGACGTGGGGACGGAGACAAACAAGGGTGATGAGATGACTTACGAGCGTGCGGCCGAGTTGTTGGGCGAGACGTTCGGAACCGAGACCGGGGTACGCGCGCGTGACGTCGCCCGGATCGCTACCGGATACAAGAACTCCCGGCGTCTTGGTCACCAGTTCATTCCTCAGATCTATCACGGGGACCTGCACGTTTTTGCCGCGATGCGTGACGGGGACGGAGCAGCCAATGCGCGATCGCCGCTGGAGTGGAGTCCGCTCGTGACGGGACGAATCGATGTGCAGCCGGTGGACTGCGGGCACAACGAGATGATCGAACCGCATGCCTTGGCGATCATCGGACCTGCGCTTGCTCGTGCTATCACCGCCGAGATCTGACGGTTCAGGTGGCTGCGTCGGCGACTGCGGATGTTTTCCGGTCATCGTGACGGGGAATGTCCTCCAGTATCGGATGTTCACCACTAATGGCGGTCCGGTGTACGACACCGCAATCAAGCTCGAGGAGCGATTATGCGCGCGATCAGGCACCGCACGATCAGACGCTGTCGGACACTTGCGGTCGTCGCTGTCCTTGCCGCGTCAGGCATATTCGGGCAGGTAGCCGTAGCGTCGGCCGACGGTCCCGCTCTGGATCACGTCGAGCGCATCAATGACCGCCAGATGAATATGTACGTGTACTCGGCCGCAATGGACAAGGTAATCCGCCTCGAGGTAATCCGTCCCGAAGATACGAGCGTGCGCCGCCCAACGCTGTACTTGCTCAACGGTGCCGGCGGCGGCGCAGACGGTGGCGTCGATGCGGCGACCTGGCAGACCAAGACGGACGTGGTCGATTTCTTCGCCGACAAGAATGTCAATGTCGTCACTCCCATCGGCGGCGCGTACAGCTACTACACCGACTGGCAGCAGCCCGATCCTGTTCTCGGCCTCAACAAATGGACCACCTTCCTGACCGAGGAGCTGCCTCCGATTGTTGACGCCACGCTGGGAACGACCGGTGTCAATGCCATCGCCGGACTGTCGATGGCGGGAACTTCCGTCCTTAACCTGGCTGAGTCGGCGCCGTCGCTGTATCGAGCAGTTGGTGCATTCAGTGGGTGCGCCGAGACGAGCACCCAACCCGGCCAGAGTTACGTCACCTTTGTCGTCAGTGCACGCGGCGGAAACGCAAACAACATGTGGGGCCCACCCGGCGATCCGGCGTGGGTAGCCCACGACCCCGTCGTCAATGCCGAGAAGCTGCGCGGCATCAACTTGTACATCAGCAACGGCAGCGGAATGCCTGGCCCTCATGACACCCTCGACGGACCGCAGGTCAACGGAGATATCGGCACCCTGGCCAACCAGGTGATCGTGGGCGGAGTCATCGAAGCGGGAACCAACCAGTGCACCCAGCGATTGGCCGAGCGGCTCAGTTCTCTGGGAATTCCGGCCACGGTCGACTTCCGTCCGACCGGTACTCACTCATGGGGCTACTGGCAAGACGATCTGCACAACTCCTGGCCCATGATTTCAGGTTCTCTCGGCTGATTTCGGCGCCTCGTTTTTCCAGGCTTCGTGATCGTGAGAATGTGCCAACTGCCCGACTGGCGCGGCCGTCCCGTTCAGCCGATCCTCCAAGGGGAGAGGCCTACCAGCAGTGACAAGGCGATAAAGGCTGCCAGGACCGTGTAGAACACCCTCGAATCAAGTATGAGAGCGAGTTCGGTCTCCTCGATCCTTCCTGCATCATTTTCGTCGTCGTTCACGTTTCGGTGTCCTATCTCGTAGCCGTCCGTCGCGGTCGAATCTTGCTGGCACTCTTTGCCGATGGCCCGCATCGTCGGAACGATTCGGGCCATCGGTGTTCGGCCACGAACGGGTGCCCGACTCGGCCGTGAACAAGGTGCTTACTCGCTGGGCCTCCACGTTGCGACAGCCCAGATAACTACGATGTCGAGTGCGATGACGAGAATCGACCACAGCGGGTAGTAGGGCATCCACAGGAAGTTCGCGACGATCGACAAAGCGGCAATAACGAAAGCGAGGCCGCGAGCCCAGCTCGCTCCGGCGAAGAGTCCCAGTGCAACAACGATTCCGACGGCACCCAGGATGACGTGGATCCATCCCCATGTGGTGATGTCGAACTGGTAGGTGTAGTTGATTCCGACGACGAAGAGATTGTTGTCGGCAAGTGCGGCGATTCCTTGTAGAACACTGACGAGCCCCGCCGCGAGCAGCAAAATCGCGGCCGCGAACGTTGTGCCGGCGGCGATGCCTTGCTTGACCGGGCTAGTGGATTGAGTTTGCGACGTTGTGGTCATCTGATGTCCTTTCGGCGGAAGTGTCTTCGGCCAGTCTCTGATGAACGCTGCAATCGAACATCATCCTCAACGGATGATCACTCATCTGTAACGGGTGATGCCGTCGACCGGCTCTGCCTGAGACTCTGAACTCGAACATTCCGGGATACACCAGTTCGGGAGGAAACACTTCATGGCGGAATCGGTCGAGCCCCCCGGCATTTCCCCTGCCTGGTCACTTCCACGTGGGGTCATCGTTCTGTTGGGGTTGGCCAGTCTGGTCGTTTCGGTAGCCGGAATGAGGTCGTTCGCTTCCGTTATCGGACCAGTTTTCCTTGCCCTCATGCTCACGGTGGCCGTGCACCCACTACCAATATGGTTGCAGCGAAAAGGATTACCCCGATGGGCGGCGACCCTCATCGCGTTGGTCGCGGTCTACAGCATTCTGAACCTGCTCGTTCTTCTGCTGATTATCTCGGTGGCCAGGCTCGGCAGCATACTGCCGGACTACCAGAGCGACATCGACCAGCTGTTAGACAGCACGCGAACATCATTGAACAACAACGGGATCGGATCCGACCAGATTCACAACCTGCTTTCCGGAATTGATGCGAGTGCACTGTTCGGGTTCGTCGAAGGAATACTGGAGGGCGCACTCGGGATCTTCTCGAACCTGCTCTTCGTGCTCGTGCTACTGCTGTTCATGGCAGTAGATGGCAGCTCTTACGCCGAACGCATGGGGGAGCTGGTGCGCTCGCGTCCCGACATCGCCGGAGCGTTGAATGCCTTCTCCTCCGGCACCCGCAAATACCTGATCGTCTCCACGGTGTTTGGTGCCATCGTCGCCGTCCTCGACACGGGACTGCTGTGGGCACTGGGGATTCCACTCCCCGTATTGTGGGGGTTGCTCTCGTTTATCACCAACTACATTCCCAACATCGGGTTCGTTCTCGGACTGGTGCCTCCGGCGTTGCTGGCATTGCTGCAAGGTGGTGTCGGATCGATGATCACCGTCATTGTGCTCTACAGCGTCGTCAACGTCGTCATCCAATCTGTGATCCAACCGAAGTTTGTCGGCGATGCAGTGGGTCTATCGGTTACGCTGACATTCTTGTCGTTGGTTTTTTGGTCCTGGGTACTCGGCCCACTCGGTGCAATACTCGCAATCCCGTTGACGCTCATGGCCAAAGCGCTTCTGGTCGACATCGATCCGTCCACGCGCTGGGCTGATGTCCTGTTGGGTGGGGGTCCGGCAGCAGCGCCGAAAGGGACTCCGCCGACGGAAACTGTGCCTGACCCGGAACCCGACAAGGTCCCGGTTGCATGATTCTCCCACCGCGGCGCCGCGTCCAGCTCGCTTTATCGGCCAGTAAAGCTGACTCGCAAGAGGATTCAAGATTCCGGTTCACACGCCAAGTCGACGTAGTTAGGATTCCAGCATGCTTCTCATAGCGATCATATTGTTCGGGACAATCATCGGTGCCGCAGCCCAGCTGCTTCTGGGAAAGTCCAAGAAGGGAGTGGACTGGAGCGCGGCATTCGCTGCCGGAATCATCGGTTCGTTTGTCGGTGGCTTGTTGGTCAGCCTGCTTTCAGGTGACGGCCTCGCGTTTCGCCCGAGTGGGATCATCGGTTCGGTGGTCGGAGCAATCATTGTCACGGCAGGATGGCATTGGTGGAAGGGTAAGAATGCTGCGCGCGTGTAGCGGATAACTTCCACACGGCGTTGCTGTTTCGTCAGATAGCGACGAGGGCCCGCAAGATCCCACCGGTAGGTCGACTGAAGTCGACCTACCGGTGGGATTTCAGGTTCGGACAATGGCGGGGGTGACGTAGCTTCTGTCGAGGACAGCGGGCAGTGGTTCGTACATGCGCAGCACTGGTCTGAAATCGCCGGCGGGGGCCGGTAGCCAGTTGGCGGCGGCATCCGCATCGGATGGCTTGTCATGACTGATGGTGATTGTCAGGCCGCCGTGCTCGTCGAACACCAATCCCGGAGTCCGGTCGCCGATCGAGTAACGCTCGATCGGGTTGGCGACGAGAAAGAAATCGGGGACGGAATACATGGTCAGGGACCAGAAGGCGTTCACTGGCGGCAACGGATCCAGATGCAGAGTGTAGGTGCGTGCTCCGTTGAGTTGCTCGCCACGGTCATCGACATAGGTAATGATGTAGGCAGCTTCGTAGGCATGATTTCCCCAGAGCCCGCCTTTGGCTGCGGCTGCACGCTCGATGATGCGCAAGGACGGATTCTCGATCTTGAACGCCGCGTCGTCGATCGTGCCGACCTCGAAGAAGTCGAGGTTGTAATCGAAGGCATGAAACGTCAGTGTCCATCCGTTGACCTGTGGGCTGGATCCCGAAGTCAATGCTTGATGCAGGTTTTGTTCACCCACAGACAGACCGGCGCGCAACGATTTCGCGAATTGATCCGACGGTGATGTGTACGGAGAGTCCTCGTCTGAAAGACCTACCGGTGCAAAGGATTTCTGCAGCGGGACGTCTCGGTCGGCCGGGGGAAATGCTTGCGAGCGCACACGCAGTTTCTCCAGGAAAGAGAACTCGTCCGCAACCGCGGAATCAGTCTTCGGGAGTTCGGTGGGGACTGCGCGGGGGTCCAGCGCAGTCAGGGTAGTGGCGTCTTGAAGTGCATGAACTGAATCCAAGTCGGCTTCGCCGGCGCAGGCCCACCGTCCCACGATGGAGGCGATCCGGGTCGGGAACCTGATCACTGTGGTGCCCGTGGGGGCGTCGCCGTCCCAGTTTTGTGGAACGAGAAGGAAATCCCCTGCTCCAGTGCCTGTCGAGCGGTGGCCGACATACGCAAAGTTATTTGTCCAGGCGTCGACGAACTGCAGGACGTAGTATCGGCCGGCGGTATCGGGTACGTGGAGGGCGACCGGGCCGACAGAGAGATCGATCTGAGCCATGGAATAGACCGTGTCGTTGTTGATCGTCACAAAGGTATCGTCAGGTCCGGCGAGTGTACGAGCATGGCTGAAGGTGTTGAACGGGGCTGCTGGGTTCGCGCCGACTCCTTCGCTCACATACCTGCCCACCTGATCCAGATTGAAGACGATGGGAAAGCCGTAAATATAGGCTTGTGCGACAAGTCCTGTGAGGTCGTCGTTCATGCAATTTTCCTCTCGTACATCTTGCCGACATGCATCGCGCGGCGCGGGCATTCACGGCCCGCGTCGCCGAGTATTCGGCAATCGGCGGCCGATTACCTCATCCTCTTCGGGTGAAAATCCTCGCAGAGTGCGGGGATCCAGCAAGGCGTCGAACGACGTGAAAACTATTTTCGACCGCCGAGCGTCAAATCCTCGACATACTTGTTGATTTGGCTATCGGGCGGTTATTTTCAAGTTTCGATGGAGTTTCTTGGCTGGTCGGAAGAGATTTCGACATTTGATTCCTATCGCTATCTCATAGTGAAGATCGATAATCCAGCGACTCGGTGGCTAATTGTTGAAATGTGAAGCGTCAGCGGGGACTTTAGTCGTAATTCACCCAAAATTCCCTTTATGGTCCGTGTTTTGACTGGATGGAACTTATACTCCGATTGTCCATTGTGGCCATGTTTCAATATGGGACGGCGGGGTATATAAATTGGGAAACACGAAATTTGTCAATACCGGGACACCCCGCTTGCCTTCGACCTCGGCTGTGCAGGATTACGCTGAGCCAACCACGAGGGCGAGAACAGTAACGCGGTCAAGGCTGTACCGAGTTCTCGATTCGGCCGTACAAAGCTCCAGCCCTCAAGGGCGGGTACTTCTGCTCTGCGCACCGGCAGGGACTGGCAAAACAGTCCTGTTAAACGAGTGGTCCGCCCGGGCATCGGCTGAGTTCGGTACAGATTGTGCACGGTTGAACATGACCGAACATGAAAACAATGTTTCCATCTTCTGTGCATCGCTGCTCCGAGCATTGAATTCAATTGTGCCCGTGTCGAGTACGAATCTGCCACCGACGTTTGACGCTCTCGATAGGTTCATTACGGAACTCACCACGTCTATCAAGGATCTCGGAAAGACGACGACCGTGATCATCGACGATGCGCACGAGATATACGATCCTGTCGTCATCAGCGTTGTGGACAGGCTCCTCCACTGCGCTCCGGCAAATTTGTCTTTCATCATTGCCGCCCGTCATGAGCCGCCACAGTCGTGGAACTCTCTTGCGCTCAGTGACCGTCTGACACGCCTGGGGTCGGCCGAACTATCGTTCGAAACCGGGGAAATTCAGGAGATCCTCGTGCAATCCGGAATTCTGCTCGATGACAGCGCGTTGACCACCATCGCTCGACGGACGCAAGGGTGGGGAGCGCTCGTCCGTTTCGCCGCGATGTATCTATCCGGGCGTCACGATATTGCTCAAGCCGTTTCCGAGTTCGCGAGTACTCCTCGACCGGTAGCGGATTTCCTTGTCGGGGAATTGATCTCGTCTCTTCCGGCTGGGTCGATTGCATTTCTGCTCCGCACTGCGGTTCCTGCCCGATTCACGGTAGACCTGGCGATGGTCTTGGCCGGCGACGATGCCGCTGCACATCTGGACGAGTTGGAGCGACTGAACATGCCCCTCATCCGAACCGATACGGCAGATCACCGCACCTGGTACACGTACCACCCCATGCTGCGTGAATATTTGTATGCCGAGTATCGCCGAAGTGATGCACCCGCTTTGCATGATTCGCACATGCAGGCTTCACGTTGGTTCGAAGGTCACCACGACTACTTGGCTGCCCTGGAACATGAGATCACGCTCGACGACGACACACGCATGATCGAATTGCTGGGGCGCCGAGGGTTGGGAATGATCCACGACGGGCTAGGCCATGAGTTGATTTCCGCGCTGCGCGAGCTACCCGTCGGTGTTGCGGAGGACGCCGGAACCCAGTTGCTTCATGCTGCTGCGGCCGTCACAACTCGAGACTTCGACGCAGCCGCGGCTTATTTGGAGTTTCTACAAGACAAAGCGTTGGCCAATGCTTGGCAGTGCTCGCTGTTTCTGGGGCTGCAACTCGAAACAGTCCGATACACGGCAGATTCGCGGCAGGCACTGTTATTGGATGCTCTCACCCGACATCGAGCCTCCGGAGATTCCGACGTCGACGCCTACGTTCAACTTCAAATCGGCATCACACAAAACTTGCATCATGAATTCCGGGAGTCTGTCCAGAGTTTGGAGAAAGCCGTCGTTCTGGCACAAGTTCGCAATCGATGTGCCCTCGTCCTCGAATCCATGACGGCATTGGCGATCACCTACGGAGTGTCCACCGATATCGGAGCAATGGCAGAAAAATCGGATTTCGCCCTCACCTACGCCAACGACCACGACCTTTCCCACCACCCGATAACCGAACAAGCTGCGTCAGTTTCGGCGCTCGCCGGATACCTGCGGGTAACCCCTCCTCGTTCGGACGCAATCATCGACGCCTCTTCCCTCGCTCGCAGGTCGGCGATCGGTACAGACACCCCCGCCTACGGCTGGCACGCAACGGTCATCTTCGCCTTGCAAGGACTTGAACTTGCTCAGGAGAACCGCCGACGACCAGCATCCGTGATGCGCGATGCGATGCTCCGACTCATTTCCGGCGGTGACCACCACACTGACACACTGGCATTCCTCCCCGTCGTGGTACATGCGTGTTTGAACGTCGGCGAACCCGACTGGGCATTGCGCATAGTTCACGATGCAGCCCACAAATTCGGCGACACCACTGATGTGAGATTGGGCCGCGCCGGGATCCGACTTGCGACGGGCAAAGTCTCGGAGGCCCGTGTCGAAATCGACACCATCGCTTCTTCTTCACCTCAATTTGTCATGGCCGGCGGCGTCTACGCAGCAGTTCTCGATGCATGTATCCATGCGCGGCAAGGTCACACGAAGCTGGCACGCACGGCGCTCGAATCGGCGCTGCTGAGAGCTCGATCGAGCACTGCGCTTCGTCCATTCTTTGATCTGAAGGCGGAGATTCGTCCACTGCTGAGTTCTTTCAGTGGTCATTTCGGGGATAACAATGATTTCGCTGAGAACCTGCGACAGCGATTGGAAATGGATACCACCACACCGAGGCCCATTCTCACTCCTTCTGAGCTGAAAACGTTGCATGAGTTGTCTTCCGGTGACACCACGGAAGCGATAGCGGAAACCTTTGGGCTGTCGGTGAATACCGTGAAGACGCATCTGCGGGGTATCTATCGGAAACTCGAAGTCGCAAATCGTCGGGAAGCGTTGCAGTCGGCCAGGAAGGTCGGATTACTCTGACGTCGGACGTCCGGAAGCTGTTTGGTGATGTCGTCGATATTGAAATGGATCCACGCTGATGCGGTATGAGTCCACGTCGTTCGCAGTAGCCGAGTCCAAAGAGCGAGTCCGAACGTGGGTATCGGCGACCGGTAGCCGGCAGTTGTGTCTGCGTATTGGGCGTGACGTCATGCGGGCCGGCATCGTCGACAGCGCGATGACCTTGGCCGCGCAGTCCTTTACCTCACTTCTTCCGGTGATTATTGCCGTTGGTGCACTCGATAACCTCCAACCGATAGCCGCTGCCTTCTTCGATACTTACGGAGTGGATTTATCGGGACTCGAGACTGGGGCGTCTCCTTCCGCGGCATTCGGGGTCATCGGGGTGTTGATGCTTATCGTCAGCGCAACTTCTTTTGCACGAGCTTTGGGCAGAATGTACGCACGGACGTGGTTGGTCCCGACGACGACCTTCCGTCAAGCCTGGAGCTGGTTGGCAGTCGTTGTCGTGGTCGCGCTCGCGGTGGCGTTGGTAATGTGGTGCAGTTCGTTGAGCGACGTCCACCTGGTCGGAGTCGTTCTCGAACCGCTGGCCGTGTTCGTCGTCTGGGCGCTCGCGTGGACGGTGGTACCTCGTCTATTGACCGGCCAGGGGTTGACTGGCCGGATGCTTGTCTTCGCAGGATTCCTGACGGCCACAGGGTTGACCGTGCTGGACGTGCTCAGCGGGATATTCCTACCGCGGATGGCGCAGAGTTCCGAGGATCAATTCGGAGTCCTGGGGCTGATGTTCACCTTCGTCGGGTGGCTCTTCGTCTACTCCACCATCGTTGTCACCGCTGCCTGCATCAGCAGTTCTTTCTCGCGAGACGCCGGATCTCTCGGGGCATGGTTGCGTTCCAGCCCGACAGGTGAAGGCCACTGGTTTTACCAAAAGGATTAGCGTGGAAGGAAGGTGGTTGGAAAGTAAAAGAACAGCGTCACTGACAGCCCGAGGAAACCATGTGTGGAATAACCGGATGGATCTCGTTCGATCGCGACCTACGGTCCGAGCAGTCGACAGTTGACTCCATGACCGAGACGATGAAGTGTCGTGGACCAGACGCGCGCGGTACCTGGGTGGTCGAGCACGCCGCGCTGGGGCATCGACGGCTTGCGATCATCGATCTGCCCGGCGGGAATCAGCCGATGAGCGTCGACACCGCTGGTGGGCCGATCGCGATGGTCTATTCGGGCGAGGCGTACAACTTCGGTGAATTGCGCCGAGAACTGCGCGGACGCGGACACGTGTTCGTCACGGACTCCGACACCGAGGTTGTGCTGCACGGATACCTGGAATGGGGGGAAGCCGTCGCACAGCGCCTCAATGGCATGTACGCGTTCGCCGTCTGGGATTCACGCGTCGACACCCTTGTGATGATCCGTGACCGCATGGGAATCAAGCCGTTCTACTACTACCAGACGCCCGATGGTGTGCTGTTCGGTTCGGAACCCAAAGCGATACTTGCCAATCCGATCTCCGAGTCGACGGTCACGATGGACGGGATCCGCGAGCTATTGGCATTCGTGAAGACGCCGGGTCACGCGGTCTGGGATGGAATGCGCGAGGTGGAACCGGGAACGGTGGTCACCGTTTCACGCGCCGGATTACGCACCCATCGCTACTGGACGCTGCACACCCGGCCGCACACCGATGACCAGGACACCACGGTGGCGCATGTTCGTGAACTTCTCGACGACATCGTGCGTCGGCAACTCGTCGCGGATGTGCCACGGTGCACGCTACTTTCCGGTGGACTCGATTCTTCCGCGATGACCGCTATCGCGGCGCAACAACTGGCCGAGGTCGACGAGACGGTCCGCACGTTCTCTGTCGACTTCGTCGGTCAGGCCGAACATTTTGTCGCGGACGAACTGCGTGGAACTCCGGACACCCCGTACGTCCACGACGTGGCCCGACGGTCCCGGACTGCTCACGAGGACATCGTGCTCGACAACGACGCACTGGCCGACCCCGCGGTGCGGGCAAAGGTCATCCGCGCACGCGACCTTCCGGCGGGGCTCGGGGACATGGACGCGTCACTGTATTTGCTGTTCACAGCGATCCGCGGGCTTTCCACGGTGGCACTGTCCGGAGAGTCGGCTGACGAGGTATTCGGCGGATACAAACAGTTTTTTGATCCTGACGCGCAAAAGGCCGATACGTTTCCCTGGCTCGTACACCACGTAGAACGTTTCGGTGATGACAGTGACATCTTCACTCCGGAGGTGACTGCGGCATTGAACCTGGATGTGTACGTGCAGGATTCGTACGACAGTGCGGTTTCCGGAATCGACAGGCTAGGTGGAGAATCCGACTTCGAGTGGAGGATGCGCAAGATCTGCTACCTGCATTTGACGAGGTTCGTGCGTGTCCTGCTCGACCGCAAGGACCGAATGAGCATGGCAGTCGGGTTGGAGGTTCGTGTGCCGTTCTGCGATCACCGGTTGGTGGAGTACGTGTACAACACGCCGTGGTCGATGAAGACATTCGACGGGCGTGAGAAATCGTTGCTTCGTGCCGCGACCAGGGATGTATTGCCGCAGTCGGTGATCGAACGGGTGAAGTCGCCCTACCCGTCCACCCAGGATCCCAAGTACGCCGTGGCATTGCAGCAGCAGGGCAAGGAGTTACTCGGTCAGTCTGGACACCCGGTGTTCGGGTTGATAAGCCCGGGATGGCTGACGCGGGCGGTGTCCGTCGATACCCCACAGGTCACTCAGGTTTCTCGTCGTGGTCTCGAGAGAACCCTCGACCTTGCGATGTGGATGGACATGTACAACCCCACCATCCGGCTCTAGCTAGAGATATACCGACGGGGAGAATTAGATGGATGTCGTGAATCCTCGGTAATCGTCGTCGGCGATCTGAGTGCAGAGTATTCGGTAGTTTCCGACGCCGCCGAGGTAAGGCAAGAAGATTCTCGGCTTGCCGGGGATGTTTGCGCCCAAGTACCACGAATCAGCTTGCATATAAAGGCTTTCGGCGGCAATGCCGGTCACATGGCTCGCCCACTCATCCTGGGCTGTGCTGGTCGCCTCCGCGACATGTGCTCCGGTCCGGCGCATGTGATCGATGTAATCGACGACCCACTCGACGTGCTGTTCGATCGAGACGACGACGTTGGAGAGCACCGACGGACTACCCGGTCCGGTGACGATGAACATGTTGGGAAAGCCTGCGACTGCCACTCCGAGGTACGTCCGTGGTCCGGCCGCCCAGGCGTCACGCAACGCCAGGTTGTTTCGCCCTCTGATGTCGATGCCGTCCAAGGACCCGGTCAAGGCGTCGAATCCTGTGGCGTAGACGATCATGTCGAGTTCGTGGAGTTCAGCCGCCGTCTCGATGCCGCCTCGATCGAGGCGTTCGATCGGCGTTGCGCGTACGTCTACCAGCGTGACGTTGTCACGGTTGAACGTCTCGTAGTAGTCGCTACCGATGCACAACCGCTTTGTTCCTAACGGATACCCCTTGGGGCACAGAGCTTCTGCGGTGATCGGATCCGATACGGTCTCGCGGATCTTGGACCGGACGAACTCGGCGGCAGTCTCGTTTGCAGCGGCGTCGAACATGAGGTCGCCGAACGTAGTCTGGAACGCGATTCCACCGGCTGCCCAGCGACTCTCGTACTCTTTGTCGCGGACCTCCGGCGAGGCCTCGAGTGCCATTCCCGCGGGCGGCGGCAGTATCCATCCACCGTGGGATTCACGCTGAAGTGCTCGGCGCGACGGGTATTGTGCCTTGATATCGTCGAGTTCGCCAGGGCTGAGAGGCCGGTTGCGGGCGGGGATGACAAAGCCGGGAGTCCGCTGAAATACCGTGAGATGGTCGGCTTGCTCGGCAATGATCGGGATCGCTTGCACCCCGGACGATCCGGTGCCGATGACGCCGACTCGCTTGTCCGTGAAATCGACACCGCCTGCGGGCCAGTGCGCGGTGTGATGGACCTCGCCACCGAAAGCTTCCTGGCCATCCATCTGGGGGATCCGGGCGGCCGAGAGTGCACCGGTTGCCATGATCATCCACCGCGCGGTGGCGGTGTTGCCGTCATCGGTGGCGATAATCCAGAGTCCGGCGGTCTCGTCGAACTGGGCGGAGGTCACTCGGGTGTCGAAGGCGATGTCGTCACGGAGGCTGAAGCGGTCAGCGACGTGCTCGAGGTAGCGAAGGATCTCCGGCTGCGTTGGAAAGCGTTCGGTCCAGACCCATTCCTGCTGCAGGTCGTCGTCGAACGAGTACGAGTAGTCGGCACTGTCGACGTCGCAGCGGGCGCCCGGATAGGTGTTCCAGAACCATGTCCCGCCGACGCCGGTGCCGGCCTCGAACCCGTGCACGGACAGTCCGCGCTGTCGGAGGCTGTGCAGTGCGTACAGTCCGGCAAATCCGGCGCCAACTACAACTACGTCGTACGTGGCGTTATGTGACGTTTTGTTCGACAAGGTGGAGATCCTCATTTCGTGGTGAGCGTTCTTGTGGGCCGTTGTAGTGCCAGTAGCATCAGTGCAGGCAGTACAGGTGTTCCGCGATACGAGCGGGTGCAACGGGAGGAATGCAAGCGTGGACGCAGGGCCGATGGACAAGCCGAATCGTGCACAGCCGCTCGATCTCGCATCGTTGCCGAAGGGGCAGCTTGCGAGGCGTCAGCACATCATCGACGTCGCGGGTGAACTGTTGGTCACCGACGAGTTCGAGCGGATCCAGATCCGTGACGTTGCCGAGGGCTCCGGCGTTGCGCTCGGAACCGTGTACCGCTACTTCACATCCAAGGAGCACCTGTACGTAGCGGTGTTGCAGGACTGGTCGGCGACGGATCCCGCGACTCTCGGAAGGCCTGTGGATCTGTCCGTGTCGGACTCCGATCGGATGCGAGCCCGCCTGCATCACTCTGTCGACAGGTTTGAGAAGTATCCAACTTTCCTTCGCCTGCAAGGAAGTTTGCGGCAGTCCACCGATCCGATCGTGTGCAAGATTCTTGCGGAGTTTTCGGAACAGGTGCTGTCCTCGTATCGCGAGCAACTTGTTGATCTGCCCGCCGAGGAGGCCTCGGACGTCGTCGCGATCGTGACTGCCGTGCTGGCTCACGAGTTGAATTTGTTCGGCCTGGGGCGTCAGAGCGCCGCCGAGGTGCACCGACTGCTCGATCGCACGGTGGACTTGATCTTCGCAAGCTGAGGTCACAAAAGTCCGGTACGGATTGACCGTGCCTTCTGGTTTTGATGTGACCGTTGTCATACCGACAGACTAGAGTTAGATTCTAGTTCATGACAAGTAGCGTGCAGCGAGTACAAAGCGAGTTGGATCCCGCACTGCGGGCCGTGGCTGACGCGGTCGAGGGTGCGGGGCTCCCGCCGATGATCGACCTCACGCCAGTTGAGGCGCGCGAACGGATCCGCGCGGCACTGCCCATGTGTGCACCCGGACCCGAGATGTCCGCTGTCGACTCGCGGGCCATCGGAGACAATGTATCGGTCCGGATCTACCGACCGTTGTCGGCGAAGGCGTCCGGCACGGTTGTGCACTTCCATGGCGGAGGCTGGGTGACCGGGGATTTCGACTACGCCGATGCCACCTGTCGACTGTTGGCCGACACCGCCGGTGTTCCGGTGGTGAGCGTGGATTATCGACTGGCGCCGGAACATCAGTTCCCGGCTGCTGTCGACGACGCGTCGGCAGTACTGCGTTGGGTTGCCGCCGGATCCGAAGGGCTCGACCCGCGGATTGTCGTCACCGGGGACAGTGCGGGTGGAAACCTTGCGGCGGTCTGCGCACAGACGATGCGTACCGACAGCGAAGTCTCCTTGGTAGGTCAGGTACTCATCTATCCAGTTGTCGACGCCGATCTGACGCGAGACTCGTATGTCGCCAACTCTGGCGTGTTCCTCGGCTCGAAGGAAATGCAGTGGTTCTTTGATCATTACTGTCCCGATGCTGCGGATCGGAATTCTCCAAACCTGGCGCCGATTCGCGCAGCAGACCTTGCCGGTCTGCCGCCTGCGATTGTGGTTGTCGGTGGTCACGATCCACTACTCGACGAGGGGCTGGAGTACGCGGAGCGGTTGACCGCAGCCGGTGTTCCGGTGGAGTTGCTGCACTACCCGACCCTCCCGCACGGCTTCCTTCAGTTCACGGCCGTCTCCGCCGATGCCCGGGAGGCTACTACTGCGGTAGCTGTCGCCACCGGGCGACTGTTCGAAAATGCTGGCTTGCAGACTGATTCGATCGAAGGAGTTGCTCGTGCATGATCTCGTGATTCGAGGCGGGCTCGTTGTCGACGGGACCGGCGCGGCGCCGAGACAAGCGGATGTGGCCGTCGATGACGGCCACATCACTGCGGTGGGAGAGGTATCCGAGCCCGGACGCCGTGAGATCGACGCAGCGGGCATGCTCGTGACCCCAGGCTTTGTCGATATTCACACCCACTACGACGGTCAGGTCACGTGGGACGCGCTGCTGACGCCGTCGTCGCTGCATGGGGTCACGACAGTGGTGATGGGGAACTGCGGTGTGGGATTTGCACCCGTCAAACCGGAACAACGTGACTGGCTCATCAGCCTGATGGAGGGTGTGGAGGACATCCCCGGAAGCGTGCTGGCCGAGGGGATGACGTGGAATTGGGAGTCGTTCCCCGACTACCTCGACGCGATCGACACCCCGCACGCCATCGACTTCGCTGCCCAACTTCCGCACGGCGCCCTTCGTACGTATGTGATGGGGGAGCGGGGCGGTGACCACCTCGTCCGACCGACGGACGACGAGATCGATCGGATGGGTGACCTCGTGGCAGAAGCTGTCGAGGCAGGCGCGCTCGGTTGGTCTACGTCACGTACCGCGGTGCACAAGACGTCCAACGGCGAACCGACGCCGAGCCTGACGGCGTCGCGGGATGAACTGATCGGCCTCGCCCGCGGGCTTGCCAAGGCCGGTGCCGGTGTCGTCGACTTCATCTCCGACTTCATGGAAGAACCCGCGGAGATGACATTGGTGAGCGAGATCGTCGAGGCGGCGCAGCGGCCTATGTCGGTCTCGATCGTGCAGAGTGACCGTGCACCGGACAAATGGCGTTCGCTGCTGGACGGATTGGCGGAAGTGTCTGCGCAACATAATATTCCGATCACCGGTCAAGTCGCTCCGCGAGCTGTCGGGATCATGCTCGGCTGGGAGTTGAGCTGGCATCCGTTCATGGCGTATCCCAGCTACAGCGCGTTGGCAGACCTTCCGCGAGAAGAACGTGTGAAACAGTTGCGTCGGCCGGAGGTCAAGGCAGCAATTCTTGCGGATAGCCCGGTGACGGACAGTGACTTCGTCGCGAGGCTGTCGACGCAATTCGAGCACGTCTACCTGCTCGGTGATCCGCCCAATTACGAACCGGGGCCAGGCGATTCCGTCGCCGCACTGGCCGAACGTTCCGGTGTCTCGGCCGTCGAGGTCGCCTACGACGCGATGATGGCGCAGGACGGCCGCGCCCTGCTGTATTTCCCGATGCTCAACTACGCCGGCGGAAACCTCGACGCTGTCCGGGAGATGCTTGCCCGGCCCGATACGGTACCGGCACTCGGTGACGGCGGCGCCCATTGCGGGGCAATCTGCGACGCGAGCTTCCCGACGACGTTGCTCACCCATTGGGGGCGTGACCATCGGAACAGCGAATCGCTGTTTCCGGTCGAGTGGTTGATCAAGCGGCACACCGTCGACACTGCCGCAGTGGTGGGGCTGCTCGATCGGGGCCAGGTGCGGCCGGGGTACCGAGCGGATCTCAACGTGATCGACTTCGATCGGCTCCAGGCGGACCATCCGGAGGTGTTGTACGACTTGCCAACTGGTGGACGTCGTCTGATGCAGACCGCAACCGGCTATGTTGCGACGGTGGTGGCGGGTGAGGTCGTCTTCGAGGAGGGCGAGCACACCGGCGCCTTGCCAGGACGGCTTGTGCGGGGAGCCAAGACAGCTCCCGAACCAGCCGTGTCGTGACATTCATTCCCACCTTTCACATTCTCAGCGAAAGTAGAACTATATGAAGCGTTGTTCTCTCACCCGAGTCGCTACTGCGCTCATTGCATTGACGACGGTGACAGCACTGGTGGCAGGCTGCGCCGGAAGTGGATCGACATCGGAGACAGACGCGTCGGACGTGACGACCGGACTCGTCGGCAATCAGGAAAGCGGTGGCGACCCGCAATCGGGAGGAACGCTGTCGTTCGCGACGTACAACGGCGTCAGCAGTCTCGATCCGGCTGACCGGCAGGACGGCGGTGCGACCGGCGGCAACGAGATGGCTGCAATCTACGACCTACTCATGCGGTACAACCCGGAGTCCAAAGCGTTCGATCCGCAGCTCGCAAAGTCACTGGAAGCCAACGGCGACAACACAGTCTGGACCTTGAAGCTCCGTGACAATGCGAGATTCAGCGACGGTTCGGCAGTCGACGGCGCATCGGTGGTGTGGAGTATCAACCATTATCTGGAGAAGAAGGGCACTCACACCCAGGTCTGGAAGGCGAGCGTCGCCGACGTTCAATCGCCTGATCCGTCGACGGTGGTGTTCACGCTGAAGCAGGCGTGGAACGAGTTCCCGATCATGTTCACCACCGGTCCCGGAATGATCGTCGCACCGTCGTCGATGGCCACGGGCGTCTTCACACCGATCGGCGCCGGCCCGTTCACGGTCGAGAAGTTCGCTTCGCAAGATGAATTGGTGCTGGCCGCCAGCCCCACCTACTGGAACGGCAAGCCGAATCTGGACAAGCTGCGCTTTCCCGCGATCGTCAGTGAGCAGGCCAAGGTGGATGCTCTCCATGCCGGCGGAATTCAGGCCGCGTACCTCCGTGGTGCCGACGCAGTCCACAACGCGCTCAGCGCCGGCGACGTCGGGTACGTCTACACGGTCAACATGGGTGGCGTCGGCAACATCAATCAGCGTGAGGGGCGGGCAGGCGCCGACGTACGGGTTCGCAAAGCGATTGTGGCAGCGTTCAATCCAGAGACTTTCAACGAGCGAGTAGAAGACGGCTACGGAATGCCCGGCAGCGACATGTTCGCGTCGTGGTCGCAGTGGCATGGATCAGTGGCCGGCAACGGCTACGACCCGGAGGCAGCCAAGCAGTATCTGGGTGAGGCAAAGGCCGACGGATACGACGGCAAACTCACCTACGTGGGCCTGAACGATCCGGCCGCGCAGAGGAGTGCGTTGGCGTTCCAAGCGATGCTGCAGGCAGTCGGTTTCACAGTCGAGATCGTCTATGCCACCAGCATCAACGACCTCGTGAAGGCCATGTACGCCAAGCATGACTACGACATCGGATATGCGGGATTCAACGTCCTCGACGAGTCACCCTTCGTTCGGATGTACGGAAATCTTTACAGCGAATCGTCCTCGAATGTACTGGGCTACAAGAATGCGACGATGGATTTGCTGTTGGCCAAGCTGCAGAGTGCTGCATCAGACGACGACCGTAAGAAGGTGGTCGAGGAGATTCAGACCTTGGTCAACGAGACGGCTCCGATGGTGACCGTCAACACCGGCAAGTACTTCATCCCCTGGAGCAAGAACGTCCACGGGATCACGCCCAGTGCTGACGGAATCATGCTCTTCGGAAATGCTTGGATGGCTCCGGATTCCGCATCCTAGTCCGGTAGTGAACTGCCGCAGATAGCCGCAACGGCGGGGTCGTGAAGACCCCGCCGTTCCTGGTTTTCCGCGCAGAATTGCGTGTCATCGCTATTGCGTGGCAGCGCCCATTTCTCTGAAGTGATCGAGCATTGTTGCCATGGCATCGGGTGCAAAGTTGCCCGGCCGGAAGGTGATTCGGCTGAATCGGCCCGAGTACGCGAACACGCCGCGGCGCAGATGCAGATCCCACGAAATCGGTGAGCGGCGCATTGCTCCCACATAGAGTCCGCTGAAGGGAACCAGCCACGACAATTGAACGAACTGAATGTCGGTTCGCACGGACTCGCCGTCCACGAAAATGCTTGCCAGCCAACGTGCTTTGCCCGGGGCATCGATTGTCACGCGGATTCGCTGAGTTCCGTCGCGCAGCGGCACCGGTTCGGCTGCGATCATCCGTCCCCACGCATTCTGAACGAGATGCAGTTGCCCGGCCTCGATGTAGAGCATGTATCCGCTCTCCTGGCCGCCATGTGCCAGCAGTACGCCTTCGTCGGCCGTGGTGAAATCGGTGAGCTCCGCCTCGAATTCAAATGACCGGCCGTCGATCAGCTGGCTCGCGCGGAATCGCTCGAGCGTCGGGGTTTCGGGGAGCAAGACCACATCCGTTGCGAACCGCTCATCGAGCGGATCGCGCTGGAACCAATGCAACGGACTGCCATTCGCCATGGGAAACACCTGATTGCGTTCAGCTGCGTCCCGCCACGCAGCGATCAGTTCCTCGACCCGCTCCGGATTCTCGGCGGCGAGATTGTTGAGCTGATTGAAGTCCTCGGCTGTCTCGAACAGTTCCCAGCGATCCTGATCGAACGGGGTCATCGGCGTGCGTTGCGCGACAGCTTCCCAATCGCCGGCGTAGTAGGCGCGTTCGCCCAGGCACTCGTAGTACTGCTCGGTGTGATTGCTGACGGCGTCGTCTCGGCGCAGCAACTCCGCCATGCTCGTGCCGTCGAGGGGTCGAGCGGCGAGACCGTGACGCTCCGTGGATACCGGTAGGCCGATGAGGTCCATCAAGGTCGGCACGAGGTCCGTCACATGCGCGTACTGGTGTCGGATGGCACCGGCAGACTCCGGCAAACCAGCCGGCCAGGACATCAGGAACGACACCTGGTGCCCGCCGCGGTAGGTACTGAACTTGTGGCGGCGGAACGGGGTGTTGGACACCGTAGCCCAACCCGACGCATATTGCGGCCAGCTTGTGGGACCACCGATCTCGTCGATACGAGGCAGCTGCTCGGCAATGCGATCAGCGTTCGTCACCACGCGTGATCGATCGAGATTGGCGAGGTGATTGAAGGCTCCGACGTCGTGCCCGCCGCCGCCGGAGGCGCCGTTATCACTCAGGAAGATGAAGATCGTGTTCTCGAGTTTGCCGAGTCGATCCAGAACGTCACGGAGCTTTCCGACGCTCTCGTCGATGGTGCCGACCATCGCTGCGAAGCCTTCCATATGGCGCGCAGCGAGCGCCTTTCCGTCGTCGGAGAGTTCGTCCCAGGCGGGGACGTCGTAACCGGCCTCTTCGCTTCGGGGAGAGAGATCGGTTTCGGGAGGAACAACCCCCAGGGATTTCTGACGTTCCAGGCGGGCTTCACGGATCGCGTCCCAACCCTGGGCGTACTTCCCCCGGAAGCGCTCCATGTCTGCAGGTTTCACGTGCATCGGCGTGTGGACCGCAGCGTGGGCGAAGTACATCATGAACGGCTTCGACGGGTCCGCAGCCTGCGTATCGGCAATCATCTGAACGGCGCGGTCCGTCAGATCGTCGGTGAGGTAGTAGCCCTCCGGGTACTGGTCGACGTGAACCGGGTTGTTGCCCTCGTACAGCTGATGTGGGAAGTGAAGATTGGACTGTGCTTCCAGGAATCCGTAGTACTGGTCGAAGCCCCGCTGAAGCGGCCACGAATGGCGGTTGCCCGCGGAATGCATGTCGGATTCCCGGCACAGGTGCCATTTTCCGATTGCCATGGTGGAGTAGCCGTTATCGCGAAGCATCTCCGCGACCGTGGGCTGGTTGGCCGGCAGTTCGGCAGCGTAACCGGGGAAACCGTCGTCGACATTGGCGACGGCGCCCATACCGACGGCGTGCGAGTTGCATCCGGTCAGTAGGGAGGCCCGTGTCGGGGAGCACGTCGGAGTCACGTGAAAGTCGGTCATACGGACACCTTCACCGGCAACTGCATCCAGGTGGGGGGTCGGAATTTCCGATCCGAAGGCTCCGATGTCCGAGTAGCCCATGTCGTCGACGAGCATCACGATGACGTTCGGTGCGCCGGCCGGGGGCGTCGGATTCTGAGGCCACGACGGTTGGGAGCTTGCGATTGATTCGGTGATGATCCCGGCGAACTCGGGACTATTCGATTGGGCTGCCATTCTCGAGACTGTAGAGACCAGGGGTCAGCGAGTCAGGTGTGAATTCCGTTCATCGGGAGCGAAAACGTGGTTGAGCTATCCGCGCAGAATTACCGTCAACACGATTGCACCGACGCACGATACGGTGACGATAAATATCGCAATCAGGTCAGCACGCTGCGGTCGTTTGGGATATGCGGCTATCAGGCCGGTACCGCCGCGGGCAGAGATCGCTTCACCCATCTCAGCGGATCGGCGGATTGCCACCGACATCGTGGTGGTGATCAGGTCGATGATCGTGTTGTCGGAAGCACTGTGCACCACACCCTTCGGCCGAAGGCGCCGCGCCGCAGCGAGTGTGAGCATCTCCTCGATCAGGAGGGGGAGTGATCGGATGCAGAGGGCTGCCGCGATTGCCCACTCGTCCACGGGGATCCGCAGGAATCGCAGCGGTCGGCCGAGCGTTGCGAGTGCGGGCGCGACATCGCTCATTGACGTGGTCAACGCCAACATCAGTGAGGCACAGAGTAATACGATTCCGAAAGTGATGGCTCGGAGATACAGGTAGACGGCGTCGAGGCCGATCGGAAGGTTGACCAGCGCGCCGCCCAGCAACAGCAACCAGATCCACCACGGTGGCCGCGGGAATGCGGACAGTGGAACACGGCCGATGATGGCGGTGACGAGAAGCAATCCGACGATTACTGCAATGGACGGCCATGACGGTGCGATCACCAGGACGAGGCTGATGAGAACAACGGCGATGATCTTTGTGCCTGCCCACAGCCGGTGAATCGGCGACGTGGTGGGTACTTCCCGCAGGAGTGTGGTCATCGCTGTGCCTCTTCCATGCTGACGGGGTTTTCGGCAAGAATGCCGTCGGCAAGGTGAATTGTTCTGCTGCACACGGCGTCCATACCGTCGACGTCATGTGAGATCACGACAATGGCCGTGCCGTTGCGCCGGATCCAGGACAGGACGTTCATGATGGCCGCTCTGCCCGGCGGGTCGAGTCCGGCGAGGGGTTCGTCGAGAATGAGCAATCGGGGTTGGCGGACGAGGAGTCCGGCCAGTACGAGCCGCCGCATCTGTCCGCCGCTGAGTTGATCGATGCTGCGGCCCGCGAGGTTCCGATCGAGGCCGACCGCGTCCAGAGCCCAGGAGACCTGGGTGGTTCCGATTTCGGGTCCGCCCGCAGCTTCGATGTCTTCGGCGACGGTGCGGCGTTGGAGTTGGAGTCTCGAATGTTGGAAGGTCAGTCCCACCGAGCCGACCTCTTTGGCAATGGGCTTGTCCTCGAACAGTGCGGTGCCGGCCGTGGGAACCGTCAACCCGGCCATGATCCACGCCAGTGTCGACTTGCCGGAACCGTTGCCGCCCAAGACGAGTAGACCGTCACCGGCGCCGATAGTGAGGTTCACATCGGTCAATGCAGTCCGAGACCACGGCGTCCGATTGTTGTAGGTGTGCGAGACATTGCTGATTTCGAGAAGCGGGCGGGTGCTACGTGGCCAGGGGGCAGAGGGCGTCGTTGGTCCGGCGCCGAGCATCCAGTGCGGCTGATGCTCGATCTGACGTCCGCCGTGGAGCTGAATTACGCGGTCGGCTCGGCGCGTATCGGCCTGATGATGCGTGACCAGAACGACCGCCATGTCGTGGCGCCGCGGGAGAGTGGCCAGCAGTTCCACCAGTTCTTCGCGGCCGGCGCGGTCGACCATCGCGGTAGCTTCGTCGGCAATGAGCAACGCAGGTTTGCGAGCGAGGGCAGCGGCAACAGCCAGACGCTGCATCTCGCCTCCCGACAGGGACGACGTTTCACGCATCGCCATACCGCCCAACCCGACTTCGGCCAGTAGTGCTTCGACGTCGGGAAGATGGTCGGGCTGCAAGCCCCACACCACGTCGTCGGCCACTCGGGTGCCGAGGATCTGACTCTCGGGCCGTTGCAGTACAACGGCAGTTCCACCGGTGCGCCCGAGTCCCGCCGCTCCCGGTCGCACCACGATGCCGGTCGACGGTGCTCGTCCGGCAAGGAGGCGGGTCAGGGTGGATTTACCGGAACCGTTGTGGCCGACGATGGCAATGAATTCGCCGCGGTCGATCGTGAAGTTGATGTCGGTCAGGGATGCGGAGTGGGCCCCGGGGTACGTGAAACCGACGTGTTCGAGAGCGAGCGGCAAGGGGCCGATCGGCCGAGTATCGAGAGCTGATTCCAGTTGATCCTCGGTAGGAATGGCCGCCAACCGATCAAGAACCGCGCCGAGTACGAAGTACGACACAACCGTGGTGAAGACGATGCCCAGGGTGGCAGTCGCGGCAATCCACACCCACCAGTAGTCGACGATGGTCCCGACGCTGTTTTCGATCCACTCGCCCGAGCCGATGAGGGGCGGCCACCGTTTCAGGATTGCCGCGACGCCACGTGCCGTGTAGTCCAACGAGTCCAGAATCAGATTTCGCAATGGCGAGAGAATCAACAGCAGAACGATCGAATACAAGGCAACAAGTGGGCCGACGACAAACGACGCCAGTAAGGCGGAGGGGAACCCGCGCCCGCGTCGTTTGACGTTGCCGATGATGCCGCCGATCAGGACGCACAGCGCGACTGCCGACGCAGATCCTGAACCGGCTGCGACAAACGCCACGACCGTCGCCGATATGCCGGAGGCGACTACCGCGCGAAGCCGGAATCTCTGGGCAACGATTCCCATCGGCACTGCGGCAACAAAGTGAAGTGCACTAGCGAGTGGGATCACCGTTGCGATGACCGAGAGGGCGACCGTGAATCCGGCCATCACGGCACCGGTCGCCAACTCGAGTGGACGTAGGTTGCCGGTGGTACGGACTTCGGGGCGGCTGCTCACCGACTCCAGTGTGCCAGTTGTGTCGAAATTGCTGAGTTGTCGAAACTACAGAGGTGATGAAACTCCCGTCCCACTGATGGTGAGACGGTCTGCCCGGTTGCGTAGGCTTCGTTCTACAACAATGCATCGGACGGAGCGTGGAAGACGTGAGTGCAGCACCCATCAGGGTCGGGGTTCTGGGAGCCAAGGGCAAGGTCGGCCAGGCGATCTGCGCAGCAGTGGAAGCCGCTGCAGATCTCGAACTGGTCGCGCAGGTCGATACCGGCGATCGCATCGAAACGTTTGTCGACACCCGCACTCAGGTCGTGGTCGATTTCACGCATCCTGACGTCGTAATGGGAAATCTCGAGTTTCTTGTAGCCAACAGGATTCATGCTGTCGTCGGCACCACCGGATTTGACGACACCCGTCTGGCCACAGTTCAGTCCTGGCTCGACGCGCAGCCCGCTACCGGTGTGCTGATCGCTCCCAACTTCGCGATCGGCGCTGTGCTGATGATGCGCTTCTCAGCTGCTGCTGCGCGGTTCTTCGACTCAGTCGAGGTCATCGAACTGCATCACCCCAACAAAGCTGACGCTCCTTCCGGTACTGCGTTCCGGACCGCCGCGATGATCGCCGCGGCCCGCGCCGAAGCCGGAGTCGGCGCCAGCCCCGATGCCACGACCGTCGAACTCGAAGGTGCCCGCGGCGCCGACGTCGACGGCGTTCGCGTGCATTCGGTACGTATGGCCGGCATGGTCGCGCATCAGGAAGTGATCCTGGGTACGCAGGGCGAGACGCTCACCATCCGCCACGATTCCATCGACCGAAACTCGTTTGCCCCGGGCGTCCTGCTCGGTGTTCGTCAGATCGCGTCCCACCCGGGTCTGACGGTCGGTATCGATTCATTCCTGGACCTGTGAGTACTACATCGATGAGCAGCAAATCAGTGAACAACAAGACCACTCGCACGCTCATCCTGATCACAGCGATCTGCATTGCTCTGGCCGTGTATTTTGTGCTGCTCGGTCAACGAGGAATCACCCTGATTCAGCAGGGTGGTGTTGTACCCATCGGCCTGGGTATCGGCGTCATGATCCTGCCGTTCCTGGGACTGTGGCTGGTGATTTCAACGTTGCGCGCCGGTTTCACCCATCAGCGTCTGGCTCAGCAGATTGTCGACGAAGGCTTGGCCGTCGACGCGTCGACGCTCCCGAAGTTGCCTTCGGGTCGTATCGAGCGCGCCGCTGCCGACGAGTTGTTCGCCAAGGTCAAGGTCGATTGGGAAGCTGATCCCGACAACTGGAAGCAGAACTTCCGCCTTGCTCGCGCCTACGACTTTGCCGGTGACCGCAGCCGCGCCCGCGAAACCATGCGTCGCGCAGTGGAATTGGAACGCCGCGAGCGCGGTAAGTAGCTGAACTACTCCGGAATCGTGTAAGGCGAAGCGGGATCCGGAGTAGTGGGGTCGAACGGTGGCGGGTTGTCCGGGTCGAAGCTCGACGGCGGCACCGAACAGGTCGCCCCCACCTCGGGGTATGTAGAGGGGTTGAGTCGCAACGCCGAGATGAAGTGGTCGATCCGAGGATCGTCTGATTTATCGAGCTTCAACTGATGGCCCCACGACTGCAATGAGATCGGGGAGTCGAGCGTCGGATACGGGGACATCAGTGTGTAGCCGACTCCGCTGACGCGCTGCCCGAGTCGCTCGACGTCCTGATCCGACACCAAGTCCGGGTTGTAGGTAATCCACACGGCACCGTGTTCGAGTGAGTGAACAGCATTCTCGGTTCGGATCGCTTTGGGGTAGACAATTCCCGTGCACTTTGCCCATACCGAATCGTGCTGACCACCGAACGGTGGTGAATATGTGTAGGCCACACGCTCATTGGGACCGACATGAAGCGCCGCCGGGTATTCGACAAACGTGACTCCGTCGATGGTTTCCGAAGGATCGGAGTTCTCGCGGCTCGGCACAAGCGGATCCGGAACCGGCGTTCCCTGGATCGGCTGCGCGCAACCAGTCATGCCGACTACTGCAGCTACAGCGACGATTGCCCGAATTCGTGTGTTCACTCCGCGATGATAGCGGCAGTCAGGAGCCGGTCGAACCGGTCGATCCCAGCGAACCGAGTGATCCTGAGCCTGCACCCGATTGGGCGATCTCGGTTGCTCCTTGCAGGATTCGCAGTGGCGGCATCGGTCCTCCGCGGGTTTCGGAACCACTGATCAGATCGCCGTCGTCGTTGAACGTGATTGCCTCACCCTGCGGTTCGTTGGGAAGGGGAACTCGGATTGCTCTGGTGGTCAACGCTTTCACGACGTCGCCGTCCGGGGCCAGATATAGATACACATCCGTATAGGTGCGCAGTGCGACTACTGTTCCGTCCTTGCTGACCGCGCCGCCGGTGACGGCCATCGTTCCAGCGCCGGTGACTGGCCCACCCGGTGTGAGGGTCGGGGTGAACTGAAGGTGCCCCACTTTGCTCAGCGGTGTGGGTGCCGATGTACCGAGGTTGTGAACGCTGGTCCGGTCGGCGGGCGTGTACACGTAACTCGCGCCGAAGTAGTCCTTGGTCACGATGACCGGCAATCCGTCGTTCTGGATCAGCAGGGCCTCGGCGTCGTGGGCTCCGTCGGGATAAGCCAACGGGTGAGTGGTGGATGTTCCAGTGTCGGGATCGAATCCGATCAGTGAAATTGACGAGCGCACCTTGTTGTTGTCCCCGATGTCGGCAAGCCACAGGGCACCGTCGGCGGTTGAATCCAGATCCTCGACGTCGACAGTCGGGGCACCCACGGGCATCCATCGAGTGACCTGGCAGTTCGTGTCGAGTTCGGCGATCTGGTCGTCCGCACCGCTATCGCCGATTGCGTACATTCGAGCATCCGACACAGCCAAGCCGGAGAGTTCGGTCAGTCCCGGATCGGTGGGCGTGCAGAGGACGTCGAAACTCGTGGTGGCCGCTTGCGCCGTCGCGGTGAGACCTCCCAGGGCGATCGTCATTGCGGATGCAACGGCAACAGTCGTCACGGTGCGGACTGTTCGTCGTTTCGATGTCACTGCGTGTTCCTCCGTTGGGGAAGTCGATTGTTGCCGCTGTGAGAGGCAACGGTGTCGGACGAGATGCAGTGTCAGACTAATTGTGCAAACGGGACTTAGGCGGAGAATGCCGGACAAAGGTAAGGGGACAGCGGTTTTCTCAGACGGTTACTGTCGCTCGGTGCGATGCGACAGTTGCAAGGATCTCACCCGATCGGATTGCGATGTTGGACAGCAGCGACGACGTGAGCCCATGTGAGTGCTCAGTGCCACCTTGGAGAAATATCGAACCGCCGCACTCCTCGTTGGTGATCAATCGATAGTCGCGGGTAACCGAAGGCCCGTTCTTGTCGAAATCGTCTCTGTTGCAGAGTGGTCCGAGGATGGATGGTAGGTCCATGGGCTTGAAACCTGTCGCATAGATGACGGCGTCATTGCGGAAAGTCTCGGTGAGTCCGGTCGGGCGGTGCTCGACAGTGACGTCTACTCCGCCGGCGTCTTCGTGAATCGCGGAGATGGACGAAGCCCCGTGGACAAACAGGCGTCGCGGGCCTTGTACGCGCTCGGCATACTCCAGTGCGTACAGCTCTTCGATCAGTGGCAGGTCGACCGCCGAATAGTTGGTTCCGCGATGATATTTGAGTAGTTGATCCCGAATGTCCGGTGACGACGAGTAGAAATCGTCGACAGCGACGGGGTCGAATATGCGGTTGGCATAGGGACTGTCGTCGGACGGGCTGTACCCGTACTTCCCGAACACGGCGTGCACCTCGGCCTGCGGATACGTCGAATGGAGATACCGCGCCACTTCGGCAGCGCTCTGTCCCGCGCCGACGACAACAAAGGAGTTGTTCCGAATCGGCGGTAGTTCTGCCAGATCGAACAAGAGATTGTGGTTGTGGAACTGGCGGTTGGTGGGGGAGACGCCGTCGGGCAACGTGGCCGTCAGCCCGCCCGCCATGACGATGTTGCGGGCTCTGAGCGTTCCTTCGGCCTGGCCGTTGGTCGTGACCTCGAAATAGTCACCAGCGCTGATGATCTCGACTACCCGAGTGCCGTAGTCGACTGCTGCGTCGACGGTGGCGGCTGCCCACTCCAGGTACTTGTGAAATTCGATCCGCGTGGGAAAGAACGTCTGGTAGTTCACGAAGTGACTCAGTCGCTCGTGCTCTGCCAAGAAGTTGAGAAACGTGAACCGACTGGTGGTGTTGCGTTGTGTGGCAAGGTCCTTCAGGAAGGAAACCTGCATGGTTGTGTCAGGAATCAACATTCCGGGATGCCAGCCGAATGTCGGCTTCGATTCGACGAACCGAGCTGAAATATGGTCCTCGGAATCCCGCGCCTCGTTGTACTCGCGAATAGCGATAGCGAGGCCCAGATTCGACGGACCGAATCCGACGCCGATCACATCGATGACGTCGTCATCGTGCGGTGTCGAGTTCTGGTGATTCACAGTGTCACGGAAATGCATGATTTCCTCCTGATGTTTCGTGGAAAAGTCAGTGAACCGTATTGTCCACCAAAGAAAATGAGATTTCGCGCGTGATGAGCGTCAGACGGCGATCGAACTCAAAGTATCAAAATTCGGCCACTCTGTGTTGGCTACGTGTCGAGATCGCTTTCGGTAACTCCGAATGCGGTGAGAACGGTTCGGAACTTCGTGCGGGTCTCGCGTAATTCGGCTTCGGGGTCGGACGACGCCACAATTCCTCCGCCCGCGTACGCACGAGCAGACATGCCGTCAGCGGCGATCTCGGCACATCGGATGGCCACCATCCACTCGCCGTCGCCGGTTCGGTCGCACCAGCCGATCGCGCCCGCATAGAACCCACGATCGGCTTCGGTCGCTGTGATGTGGTCGCGGGCGACCTCGGTCGGTGTCCCGCAGATTGCCGGAGTGGGATGCAATGCCAGCGCGAGTTCCAGCGCTGTCAGATTCGGATCGGCCAGGACTCCCTCGATTTTGGTCCCGAGGTGCCAGAGTTGTGGTGTGCGAAGCAGTTCCGGAGTGTTCGGTGCGGAGTACGACCGGCACAGCGGTCCGAGAATCGCACTGATCGAATCGACCACAAAAGCATGCTCCGTCAAGTCTTTCGCGGATGCCACCAGTTCGCGGGCGTTCGTCTCATCCTGCTGCGGATCAGGGTGGCGCGCAATCGAACCGGCGAGCGGGTGACACGTTACGACATTTCCGCGTCGTTCGATCAGGACTTCGGGCGTCGAACCGACCAAAGATCGTCCGCGATATTTTCCGCCGGCCGGGGAGAGGTCAACGCAAAATCCGTTATGCGATTGATCGAGTGCGATCAATCGGCTTGCCAGTGCGGTGGGTGAGATCGGTGATTCCGTCTCGATTCTCAGCGAACGTGCGAGAACCACTTTGTGTAGTTCGCCGGCCCGCAGGCGTGTGATCGCGCTGCGAATGCGGTCGGTGTGCGCGCCGGGTTTCGGTTCGAGATCTGTTACCCGGGCGGGAGGAAGATTGAGCGGTTGATCGTGATGTAGGTCACCCCGAACTCGGGTGAAGCTCAGCGGTGCGATGAGTGCGCAGGGGGTCGTCGGGGCGAACGGAATAGCGCCCACAACCGAGTCGATGCGCCCGGTTTTGAGGGCTTCGGTGGCATCGAAAGCCGAGTCGAATTCCTCGACGACGCCTGACGTTCGTACCGACGTTTGCCTACGTGAGAGCAAGAAAACCGAATCCGTACCGGTGTCAGATCGGTTGGTGTGCAACGGGTATTCGTCGACTTCGGCGACTGCGAACATGGACACCTTTCCAGGTTGATCGAGACACTTACTGTGTTGAGGCTAGCCTTAGTTGGCCGAAAATTGTGTTGCAGGTTTTGATGTTGTGTACTTGCGTACCAATGTGGTTAGGCTGTCCAAAGTCGCTGCGGTTGTGTGAGGTCGAAATGAGGTTGATACGACCCGCGCCGAGCGTGTCGATCACTACTTCGAGGAGATCAATGAGCAGCACCGTAGACCGCGACCGGATCGTGCGCGACGTCGCCGAGGTCCTGTCGATGAGGGCAGAACAACTCGGCGGCGACGCGGATCTCGGGGATGAAGGACTGGACTCGGTCCGACTCATGACGCTCGTCGAACGCTGGCGGGCCGACGGGGCGGATGCAGATTTTGCGGAGTTGGCGGAAGAGCAGACGATCAATGCCTGGGCAACGGTTCTGTGCCCCCAGTGAGTTCGCGCGCTAGGGTTGCCGTTGTCACGGGCGCCGCCGCAGGTATCGGCGCCGCGGTAGCTCGGATACTGGCCTCGGACGGGTATTCTCTGGCACTGCTCGATCGTGACGGTGTTGAACTCGGCAGTGTTGCCGCTGAATTGGATGCAACGTTCGACGGTGAGATCGTCACTTACGTCGTCGATGTGACTGATCGTGACGGTGTCGACACGGCGATCGAATCGGTCGTCGAACGATTCGGAACAATCGATGCTCTGGCGCACGTGGCCGGGGTACTCGATACGGGCTCGGTACTCGACTCGGATCCGACATTGTGGCGCAACATCTTCGACGTCAATGTCTTCGGATTGCTCAACGTCCTGCAGAGCGTCGGACGAGAGATGCGCACGCGTCGGTCGGGTTCGATAGTCGTCGTCTCGTCCAACGCTGCGGGGGTTCCCCGAATCGGTATGGGTGCCTATGGATCTTCCAAAGCGGCCGCAACAATGCTGGTCCGTACTGCCGGACTCGAACTGGCCGGCGACGGAATCAGGGTCAACGTCGTAGCCCCGGGGTCCACAGACACCGCCATGCAGCGTTCACTCTGGGTCGATCCTTCGGACGCTGCGGGTGCCGAGGCCGTGATCGAAGGTAACCTCGCTGCGTATCGCCTGGGAATTCCCTTGGGCAAGCTTGCAACTGCAGCTGATATTGCCGACTCCGTGCACTTCTTGTTGTCCGATCGGGCAGCGCACATCACCATGCAGGCGCTGTACGTAGACGGCGGCGCCACGCTCAAAGCTTGAGAAACATCCGTCGAATCTTCGAAGAGGAGTCTCCGCATGACTACGAGGATCGCCCGCGAGCCCTTGGCTCCGGTAGCGCAGTATCCGCCCGAGTTGGTGAAACACTATCGTGAGCAGGGCTATTGGACGGACGATACGCTCGCCGGGTTTTTGACCGCCTCATCTGCACGCTTTCGCGACAACGAAGCCGTTGTCGGCCGTGACGGGGACGGCGTCGATGTACGCCTGACCTATTCCGACCTCGACCAGCGAAGCTCTGCGGTCGCGAGCGGTTTGTCAGCACTGGGAATTGGGCCCGGTGACCGGGTCCTGCTGCAATTGCCGAACATCGTTGAGTACACCGAGGCGCTGTTTGCCGTGCTGAAGTTGGGTGCACTACCGGTCTTCGGGCTGCCCGCGCATCGGCGTACGGAGATCGGATACTTCTGCGAGTTCGCTGATGTCGCTGCGTATATCGTCGCTGATCGGCACGGTGGGTTCGACTACCGAAAGCTGGCTCGTGATGTGATCGAGACGCTCGAAGTGCCTCCCATCGTGATCGTTGCCGGTGAGGCCGAAGAGTTTGTCAGCTTCGGCTCGTTGAGGGAAAACGATGCGCTGGTACCGGCGTCCGTGGATCCACTCTCGGTTGCGTTTCTTCAGCTTTCCGGCGGCACGACGGGTGTCTCGAAGCTGATTCCGCGAACTCATGCTGACTACCTGTATTCGGTACGAGCGTCCAACCCCATCTGTGGTGTCGACGAGTCGACACGCATGTTGGTGGTTCTTCCGGCAGCACACAATTTTCCGATGAGTTCGCCCGGAATTCTGGGCGTACTTCACGCCGGCGGCACAATTGTCTTTGCCCCGGACGCCATGCCGTCCAACGCTTTCCGGCTGATTGAACAAGAACACGTTACTCATGCGTCTCTGGTACCGCCCATTGCGTTGGCCTGGATGGCAGCTCCCGGCAGGTTGGATCATGACCTGTCGAGTCTGCGGGTTCTGGGCGTCGGAGGCGCGAAGTTCAGTGCGGAAGCCGCAGCTCGGGTCCGCACGGAACTGGGGTGCACGCTGCAGCAGGTGTTCGGAATGGCTGAAGGTTTGGTCAACTACACGCGGCTGGATGACAGTGATGAGCTGATCGTCGGTACTCAGGGCCGACCAATCTCGCCCGATGACGAGGTGCGGGTTGTCGACGACGCCGGTGACTCTGTCGGACCCGGAACCACGGGACACCTTCTGACTCGGGGGCCGTACACAATTCGCGGGTACTACCGCGCGGATGCACACAACTCCGAGGCATTTGATGCGGAAGGTTTTTACCGCACCGGTGATCTCGTCAGTGTTACTGAGACCGGGCATCTGATTGTCGAGGGTCGCGCAAAAGACCAGATCAATCGCGGCGGCGAAAAAGTAGCAGCCGAGGAAATCGAAAACCACCTGCTCTCACATCCGGCGGTTCACGATGCAGCCGTCGTCGCCGTTCCCGACGAATTTCTGGGGGAGCGGACTTGCGCGGTGCTGGTTATCGCCGGTGAAGCGCCCAGCGTCGGTGACATCAAGCGATATATTCGTGCGCGAGGCGTTGCGGCATACAAGGTTCCGGACCGCGTGGAATTCGTGACGGAGTTCCCGGTTACCGGAGTCGGTAAAACCAGCAAGGCGGCGCTGCGCCGCGCAATCAGTGAATCGATAGCCGCTCAGCTGTCCTGAGTTGTTCGATTCCACCTGACATCTCGAGGAGAATCTCATGGCTTTACCCACTGCAGTCCGATACTCGATGCCCACCGAGTTTCCCGAAAATCGCGTCGACTGGATTCTTGATCCGACGCGCGCTGTGCTGCTTCTGCACGATATGCAGGAGTACTTCGTGGGCGCCTACGACCGGACGGCTGACCCACTGCGGACGGTGGTGCCGAACATCGATCGTTTGCGCTCCGAGGCTCGCGCGGCCGGAATCCCCATTGTCTACACCGCGCAGCCAGGCGATCAGGATCCTGAGGAACGCGCGCTGTTGTCGGATTTCTGGGGACCAGGATTGAAGGCAGACCCCGCGCACACCGATGTGATCTCCGAACTGGCACCGCACCCCGAAGACGTGATGCTCACGAAGTGGCGATACAGCGCGTTCATCAAGACGGACCTTCGGGAGCGGCTGAGCGAGAGTGGCCGTGACCAACTGATCATCACTGGCATCTACGCGCACATCGGTTGTCTGACTACCGCTTTGGACGGATTTATGCAGGATGTTCAAATCTTCTTCGTCGGAGATGCGGTGGCGGACTTTTCGTTGGAAGAGCACGTTGGGGCTCTCGAATACGCCGCGGGGCGCTGCGCTTCGGTCACCAGTACCGACGATCTGGTCAAGGCAATGAGCGCTGAGACCGTCCCGGCTTGAGCGAGAACGGCGACGGGCACTGCGCTTCGCCGTATTCTCGTGAGCGTGAAGACATTGTTGGTGGTTCACCATTCGCCCTCGCCGGCCACGCACGAACTGCTTGATGCCGTGCTGGCAGGCGCTCACGACCCCGAGATCGAGGGCGTCGAGGTGAAGGTGATTCCGGCATTGGCCGCGACGGTGCCGGACGTCCTGGCTGCTGACGGCTACATCTTCGGAACTACTGCGAATTTCGGGTACATGTCCGGAGCCTTGAAGTATTTTTTCGACACCACCTACTACCAATGTCTCGGCGCGGTTGCGGATCGGCCCTACGGGTTGTGGGTACATGGCAACAACGACACGGCGGGTGCCGTGTCGTCGGTGCGCAAACTTGCCACTGGGATGGGTTTGGTGGCGGTGGCCGACGCGCTCGAAGTGATTGCGCCGGTCGATAAGTCGATCCGGGAACAGTGCTATGAGTTGGGCGGAACGGTTGCTGCAAATCTGATGTAGTTCCTAGCTCGAATCCGAGGCGAGAACCGCTATGGTTCGGTCCGAAGCCCACGTCGAGTGGGCCATCCTGAAACCGAGTCGGCGAGTTAGGTCGGGGTAGGTCTTGCAGAGTGATGTGTATGCCGGTTTCATGTTCGTCGAGTAGACGAGCTTGGAAACGAGGAGGAGTTCGAACGCTGCGGTTTCGATCCAGTCGACGTCCTTCGTGTATCCGGCGACTGCGCGCGCGCCGGTGTCGCGGCAGAACTTAGTCAGGACAGAATCGGGAGCTGCGAGGACGCTGCAGGAGCCGAAGTACAGCACCTTTCCTTCGCATCGACCATCAAACATGTCGGCGAGTTCGTCGAGAGACAGTGTTTCGTCGCCGATGTAAAGATATTCGGCGCTTCCGTGGAATCCGAGATAGCCGAAGTCGTATCCGCGGAGTCGCGTGCCCAGCCATCTGTTCAGGTAGTACCGAAGTTCGGCTTTCGTAGCGACATCTCGATGGACTAAACGTATGTCGTCGCGGGCCTCCAGGAGCCGCAGTGCGGGCTCGATGCTCAACGTGCTTTCGATCGTGTCGTCCCATTCACCCTCGAGGCAGAAAACTCCGGGCGGCTTTTTCGCGGTCATAGGTTTGATATCTGAGGGAACGTCTTTGCGTTACAAGCGATCCAGTTCCGCGGAGTGGGACGGCAGATGTTGTGATCCCCAATTTCAATCAGCTTTAGTTTAGGCTAACCAAAATAAGGTAAGGCCATCCTTGGATGGCGTGTGTTCAAAGATGAGGGGATCAGTGTGAGTGTTCTTCCAGGTTCGAACTCCAGCGTGCCGAGCAACGATTCGTTTGCTCTCACAGGGGCTCAACTCGGGATCTGGAACGCACAGAGACTCGATCCCGAATCTCGGAGCTATCTCGTCGGTGAAGTGCTCGAGATTTCCGGCGACGACGAGATCGACACCGCACTACTGACGGACGCCATCAAGGCCACCATCGGCGAAGCCGAAACCATGCGCCTGCGGATGATCGAGACCGAAGACGGTCCGCGTCAGATCATTTCCGACGCCCCGCTCGGCGACATTCCGATCACAGATCTGCGCGACGAGCGCGATCCGATCTCGGTTGCCAATGCACTGGTGGACGCGGAGCGCAGTCGAGCATCCGAATACTGCCGATTCATGGTGGACCGCCCGCTGTACACGTACTCGCTGATCAGGCTCTCCGATCGTGAGGTCTGGTGCATCCAGCTCTACCACCATCTGATTGTCGACGGATACAGCGCAGCAATGATCTCGCGCCGCGTTGCGGCTCACTACACAGCGTTGAAGCGCGGAACCGAAATTGCGCCAACACGATTCGGATCGATTGCCCAGTTGGTTGAAGAGGACGAGCACTACCGCGCGGGCGAGCAGTTCACCCGAGACCGTGACTACTGGCGCGATGTCCTGACACCATTGCCGGCGCTGGACGGACGGGGCCAGCAGGTCACGGGGCCTGCAGAACGAACTATCCAAGTTCGCGAGGTCATCAGCGCGAAGACGCTCACTGGTCTCAAAGCGGCAGCCGACGCGACGGGGACAACCTGGGCCGAGGCTCTCATCGCTTGTTATGGCGCATTCCTGCATCGACTGCTCGGTGAGACGGATGTCGTCATCGCGATGCCGCTCATGGCCCGCGTCGGACGCACGGCCCTGCGGACTCCCGCAATGGCGGTCAATGTCCTGCCCTTGCGTCTGACGGTCCGCAGTCATGACCGACTCGGTGACCTGAGCAAGCAGGTAGCGGAGTCGATGAAAAGCCTGCGCGCGCATCAGCGTTACCGCGGCGAGAACCTGGCTCGCGATCTCGGTGTTGCCGGCACCGGCGCGCTACTGCACGGAATCGGCATCAATCTCAAGGCTTTCGACTTCGCCTTGGACTTCGCGGGCGCCGTGGGGGTTCTGCGCAACGTAGCCGGTGGACCGCCCGAGGATCTCGGTTTGACCGTGACACCGATTGCCGACGGTGAAGTTCTTCTCGGATTTGAGGTTGATGCCCGTACCAATACCCGTGATTCAGTGACGCGGCGCCTCGCAGGCTTTGTCAGCATCATCAATGCAATGGTGGGGGAGGGCGATCCCGCCGTCGGTCACGTGGATATGGTGCCCGCGCTCGAAGGCGCGGGGCTTCTTGCTGATCGCGAGTCCGCCCGAATCGAGGGTTCCGCAGCCCTGGTTCCTGATGTTTTCGATCGAGTTGTCGCCGACCATTCCGACGACGCCGTCTTTGTTTGCGGCGAGGAGCGACTGACCGCTGCAGAACTCGGCGCACGCGTACATCGACTGGCGCGCGCATTGCGTGCACGACGTGTCGGTCCGGATGACATTGTCGGAATAGCACTTCCGCGCACATCTGACATGATCGTCGCCCTACTCGCGACCTTCGATGCCGGTGCTGCGTACGTGGCGCTCGACCCCCAGCACCCAGCCGAGCGACTGCGCGATCTGATCGATGACGCGCAGCCGAAGGTTGTGCTCACGACAGGCGCTTTGGCGGGGCACCTCGTTGGAGATTCCCGGCCGATTCCGGTTGCCGTGGATTCCGAGGAAGTGCGCAGCGAACTTGCGGGCTACTCCGATGTGCCGTTGGCCCCAGCGGAACTCGCGGCAGCGCGCAATCCTGATCATCTTGCCTACGTCATCTACACGTCCGGATCTACGGGAAAGCCCAAGGGTGTTCTGGTGCCGAGCGGCGGACTCGCGCATCTGTTGCACCATCACAGCGCGACGATCTTTCGCGACACGGCTGCCCGCGTCGGCAACCGCCAACTGCACACGGCGCACACAGCGTCCTTTGCCTTCGATGCCTCTCTCGACCAGCTGCTGTGGCTGCTGTGTGGTCACCGAGTTCACGTGTATGACGAGGAACTCCAGAAGGATGCAGCCGCGCTGGTTTCTGCGTTTGCACGTGACCGGATTGATGTAGTTGACACAACCCCGTCGATGGCCGCAGCGTTGGTCGACAACGGATTGCTGACCGGGCCACAGCGTTTGGCGCTGTTGGTAGTCGGCGGCGAAGCTGCGCCGCCGGCGCTGTGGGGCGCGATCATCGAAGCGGGCGTGCCGGCGCAAAACCTGTACGGGCCTACGGAAGCTACGGTCGACGCCATTGCGACGGCCGTCGAGGGTGAGCGCCCCCGAATCGGTTACCCACTGGCGGGAACTCGCGCCTACCTCCTGGACAGTGCTCTGAAGCCGGTTGCCGACGGCGAGCGAGGCGAGCTCTACCTGGCCGGACCGCAGCTGGCCCGGGGATACCTCGGCCGGGCTGCTGCGACGACCGAACGATTTGTTGCCGACCCCTTCGGAGCCCCGGGCGACCGCATGTACCGCGCGGGTGACGTGGCACGTTGGGTTCCGGGTCGCGGATACGAGTTCATCGGTCGTAGTGACGAGCAGGTGAAAATCCGTGGCCATCGCGTCGAATTGAGTGAAGTCGAAGCAGTTCTCGGCTCAGTGCCGGGCGTCGGAGCTGCGGCTGCACTGATTCGGACCGAGGGCGGACGCCCGACCTTGGTCGGCTATGTCGTCCCCGCTGCCGGGGTGGCCCTGCCGCCGCAAGAAGAACTGCGCCGGACTCTCGCCAGTCGGGTTCCGGATCATCTGGTTCCTTCTGCACTCGTAGTTCTGGACGAACTTCCGGTGACGGTCAACGGCAAGCTCGACCGTGCGGCGATGCCGGCGCCGGTCGCCGAATCCGAAGGTCGGGCTGCCACCACACCACGCGAGCTGATCCTGTGTGATGTTGTTGCCGAGGTCCTGGGACGGGATCGCGTCGGTACCGACGAGGATTTCTTCGGACTCGGTGGCGACAGCATCACGGCCATCAGCATCAGCAGTCGCTTGCGTGTGCGCGGATTGATCATCGCGCCGAAAGAACTTCTTGCTCAACGTGATCTGGGAACCATTGCGGCGGGCGCGCGTGATGTCGCGGATGACAAGACATCCATCGTCGCAGTAGTCGACGTGGCTACTGGATCCGTGGTTGCGCCGCCGATCGTCCGAGCCCTGACCGACAAGAATCTCACTGACGAATCCATCGCGGGATATGCCCAGTGGACTGCGGTGCGCATCGACGAGGTGCTGACCCGAGACGACGTGCAGTCCGGAGTACAGACGATCCTCGATCGACACGACGCCCTACGGCTATTGCTGCGCCGCGGAACCGGTAACAGCGCAACCGAGTTGATCGTTCGCGAGTCGGGCGCCGTGCGAGCGGACGGGCTCGTCACAGAAATCTCCGGAAGTACGGATGCCGAACAGATCCGTCGAACTGCCGAAGCGGCTGCGAATGAACTTGATCCGCGAGCGGGCAATCTACTCCGGGTCGTTGTGGTGCGGACCGAATCAGATCAACCCGATCAGTTGATCGTGGTTGCGCACCACCTCATCGTCGACGGGGTTTCCTGGCGGATCCTGCTTCCCGATCTTCACGAAGCGACTGACGCTGCACGCGAACGCAGGCCGGCGAAGCTGGGAATCGTGGGAAGTTCATGGCGTCGATACGCGGGGCTACTGGCGGAGTTCGGCACTACGGGCAGTCTGCGATCCGAACTCGACTACTGGACTTCGGCGTCCGCATCCATCGATGACGCGCCGATCGGCGAACGTCGTCTCGACCCTGCCGTCGACGTGGTCGATACCGCGTCGCGGACGACGACTGTCGCGTCCGTCGCGGTCACAGAAGCATTGTTGACGACGCTCCCCGCGGCCTACCGGGCACGGGCCGACGAGATACTTCTCGCCGGGCTGATGCTGGCGCTGCGTTCCTGGCAGCACAGCCGCGGACAGGTATTGGGTGACTCGCAGAGCGTGACCGTCGAAGGCCACGGCCGCGACCCGCTTACCAGCGAGAGCGACTTCGCCGGAACAATCGGATGGTTCACCAGCGAATTCCCGATTCGAGTTCCTACCGGTGCAATCTCAAGCGCGGCCCAACTCGTCGACGCACTCAGTGGCGGTTCGGCCGCTGGGCATCTACTTCGTGGAGTCAAGGAATCCAAGCGAGCAGTTCCCGGCGGCGGGGTCGGCTACGGAGTGCTGCGTTATCTGGATCCCGTTGCTGCACCCGAGCTTTCCGAATCGGGTACTCCCGAGCTATTGCTCAACTACCTCGGACGCTTCCCTTCTTTGCCCGGAACCGGATGGCGACTGCCCGAGCGCGACGCGTTCTCGGTGGTCGAGCCGCCGACGAAGGTGATGTCGGAAGTGCTGGCGCTCAACGCATTTGTCCGCGAAGACGGTGCCCCCCAGTTGGCTGTCGAATGGACCGCGGCCAGCAGTGTGCTCGACGCCGTGACCATTGCGCAATTGCAGGCACATTGGGATCAGGCGCTGGCCGCGCTGACCGCCCACGCTGCTCTCTTCTCCGGCGGATTGACGCCGTCGGACTGCTCGGCAGAGTGGGTCGATCAGGACGGCATCAACGAACTCGAGTTGATCCATGGTCCGCTCGCGGATCTACTTCCGCTGTCCCCACTCCAGGAAGGGCTGCTGTTCCACGCAGTTCGAGATGGCGCTGCAGATGTCTACACCCTGACTGCGCGTTTCGATCTGAGCGGGCCGCTGGACGAAGCACGGTTGGCTGACGCATTCGAGACCGTGATCGACCGGCACCCGAACCTCCGCGCCGCCTTCCATTACGAGCAGTTTGCCCGCCCGGTACAGGCGATTCCGCGTGCCGCGAAGGTCGCTTGGGGCTCCGTGGACTTGACGTCCGTGCCGGCGGCTGCAGCACTTCGTTCGGCGGATCGACTCGAGAGCGAGGCCGCCGAGCACGTCTTCGACGTCAGCCGGCCGCCGCTGTTGCGTGCCCTTCTGATTCGCCTGCCCGGCGACGTGCATCGGCTGATTCTCAATGCACACCACCTGCTCACCGACGGTTGGTCAACTCCGATTGTCTTGCGTGAGTTGATGAACGTGTATCACGACGGCGACGCACATCTGCCGACGCCGACCCCGTACCGCGATTACCTGGCGTGGATTGCCGACCGTGATCAAGAGGTTCAGCAGTCGGCGTGGAGTGAGCGATTGCGTGGCCTGACTTCCCCGACACTCGTAGCCGGCGACAAGCCGGCCCGTGGAGTGCCGGTGAGTGTTCCGGTGCCGCTGTCGACGTCTGATGAGCAAGCGTTGATCGACCTCGGACGCAAACGCGGGTTGACCATCAACACGCTGGTCCAAGGGGTCTGGGCCGCAGTACTGGCTGAGGTGACGGGGCAGTGGGACGTCGTTTTCGGCGCTACCGTGTCCGGTCGCCCTGCCGATCTGTCCGGTGTGGAAGGGATGGTCGGGCTCTTCAGCAACACGATTCCGGCCCGCCTGCACATAACGGCGGACGAGCCACTTCTGGATCAATTCGCCGGGCTCCAGAGCGCACAGTTCGACATTCAAGACGTGGAGCACACGAGTCTGGCCGAGATCGAACGTATCGCCGACATCGGGCAGTTGTTCGACACCTTGCTGATCTTCGAAAACTTCCCGAACTCCGGTGCGGGTCAGCCTGATTCGCACACGCTGCGCGTCGACGGATTTGCGAATCATGGTGTTACGCACTATCCGATGACCCTGATGGCGCCGCCGAGTACGGGACTGGACCTCGTGCTGTACCACGATCCTGCGGCCGTTCCCGGCGTGATGGCCCAGCGCATCGTCACCAGGATCGGTCAGATCCTCGCTGGGCTACTGACCGAGCCGATGACGCCGGCGTCCGAGGTTCTGACGGTCGTTCGGACGGATCAACCCATTGCAGTTACGCCGGCATCGATCGCTACCCCGGCAATCGCATCAGCTGACGTGGACCCTGTGGTCGTCGAGGCAGTGTGTCATTGTGCGGCAACAGTGTTGGAACTTACCAGCGTGAATCCGGACGATAATTTCTTTGCTCTCGGCGGGCATTCACTGACTGCGATGCGATTGGTGGGCAGTCTCCGTAAGCTGGGAATCCGCGTCGTCGTCTCCGATGTCTTCGATACTCCGACACCGACCGGACTCGCTGCTGCAGCACAGATCGATTACTCGAAGTTCGCGGTCAAGGGAGTCGTAACAACGTCTGTCTCGGTCGTGGATGAGCTGGAGCCGGTACGTCTTGCTGCCGCTCCGGGCGATCCCGCTCACGAGCGGTACTGGGTAAAGGCTCTCGCAGGTTTGCCGCTCGAGTTGGACCTTCCGTCTGACCGACCACGAGGTACGGCGTACCGCGCACACACGTACTTCCGGCAATTGAGCAGTGGGATCGACTACGAGACGGTGCTGATAGCTGCCGTTGCAACCACTCTCAGCGCATTCGGTGGCGGCCGCGATATCGCAGTCGGTCTCGTCGAGAACAACACCGAGAACGTCATCCGGGTAAATCTGAACGATCGGCCAACCTTCGGTGAGGTCGTGACCCGGGTCGAGGATGCAGTTTCGGGAGCGTTGGCGCATGGCGACGTGACCCTCGATCGTATTGCGGATCTTCTGGACCGGCCTCGCGCAAGTTTGTTCGCCGCCCGCGTCGGTCATCTGGCCGAAGACCCCGTCGACCTCGAATTTGTCTGTACCGGAACCGAACTTCGGCTGACGGTCAATGCCGAGTTGTTCGACGCCGTCACCGCGGATGCAGTGCTCGACGGCGTGAAGTCGGTGCTTGGAGCGGGCGCCGATGTTGTCGTCTCGGGCGTGCGCTTCTCGGAGGGTGAACCGCATCGGGATCCACCACGCCGTGAGGTTGCGCCGGCGGGAATTTCGCTGTTGTTTGCACGGCAGGTTCAGCGAACCCCCGACGCACCTGCAGTTGTTTCCGGCAGTTCTACGCTCACCTATCGGGAGCTGTCCGCCCGAGTGGACGATGTGGCACGAGAACTCGTCGCTGCCAGTGCCGGACCCGAAAAGGTCGTGGCGGTCGCGTTGGACCGGACTGCGGATCTGGTGGCTGGATTGCTGGCAGTTCTGCGCATCGGAGCGGTCTATCTGCCCCTCGATGTCGACTACCCGGCCGAGCGCCTCGAGTTCATGATCGAGGACGCGGCACCGGTGTGTGTTCTCACGAGTACCGATGTCGCCGGACAACTTCCACACGCTGCGCCGGCGATGGTTCTGGTAGACGGTGAACTCGCCGCGACCGGCGTTGTACTTCCCGCACCACGACCCGCTGGTGAACACCTCGCCTACGTCATTCACACCTCAGGGTCGACCGGTCGACCCAAGGGCGTGATGGTCTCGACGGCAAACCTCGCGGCATTCACGGACACCGTCATAGAAGATCGCTGGATCAGGCCGGGTGATCGCATTGTTGCTGTGACGACGGTGTCGTTCGACATTGCAGCGTTGGAGTTGCTGTGTCCCCTCGCTGCCGGCGCAACTATCGTTCTTGCCCATCGCCGCACGGTCCGAGATCCGGATGCGTTGCTGGAGTTGATTACCGCCAGCGGGGCGACAGTCATGCAGGCAACACCGTCGCTGTGGCGAGTGGTCACGGAGCATGAAAATGCCCAGCAACTCGGTCAGGTCCGTGCGTTGGTGGGCGGAGAAGCGCTCCCGCAGGATCTGGCTGACAACCTCGTGCAGTTCAGCTCTGCAGTGCGAAACGTGTACGGGCCCACCGAAGCTACCGTGTGGGCGACGTCGGCAGTGCTGGCACTCGGTGATCGGGTCACAATCGGGCGACCGTGGACCGATGTGCATGCTCGAATTTTGGACGACGATCTACGCGAGGTTCCGGAAGGTGTGGCCGGCGAACTGTATCTGGGTGGTACCCAGGTTGTGCGCGGATACCTGAATCGACCCGATCTCACGGTCGCGCGGTTCGTGGCTGATCCGAGTGTGCCGGGCGCACGCCTCTATCGCACGGGTGACCTTGTACGACGACGCCAGGGAGTGCTCCACTTCCTGCGCCGCGCAGATGATCAGGTGAAGGTTCGCGGTTTCCGCATCGAACTCGGCGAGGTCGAAGGTGCGCTGAATGCGGTGAAGGGCGTGTCCCGCGCCGCGGCCACCGTCCGGGTGGACGCTGCAGGAACGGGCAGTCTGCACGGATACGTGGTGCCCGGCGGAGGCTCGGTCCTCGATTCGGTGCTGGTTCGCAAGGAAATTGCGCTGCTCCTTCCTGAACACATGGTGCCGCAGACGATCACGGTTCTGAACTCACTTCCGTTGACGCTGAACGGAAAGGTCGACCGCAAAGCACTGCCGGAAACTGCGCCGGATCAGATCCGCCGCCCGTTGGTGACAGTGGACGTCGATCGTCGGGCAAGACTCGATTCCCTCAGTCCGGACTGGCAGGACGTCTTGCCTCTGGGACCCTTGCAGGAGGGCATGTACTTCCAATCGGTACTCGACGGAGCACATGGTACCGACGCTTATCACATGCAGCCACGGTTCGAGTTCTCTCCGGACGCCGCGGTAGATGCGTCAGCACTGCGCGCAGCAGGCGATGCACTGTTGCGGCGCTACCCCAATCTGCGTGCAGGATTCACGCACGCCGGTTTCGATGCGCCGGTCCAGTTTGTTCCGCGAGCTGCCGCGATGCCGTTCCGAGAAGTGGACCTCACCGGTGTTGCCGCTGATGAATTGGAATCTGTGGTCCAGACTTTGGACGAGGCAGAGTTCGGCACACTCTTCGATTTGAGTGCTCCGCCGCTTATTCGGATGGTCCTGGTGTGGCTACCGGGTGGGGGAGCACATCTCGTCTTCACACAGCATCACCTGCTGACCGATGGCTGGTCACAGACGTTGATGTATGCGGAACTGTTTGCACTGTACGAGTTTGCTCGTTCGCAGGGCACCGATCCGGTTCGCCTGGATGTAGCGTTGGAAGAACCCGCCGATTTCCGTGACCACTTGCGATGGCTCGCAGAAACAGATCGCACGGAGGAGTTGTCGGCGTGGAAGAACTATCTGGCCGATCTCGAGCAGCCGACGCTCCTGGGCGGTACCGGTACCGGTGTCGGCGGAAGCGCGCCGCTGCCGGTATTCAGCCGAGTTCTGTTGGAACCGAGCACTACCCAGGCTGTTTGTGATCTTGCCCGTCGTAGCGGCGTGACACTGTCCACCGTTGTCTCCGCTGCGTGGGGCTTGGCGTTGCGCGCGGTGACCGGCCGCGACGACGTCGTCTTCGGTTCGACGGTGTCCGGACGCTCACCGGACGTGGACGGCGCCGATCGGATGGTGGGGTTGGCGCTCAACACCATTCCGGTGCGCGTTCAGGTACGGCCGGGGGAAACGATTCCGAATCTGCTCGGTCGCCTGTTCCGGGAACAAGGTTCCATGCTCGAACATCACCATCTCGGTCTCGGCGACGTTCAGCGCGCCGCAGGCTTTGCGACGCTTTTCGACACGCTCTACGTCTTCCGCAATACCCCGCGTGATGAACAAGGGCGTCGGAACACGTTCGAGCGCAGCGGGATTGTGGGTTTCGACGCGGTGGACGGTACGCACTACGCGCTGACCTTGGATGTGGACCCGGGAGTCGCTGATGCCTCGATGTCGCTCGTTCTGGAAAACCGGCCCGATCTGGTTCCCGCTTCCATCGCGGAGGACCTGCTTGCCCGCACCGTCGCGATCCTCCAACTGATCGCAGGGTCGGACGCTGTCACGGTGGCGGACACGACTGTTCCGCGTGCGAACACTCCGGTCGAATTTGCGCCACTTCGTGCCCGGATGCCACTTCCCGGTGAGCCCAGCGGCAGCGTCGACGCACTACTGCGCGAGCGAGCCCGGGCGACACCGGACGAGACCGCGCTGGTCTTCGGTGACGTCACACTGAGTGCCGCAGCGATGAACACTCGTGTCGATCGGCTGGCCCGGATCCTGGCGTCGAGAGGTGCCGGGCCGTCCAGCGTTGTGGCGCTAGCTCTTCCGCGTACTGCAGACCATGTTGTCGCGATCTTTGCCGTCATGCGAACCGGAGCCGCGTACCTTCCGCTGGACCTGGCGCATCCGCCGGCGCGGTTGCGGGAGTTGATGGAGGACAGCACCGCCGCGTTGGTGATCACTACCGGTGAGCAGCGTGACGTAGTCGCCCCGGACGGACGTCCGTGCGTGGTCATCGACGCGCCGGATGTTGCTGATGTGCTCGACGGGCGGGCCGAAGCGCCTGTTGTTTCCGCGGCAGCAGTTGGTGGACCGACGACGGCGGATCAACCCGCCTACGTCATCTACACCTCCGGCAGTACCGGCAAGCCCAAGGGCGTTGTAGTGGGCCATCGAGGCTTGACCACGATGTACCACAATCACAAGGCCGAAATCTTCACTCCCACTGAGAAGAAGGCAGGACGTCTGTGCATTGCGCATACGGTGTCGTTCTCGTTCGACATGTCCTGGGAAGAGCTGTTCTGGCTGCTCGCCGGCCATGAAGTTCACGTGATCGACGAGCAGGCCCGCCTTGATCCGGGGTCGCTGGTCAAGCACTACCGAAAGGTCGGCATCGACGTGGTGAACGTGACGCCGTCGTATGCACGGGAATTGATGGCAGCAGGTCTTCTCGACGGTGAGCGGACACCCGCCCTGGTCATGCTCGGAGGAGAAGCCGTGCCCGCGGAATTGTGGTCACGATTGCGTGATCAGGACGGCGTCGACGGCTACGACCTGTACGGACCGACCGAGTTCACGATCAATGCGATGGGGTCGCCGGTGCAGGGGAGTGTCACGCCGTGCCTCGGACGACCTGTCCGCAATGCTTGTGCACGAGTGCTTGATTCGGGTCTTCGTGAAGTTCCCGTCGGCGCAGTGGGCGAGCTCTATATGTCCGGCGACGGCACGGCGATGGGATACCTCCATCGAACGGCGCTGACATCTTCGGTGTTTGTTGCCGATCCGCACGCACCCGGCGGGCGCATGTATCGAACGGGCGACATGGTTCTGCGACGCCGGGACGGTGAACTCGAATACCGGGGCCGCGCAGACCATCAGGTGAAGATCCGCGGGATTCGAATCGAGTTGGGTGAAGTGGAGGCCGCGCTCGCTGCGTGCCCCGGCGTGCTTCGCACAGCGGCAACGGTCCGCAGCGAGAACGGTGCGCCTCCACGTCTGATCGGATATGTGATTCCCGAAGATGGTTGTGCGCCTGGTGATCTCCGGCCGTACCTGCGTGAACGTATACCGGCGCATCTAGTTCCGTCCGACATCGTCACGGTGGACACGATCCCGTTGACCCCGAACGGAAAACTGGACCGGGCAGCATTGCCGGCGCCCCCGCCGCGCGCGGCCGCACGGGCGCCGCGCACAGACGCCGAAAGGCAACTGTGCCAGGTCTTTGCGCGCGTTCTCGACGTCGAAACCGTGAATCCGGAGGAGAGTTTCTTCGATCTCGGCGGCGATTCGCTACGGGCCATGCACTTGGTGGGCGAGGTGGAACACGACCTCTCGATCACCGTCGGCGTCGGGACCCTGATGGCTCATCCGACAGTTGCCGAACTTGCGACACACCTTGCCTTGTCGAAGCACACAGACCACACAGTTGGAAACACAATGGGAGATAACAAATGAAGTCCACACCACCGCTCGCGACACGGAGTAGGCGACGTCCCGCCGCTATCGCGGGACTGATGATCGTCGCACTCATGGCGATGGTCGGGTGCAGCAGTGCGTCATCGGACGAACCTGCCAAGGCAGACGAGCCCACGACGCGCGTAGTCCAGACCGACAAGGGTGCCGTCACAGTGCCGGCTTCGGCCGAGCGCATCGTGGTCCTCAGCGGCGGACTCGCCGGCTACCTCTACGCTCTCGACGCTCCGGTGGTTGCCACCGATACCCGCGTCCTCGGGGTGACCAACCTCGAGGGTGGATTCCCGCCGGCCTGGTCGGATGCAGCCAAGAAGCAGGGCACCACGGAACTTCCCGCTGGTGAGCAGCTCAGCGTCGAGGCCGTTGCCGCCGCCAACCCTGACCTGATTATCGGTGGTGGACAGGGTGTTACTTCTGTTCAGGCCGAGGAACTTTACGACAAGCTCACCGCTATCGCACCAACGGTTCTGGTCCCGCGGACCGTAGCCGCCTGGGACAAGCAGCTCGAAATCGTCGCCGACGCAGCGGGCCGTTCCGATCAGGTTCCCGCCCTCATGGCCGCCTACGACGCGAAGGTGAAAGACGTCAAGGGCAAGATCAAGGTTCCGGCCGGCAACGTCGTCTACATCCTCTCGCTTGCCAACAACAAGCCGTACCTCGTGCCGCCGACGGCAGCCCTGCCCGCAATGCTCAGCGAGCTCGGGTTTGTCGCCGACGACGTCATGACCAAGGCCGGTAACCCGCAGCTCTTCGGTTCGGGTGACTCGTTCGAGGTCAGCCCGGAACTGCTGTCGCAGGTTGCCGACGCACCGGTGGCGTTTGTCATTCCGGTGTCCGGACGTCCGATGGCAGAACTTGCCACCGATCCGCTGTACTCACAGTTGCCGTCCTTCAAGGCCGGTACGACGTTCGAGCTCCCCGCCACCAGCTACCGTCCTGACTACGACGGCGCAATGGCAACTCTCGATCTGATCGGTCAGACCTTCGGATGACCCGACTCGGTGGGCTGGTGATCGATGTTTCACCATTGCGGACCAGCCGTCCCTTCCGGTACGCCTTTTCCGCGCGATTGATCTCGCTGCTCGGGATCGGGCTGCTCGTCGTAGCCGTTCCTGCGCAGACGTACCAGCTCACCAGGTCAACCTTGCAGGTTGCCGGAGTTTCCACCGCGATGGCTATCGCGATGTTCTTCGGCAGCCTGTTCGGCGGTGTGCTCGCCGATCGATACGATCGCCGACGCACCATCCAATTGGCCCGCAGTGCTGCGGGTCTCGGATTCATCATTCTCGGATGCAACGCACTACTGCCACATCCGTCGATGTGGGTCATCTATGTCGCAGCGGCGATCGATGGATTGGCCGGCGGTGTCAGTAGTTCGGCCTTGATGGCCTTGATGCCGACGTTGTTGCTACGCAACAAGATGGCGGCAGCCGGCGCGCTCGTGGCGCTGACCACCGATATCGGGACGATGGTCGCGCCGGCTGTTGCCGGCGTGATCATCGCGGCTGGCGGAATTCCCATTACGTACTTTGTAGCCGCAGCGGCCACTGCCGGAACTGTCACATTGTTCCAGGCAGTCGGCCCGGCTCCGGCTCCGGGAACTGATCACGAGAGCCCCATTCGGGCTCTCGTGACCGGGGTGAAGTTTGCGGGTAGCCATTCCGTCATTCGTGGGATCCTGATCAGCGGGCTCCTGGTCATGTTTGTCAGTGGGCCGATGGTGCTACTTCCAGCTTTTGTCGATCAGGTGCTCGGCGGCGGGCCCACGATGCTGGGTCTGCTCTACGCAGCGCCGGCAGTGGGCGCCGTTATCGGGTCGTTGACGAGCGGATGGACCGGACGTGTTCAGCGCAACGGTGCAGCCATGCTGATATCGGTAGCCTTCATGCCGCTCGGGCTGGTAGTCCTCGGGGCGTCGGGTGCTGTGGTTCTCGCATTCCTCGGCCTGGCAGGCTTCGGACTCGGACGAGCGCTCAACGACATTTTGAGATTTGCGGTACTCCAACAGAACACACCCGACGAACTTCGTGGCCGGGTGTCGAGTCTGTGGATGGTGCAGGCCGTCACGGGCACTGCCATCGGATCTATGGCAGCCGGATTCCTCGGACAGTGGCTGGAACCGGGAACTGCACTGTTGGCCTTGGGTATTGCCGGTTCGGCTCTCGGACTGGTGCTGCTCGGGACGCTCGGTTCGGTACGTCGAGCAACGTCGGAAGTTGTCGAGATGGATCTTCGTGAAAGCCCGGTGCCGGTAGGCACGACACAGCAAGACAAGGAAGGCAGTTCATGAACCGAGGAGACCACCTAACGACCATCGCCGAAGTTCGGGCCGGCGCCAGCAGCGCAAAGGTGCCGTACCCCATCGGTATTCGCGAACTCGAAGTTGTCCGCAGCACTATGGTCGGTTCCGGGTTGCTGCGCCTGACGCTGGCCGGTCCGGAGTTGGCGGGCTTCGAATCGCATGCCCCCGACGAGCACGTACGGCTGGTGTATCCGGATGCCGACGGCACCGTACGGTTGCCGGAGCGTGATGGCAGCGGCCTGAAGTGGCCTCGCCCACTTCCCATTTCACGTGAATACACCGTGCGGAGATACGACGCCGAACTGGGGGAGTTGGACCTCGACTTCGCGCTCCACTCCGGCGGGTTCGCCTCCGATTGGGCGATTGCGGCGACTCCCGGAATCCGGGTTCACGTGGCGGGTCCGCCTGGTGGCGTCGTAGTTCCGTGGACATACGACAGGTATCTGCTGGCCGGGGACATCACCGCATTGCCGGCGATTGCTCGTTGGTTGGAGATGCTTCCGGAAGCCGCCGCAGGATGGGTGTTTATCGAGGTCACTGATGCGTCGCAGCAGATCGAACTGGCCGCTCCCGAGGGCGTCGAGGTTCGATGGTTGCACCGCGGCGACGTTCCGGCTGGGCATTCCGACCTGCTCGAGCGCGCAGTTCGAACGGTGTCCGTGCCGGAAGGCGAGCGGGTCTACGCCTGGGTGTCGGGTGAGGCCACCAGCCTCAAGCCGATCCGACGGTTCGTACGCGACGAGCTCGGCTTGAACGCCGGTGACCACCTGATCACCGGCTACTGGAAGCGTGGAGTTGCTGACTTCGACGAGGACGACGACGAGCCCATACCTTCCGCCTCGATCGGCCCAGTATCGTTGCCGGACTCGCATATTCCGATGCAGGACCAGGCGAAGTCGACTGCTATCGGGAAGTGATCGGACAGCGGCATGCTGGCCTCGGTGGCAAATTCGGTGTGGGCGTTGCGATATCCGGTCGCCCCGAGGGCCACGTGATCGCCACTACGGTAGAAGACTTTGTCCACGGTTTCGCAGATCCACCCCGTCTCGCAGGCCGTTTGCCGCGGCGAACTCGGCGATGGAGTCGCCGGCTCGGGTGTACCGACTATTGGTGTCTCCCATGACGACAACGGCGTTGCCGGCGGACCGCGCGGCGATGAAGCGGGTGAGTTGGTCCAGGTTGGCGGACCGGGCCGTCATGTCACGGGTTTCAGATCCGGCATCGGTGTGCAGGTTGTAGACGTCGATGATTACGTCGTCTGCCGGGTGAATCCGGGTGAACGTGAAGCCTTTGGGCGTCAGGCAGTCACCGCTGCCGATTCAGCAAGTCTCCCAGCTCACACGTGTCGGACCTTCGAGCGGGAACATGGACAAGGTGTTCAGGCCGCTGCCGAACCCGGCCCCTCCGCTGGTCGGTATTCGGTACTGATGATTGGCCGCGGCGTACAGCTAGGCGTGGTAGTTGAAATCCTCCTGCACGTTCACCACGTCGTAGGGCGCCAACCTCGCCCCGATGCTGGTGGTGCTCGACGGCCGGTCCGTCCTGGCGCTCGACAGTACTGCCGGCAGGCCGGCGATGTTGTAGGTCAGTGCCCGGAAGGTGCCCGACTCGGCAGCGGTGTCCGCGGCAATCGCGTCGTGCGGCGCCGGGACGTCGGCATCCGCGGTTGCGGGAACACCCACCACTGACCACAGGAGAAGGACCGTCATCCACCGGAGTCGCTGTCCACTCCGTGAGGTTGCCCGGCGCCAGGCCGGAGTCCGGGTTGTCGCGTCTGTGAGCACGCACCCAAAATCGCTCCTCGAAACACATCTCGAGTCGTATTCGTCATCACGGTGAAAGGCGCTTCCAGCGTCGGCTTTTGTGTTGAAGTGATCATCCGCCTCGGTCTGGTCAGAAGAACGTGTGAACCAATCCTACGACGCGATAGTCCGCATCGACCTCGGGAATCAATGACCACTTGTCGAAAGTGGTGCACGGGTGCGAAATCCCGCAGCCCAGCAGATCACCGACCCGCACGTCGAATCCTTCGGGCACATCGACGTAGGCATGCTGATCGTTGAGGGCAGTGATCGACAGTGTCCGAGCTGGTCGATTGGAGCCATCTCGCCGTCGCCACAAAACTTTGGGAAAGCCCGCGTCGGAACCCACGTCGCGACGACCGAAGCCCAGGATCGCCCGGCCTGGCTCCGGTAGTGAGAGCACAACGCCCCAGACCTCAACGGCTGCCTGCAAAGTAATCGGACCATTTGCCCAGGGTGAGGTATCGGCGTAAAGGCCGTGGTCGTGGGTGATGTAACAACCACTGCGCAGCACGACGCGCACACCGTTGTCGGCTGCCCAATCGCCGGCAAACTTGCGGACAACCTGATCGTGAAATGCACTGCCGCCGAAGGTAACCAGGGGGAGCGAGGCTTTTGTCGAGTTGTTCTCGAACAGGTTCTCTGCCAGGCAGATTTCCGTGAATGCCCGGGCCGATGACAGATACGAATCTACAGAGATGCGACGGGCAGCCACCGAAGCGCCCGGCATCATGCCCTCGAAACCCTCGACTCCGCTGAGGACGAGAGACGGTGCCTGTGACGCTGCGCGGGCAACGTCGAGGGCTTGCTCGAGAGTGCGCGCCCCGGCGCGGCCGCTGTCATAGCCGAGTTCGACGAGTACGCGAATTCTGCTGCTCGGTGAGACTTGCGCGATCAACCGCTCCATCAACTGGACGCTCTCGATCGAGTCGACCAGGGTAGCAACAAAGAATTCGGGGTCCGTCGACTGCACATCGCAGATCCATCGAATGCCCGCGAGGTCGAGAACCTGGCTCGCAATGATGATGGTGTCGACGCCGAACTCGCGGAGAATGCGAGCCTGGGCGACAGTTGCCGCGGTCATTCCCCACGCGCCGGCCTCGAGTTGTCGGCGAACCAACTCCGGACTCATCGTGGTCTTGGCGTGCGGTGCAAGGTCTACGTCGTGGTCGGCACAGAACCGTGCCATGACATCCAGATTATGTGAGATCGCTTCACGATTGAGCGTCATTACCGGGAGGAGGAGGCCGCCGTCGAGAGCCGGAATCCCCAACGCTTCGAGATCGGAACTGCGCAGACCGTGGAGGTCGGTTCCGAACGCTTTGTGCTGCCAACCGATCGGCAGGCTCGTATTCTCGGTCATGGCGTCAATTGTGCCTTCTGTGCTGTCGACCCGCGGATCCGATTGTTTCGGCGGAAGCGGGTAGCGTGGAGGATGCCGAGGGCAATTCGAATATGCGCCGTCTAGCCATGTCGTCCTCGGCGCCCAAATCGGTCTGAAGTCCACCAGCCGAGAATTGGAGAACCACCATGGCTTCGAACCCCACTGATGTGTCGAATTCCGCCGAAGTTTCTCAGTCAACTGCCCCCCAACAGGACGAGGGATCGACTGACTCGACGCCGTCCTGCCCGGCCTGTGGGCACAGTCTGGATTCCCACGATCCGCTCGGCATTCGATTCTGCGCCGTGACCTCGGACCGGAACCTTGACCGAAAGTGCATCTGCCCTGACGAGCACGCGAGCCAGCAGCACTACACCCGGTACTGAATTGCACCACGCACTCAATTAACGCACTGCATTGACAGTTTAATGCAGTGCGTTATGCCGTCGTTGCATGGCATCTGTAGATCCCAAAAGCGCAATGGTCGATGTCGCGGAGCGACTCCTGGGAACCCACGGAGTCGACGCGATGTCGTTGCGAGATGTGGCAATCATTGCGGGCCAACGTAATACGTCCGCGGTGCAGTATCACTTCGGCGGACGCGATCAACTGCTGATCGAAGTGTTTCGTCGCCGCGTGATGGCAATGGCAGAGGCTCGATCGTTCCTTTCGCCCCCTCGTTAAGTGGTTCCGTCGATGGCGCCAACTGCGCCGAATTTATGGTGAAGCTCCTTCCTACAGTTGACTATTTCGGTGCGGATCTTGATTCGCCCGGCAATGTGAACCGCGAAATCCATCAACGGTTGGTGGATTCATTGACACATTTGTCGGAGGGTCAGTCCGCCGAGCGAACCTCGATGATGTTCAACACGGCGTTCTCGGCGATCGCTATGCACATGTAACGTGATGCGCTCAGAATTGGCACTGCTACAGAAACTTTCGATGACTACGTCGTTACCGCATTGTCGGGTTCTCAATCTACCGACACCGACAGTGTGAATAGTGAAGTTCGTTGGTCTGACGGAGGAACTGGCCGGCGTCGAACGGTCTCGACGGACGAAAGGAAGTAGGTGCTCGATCGTCGGCGTCGAGCGGTATTGGCTCGCTATCAGCGATAGGGGTTAGCAGTCGACGTATCCGAAAGACGTCCCCGCGGGGACGTCTTTCGGGACACGGTGGTCAGTTCGCGCGCGAAAATACAGCCACCAGAAAGCCGGAATTTTCAGTGAAGGGGCGCAGGTCCCAGGTCTCCAGCAGTAGATCCACGGTCAGTCCGCTTGCCTCGGCATCGGCAA